>NZ_JAKZGG010000001.1:0-352659 GCF_022549455.1 Acinetobacter sp. NIPH 1852 | reverse complement strand
AGTCGCTGTCGCTATCAGAGTCAGAATCGCTGTCTGAGTCGCTGTCGCTATCAGAGTCAGAATCGCTGTCTGAGTCGCTGTCGCTATCAGAATCGGAATCGCTGTCTGAGTCACTGTCGCTATCAGAGTCAGAATCGCTGTCTGAGTCGCTGTCGCTATCAGAATCGCTGTCGCTATCAGAATCGGAATCACTGTCTGAGTCACTATCGCTATCAGAGTCAGAATCGCTGTCTGAGTCACTGTCGCTATCAGAGTCAGAATCGCTGTCTGAGTCACTGTCGCTATCAGAATCGGAATCGCTGTCTGAGTCACTGTCGCTATCAGAGTCAGAATCGCTGTCTGAGTCACTGTCACTATCAGAATCGCTGTCTGAGTCGCTGTCGCTATCAGAATCGGAATCGCTGTCTGAGTCGCTGTCGCTATCAGAATCGGAATCGCTGTCTGAGTCACTGTCGCTATCAGAATCGGAATCGCTGTCTGAGTCGCTGTCTGAGTCGCTGTCGCTATCAGCATCTGAATCGCTTTCGTTATTACGGTTTTTACTACCACCACTACTTGCTGCTGCAATAATTCCACCCGCAACGAGTGGAACACCCCATAACCATGGGCTTATCCCACCATCATGGTAAAGCAATGGTGTAATTGAATCGATCGGTTGAAAAACAGCATCTGAAACTGGTGTCTGAATTACAGCGGGTACCGCAACGGGTGTTTCCTCCAGATAGACAGCCGCCTCCATATTCGGCTCGACATCAGCGTCCGCATCAGCATCAGCGTCCGAATCAGCATCCGAGTCGCTTTCTGAATCTTTGAATTTAGCCCAGATTAACTTCCCATCACTTCCTTGAAAGACCAAACTATTATCTAGGTTTTGATTATTGTCACTCGCAAAGAAATTCTGAATAACAATCTGTTCTCCATTTTTCAAAAAGACAACAGCATTCGTTCCATCTCTTTTAACTTGCGCAACGTCCTGAATATTTATTTTGACAAGTACAACAGCGGGTTGAGAGGGGGATAATACAGCCGTATTATCCATTGTATTAGAAAGCGTTTTATGACTTTCCTTGGAAATTATTTGTATTTCAGACATGGTCCTGTTCCTCAATTATAATGTATTTGTTTTCAACTGCTTATCAATTAAAGTGCTAAAATTTCACGTATTTTTGTATTTTTACATCCGATACAGTTATCACTTCTACTCTAAACCAATTTTTAAAAATGTTAAACAGTCCTCAAAAAAAAATAGTTTTGAGTGACAAGCCCGAGTTCACAAGAAAATTCAAGCTTTTATTTTTTAATATTTTTTTTTATTTATTTGATTTTTTAATTACATTAAAGCATCAATAAATATGAAAACTGTATTAACTTTTATTAAATAAATAAATCAGATTTAAACTACTCCTCCCTATATAAATAATCTATTTTTTATACGCTATATTAATAACTTAGCGTAGCAATTTAATATTAAAAATTTTCAGGGTCCTCCAAACGTCTAACTTCTTCTCGTTTATTTGGATGATGCATGGTTGCAACTCCATCCTCAGTCTTTTGATCTAATAAAACTTCTGGATTATAAATTGTAATAATTTCTTTACCTGCCGAATCCTCACCAATAATGTATTTAAAACCACGTCGATTCATCTTATTACACATGCGTTGATAAAAGCCTTTTAAACCCTTAGTTTCCGTATTCGGATTATAATAAAAAGCATTCATTACTGCTGGCAAGCCTAAACCACACACCACACCAGACAGCAATACGCTAATAAAAGTATAACCAATTAAAATACTACTATAGGCGCTAAGTGCAGGGATATTTGCAACAGCAAGAATCAATGCTAGCGAAATACCTCCTCTCACACCACCCCAAGATAAAATCGCTAGACTCCCGTTATAACTCTTTTTACGAAACGAAGGAAACAAAGCAAATGCAGAAAAATTCGCGACGAATCTAGATAAATGCAAGATAAGGAAAGCAATAACGCCTCCAATAATCAAACCTGCATTTAAGTCTAAAATAAATAACTCTAAGCCAATTAAGGTAAAAAGGAATGAGTTAATGATCCCTTCGACGGTATGCCAAAAGTGATTCACCTCACGTATTTCGCGCTGCTCACGAATCTCATGCCATTTGTTCCCAACAATCAAACCACCAATAACACATGCAATTGGCGCCGAGGCATGAGCAAATAAAGCAACGAGATACGAACCGCTTGCAAGTAAAGCCGTGGTTAAAATCAATGATTCCATTTCATGCTTGCCACGCAATAAACGCAAGATACCCAACCCAAATGCAAAACCAATGATCACAGCAACAATAATTTCATATAACAAGGTTTCAATTGTTGCGATTAATGAAAAGTGTTCCCCCTGTATAACATTGAGCAACGTCATAAATAAGGCAATACACATTGCATCATTAAACAACGACTCGCCTTCTAGCTTAACCATTAGATGATGTGGTGCACGAATCGAGCTCAACACCCCTTTAACACCAATGGGATCAGTTGCACCCAAGGCTGCGCCAAGGAGTAATAAAACAATAAATGGGACATGATAGCCAATCAGCCATTGAAATAAATATAATAGCCCAGCATAAAAACCAGCACAGAGTACCAATGCAATCGTGGCTAAAATACTGATTGGCTTCCAATAATTCCTTAAGTCTGAGATCTTAAATTTCAAAGCGGACGAAGTTAAGATAAAACAAATTACACCGTTAATTAAAAAATCGTAAAAGTCGATATTTCTTACAGCAGCTTCAATATTATGAATATTAATAGTAATAAACTGATTACCACTCAATAAACTTGCCCCCCACTGCAATATAAAAACAAAAATTGCAGAAACGATCGGCACACCTATGGCTTGTGGGAAACCCAATATACGTTTATTAAAAATAGTCGTTGCTATGGATAATGCAAAAATCACCGTTAATGCTTGTAAAAGAATATAATTACCCATATAACCTCTTTATTGTTCTCAACTCAAAACACTACATTTCATCTAAATTTTAAAAATATCATTCGCTAGACTTAAAAAAATCAATAGAAACCCTCTGTACAAATAAGAAACAAATGAAAAATATCAGCTACTTAGCCAAAGGTATTACATTGATTAATATCACCTGATTTCAAACCTTGCTGAAACCAATGCATACGCTGCTCGCTGCTGCCATGAGTAAAACTATCTGGTACGACCTGCCCTGTAGCACGTCGCTGTAAATAGTCATCACCAATCTTTTTGGCAGCATCCATCGCTTCTTCAATATCCCCTTGCTCTAGAAACTGAGTGCGTTGATGATTTTGGTGCGCCCAAATCCCAGCAAAACAATCTGCTTGCAACTCCAAACGAACTGAAAGTTGATTGCCTTGAGTTTGACTCGCTTGAGCACGTGCTTGCTGCACTTGACTCGAAATACCCAATAAATTTTGAATATGATGTCCAACCTCATGAGCAATTACGTAAGCTTGAGCGAAATCACCCGCTTGATCTTGACGAGAAAGCTCAGTTTGATTTTGCTCTCCCGAAATGCCCATTTGCTGCCGCATATCTTTAAAGAAAGAGGTATCAATATAAACCTTCTGATCAGCAGGACAGTAAAATGGCCCCATAGCCGCTTGTGCCGAACCACAACCAGAACGAACTACGCCACTAAATAAAACCAACTTAGGTGGTTTATAAGTCATTCCTATTTGCTGAAAAATAGGTGTCCACGTATCCTCTGTATCAGCCAAAATGGTTCCAACAAAATCGCTTGCTTCTTTTTGATCAGCGGTTAAGTTTTGAGGCACACTCCCATCTTGGGTAGATTGAGCACTTGTCACTGCTTGGGTTGCCTGATAAGCCTGCTGTGGATCAACGCCAAAAAATTTCCATGCAACAAAAGCGATTACCAAACCTATAATACTAATACCACCAGCTTTTGCTCCGCCACCACCACGACGATCTTCAACATTGCTACTCACTCGACGACCTTTCCAACGCATAAACACCTCACACGCTTACAATGATGACGATCTCTTTCTAAGCAGATGCTTTTGACCATGCTTTTTGAATAAGACCCACGACAATCAATACAATCACACCAGCAACTAAACCGACCCCAAAATTAATCAATGTCGGTGTTACAGCACCAATGATTGAGCCGAAACTAGGAATAAGTTCTAAATGATCTACTGTTTCTTCAGTCAAATGATGTAGCAATGGAATCGTATGTGTGATGATGCCGCCACCGACTAAAAACATCGCAATCGTCCCAACAATAGATAAAGTTTTCATTAAGACAGGGGCAAAAGCGAGTAATCCACGTCCTATTTTATTTTTAAATTCAGAAACTTGTTGGGTTAAATACAAACCTAAATCATCAATTTTTACAATCATCGCGACGAAACCATAGACCCCAATGGTCATGGCAATTGCAATAACACTTAATACTGACACTTTAGTCATAAATGCTGCTGTTGCAACGGTACCTAACGAAATCACCACAATTTCAGCAGATAAAATAAAGTCGGTACGAATTGCGCCCTTTACTTTTTCTTTCTCAAACTTCTCTAAATCAACCTCTACTTCTTGTAGGTTTTCATTCGCCTCTTCAGCTGTTTTTGCTTTTTTATGGTGGAATGTGTGGACTACTTTTTCCACGCCCTCATAACAAAGAAATAAGCCACCAATCATTAATAATGGGTTAATTAGCCATGGGGCAAAAACACTAATCAACAGCGCTAATGGGACTAAAATTAATTTATTTACAAACGACCCTTTTGCAACACTCCAAACAACGGGTAATTCGCGATCCGAACGGACACCACTCACTTGTTGTGCATTGAGCGCTAAATCATCTCCCAATACACCTGCTGTTTTTTTTGCAGCCATTTTGCTCATGACCGCCACATCATCTAATACCGTTGCAATATCATCGAGTAATAACAATAGACCACTGGCCATTTTATTTCCTAATTTGTAGTTATTTTTCTATTGTAGAATCACTCAATAAATTCACAACATTAATTTAATAAAAATTTGAAGCAATCGCTGACGAAAAAAAATTATTTACCGTACAATAATCCCAATCTTATATTGATCAAATCACTGAATCTTGGAACATATCATGAGTAATGCTGATAATCGCCCAATCATTTTGACAGGCGACCGCCCTACTGGACAACTTCATCTCGGACACTTCGTCGGTTCATTACGTTCACGTGTAGGTTTACAAGATAGTCATCATCAACACCTTTTAT
The DNA here is from genome assembly GCF_022549455.1 of Acinetobacter sp. NIPH 1852. Lineage (NCBI taxonomy): Bacteria > Pseudomonadati > Pseudomonadota > Gammaproteobacteria > Moraxellales > Moraxellaceae > Acinetobacter > Acinetobacter sp. NIPH 1852. The sequence goes on along the minus strand of NZ_JAKZGG010000001.1, from coordinate 347,410 downwards.
TGGCGGATGCCCAAGCACTCACGGATAATGCTGATAATCCAGAAAAAGTACGCAATAACATTCTGCAAGTTGCGTTAGATTATTTAGCGGTCGGTATTGACCCAAGTAAAACCACCATTTGTGTACAGTCTTGTTTGCCTGCGCTCAATGAACTCACGATGATTTATCTCAACTACGTTACCGTAGCGCGTTTAGAGCGAAATCCAACCGTAAAAGCAGAAATTCAGCTTCGTAACTTTGAACGCGATATTCCAGCGGGTTTCTTATGTTATCCAATCGCTCAAGCAGCAGATATCACTGCATTTAAAGCAACGGTTGTCCCTGTCGGTGAAGACCAACTACCAATGATTGAGCAAACTAACGAAGTTGTTCGTCGTGTCAACCGCCAAATCGGTCATGATCTATTGCCTGAATGCAAAGCATTATTATCAAATATGGCGCGTTTACCTGGTTTCGATGGTAAAGCCAAAATGTCGAAGTCTTTGGGCAACACTATTGTGTTAAATGCTTCAGATAAAGACATCAAAAAAGCTGTGAACGCGATGTATACCGATCCAAATCACTTGCGAATTGAAGATCCAGGTCAAGTGGAAGGTAACATTGTATTCACTTACCTCGATGCTTTTGATCCGAACAAAGCAGAAGTAGAAGAGTTAAAAGCACATTATCGTCGTGGTGGTTTAGGTGATGGTGCGGTGAAAAAACGCCTAGAAGGTATTTTACAAGAGCTGATCGCCCCAATCCGTGATCGTCGTGCAGAGCTAGAGAAAGATCCTGATTACATCATGGATATTCTCAAACAAGGTACTGAAAAATGCCGAGATATTACGCAGCAAACGCTGGATGAAGTAAAAGCAGGATTAGGATTATTCAAATTCTAATTTAGTTTATTTTTCACAAAAAAAGTCCACAAAATGGGCTTTTTTTGTATAAACACTTGATTTAAGTCTAATTTAAGAACTTTTCTTTAAAATCAAAAACTAACACTTTTTGTCACTTATTAACATCTATTAACAGTAGGTAACACGAATACCCATGAATCTGGTCAGGTTTTTAAATAATATAGCGAAGTAGGTTAGCAAACACTAATCTCATGACATTTCTCCTTTTCAACCGAAACTGTTTTAAACAGATTCGTTGTTCAACGCAGTGATCACCCCAATCATTGCGTTTTTTTTCGCCTGCAACAACGCGTAATTTAAGTTGAATTTAAAGTCACTTACATTTATCCTTATAACTGTTTTATTTTTATAAAAATTTATTAATTCTTTCAAAAAAAGAAATAAGAGTAATGCGAATGATTTTAGAACTCCTCACCCACCCATCCAATTTTATTTTTAGCATTGCATTATTGCTCTGTTTATTTATTGGTGTTCTTGAAATCATTTTATTATTACTGGGTGGCAGCTCTAGTTTCTTTGAACAATTTCTACCAGATAGCCTAACTGAAATCAATAATGCCGATGTCTCGATTGAACATTCAAATAACGTATTTACTCAACTTCTAGAGTGGTTATATCTGGGTAAAGTCCCACTATTAATTTGGCTGATCATTTTTCTAACTGCTTATGGGTTAACTGGCTTAATTATTCAGAATATTTTTTTCCTTTTGACTGAGCATTATTTTTCAGCTTGGTTGATCGCACCAGCATGTCTGTTTCTTTGTATGCCTATTGTGCGCTATAGCGCTGCTTTCGTTGCAAAAATTATCCCAAAAGATGAAACCACCGCGATTCATAGTGATGAACTGATTGGACTTACCGCACAGATTATTTTGGGTGAAGCAAAACCCAACTCCCCTGCTCAAGCGAAAGTTAAAGACCAATTTGGTCAGACACATTATGTCTTGGTTGAACCGGAACTTGATATTATATTTCATCAAGGACAAGACGTTATTTTAACGCAAAGAACCAAAATTGGCTTTCAAGCAATTGCCACTTAATTTTTTATATTATTTACATAGAGGGTATTTAAATGCTTACTTCAGCATTGACTGAAATTCTAATTATTACGGGTATTATTTTTGCTGTACTGATTTTTATTGGTGTTGTAATTGCTCGATTATATACACGTTCAAGTAAAGAAGTCTCTTTTGTACGTACAGGTTGGGGCGGTGAAAAAGTGATTTTAAATGGTGGTGCGATTGTACTACCAGTTTTACATGAAATCATTCCTGTAAATATGAATACTTTACGCTTAGAAGTGAAACGTGCTGCCGACCAAGCTTTAATTACCCGTGATCGTATGCGTGTCGATGTTATGGCTGAGTTTTATGTTCGCGTTAAACCAACGGCTGAATCAATTGCAACGGCTGCTCAGACGCTGGGTAGAAAGACCATGTCCCCACCTGAACTAAAAGATTTAGTTGAAGGTAAGTTTGTAGACTCTTTACGTGCAGTTGCCGCAGAAATGGCAATGGAAGAGCTACATGAAAAACGCGTCGACTTCGTGCAAAAAGTTCAGCAAGTGGTATCAGAAGATTTATCAAAGAATGGTTTAGAGCTTGAAACAGTGTCATTAACAGGCTTGGATCAAACCAGCTTTAAATTCTTTAATCCACAAAATGCGTTCGATGCTGAAGGTTTAACCAAGCTGACAGAAACCATTGAGGATCGTCGTAAAAAACGTAACGATATCGAACAAGATACTGATCTTGCCATTCGCAGTAAAGATTTAGAAGCTGAACGTAAACGTCTTGAAATTTCACGTGAAGAAGAATACGCAAAACTACAACAAGAGCGAGAAATTTCAATTCGAAAAGCTGAACAATCGGCTGAAATTGCGTCTCAAGAAGCTGGCAAAAAACGTGAAGCTGAAGAAGCACGTATTGCTGCTGAGCGTGAAGTTGAATTGAAGCGTATTGCAGCGGCGCGTGATGTTGAAAATGAAAATATTCAAAAAGCACAGCTCATTCAAAAAGCAGAAGTTGAACAAAAGAAAACCATTGAACTTGCAGAGCAAGATCGCGCCATTGCCATTGCTGAAAAGTCTCGTGCTGAATCTGAAGCCAAAGCGCAAGCCGATAAAGCACGTGCTGAAGCAGTAAAAGCAGAAGAAGAAGTAATCACCGTGCGTGAAACACAACGCGCAGAGCGTCAGAAAGCCGTTGAATTGGTTGCAGCAAAACAATCTGCTGAGAAAGATGCGATTGCGATTACGGTGGCTGCTGATGCAGGTAAAAAGGCTGCTGCTGATGAAGCTGAGGCAGTCCGTATTGGTGCTGAAGCCGAAGCTGAGAAGGTTCGCTTAAAAGCAAAAGGTGAAGCGGATGCAAAAATATTGCTTGCTCAAGCCTTAGAAAAACAATACCAAGTTGATGCTGAAGGTACACGTGCTGTCAATGAAGCAGCCAACGTACTCTCTGCTGAACAGGTAGAAATGCAAGTACGCTTAGCACTTCTTAAACATTTACCAGATATTATCCGTGAAAGTGTTAAACCAATGGAAAATATTGATGACATCAAGATTTTACAGGTCAATGGTTTAGGTGGTTTTGCTGGTGGAAGCGGCGGATCTGGCGAAGCAGTTGAAAATAGCCAAGCTTCTTTATCTGATCAGGTCGTGAATAGCGCCCTACGCTACCGCTCACAAGCACCATTGATCGATAGCTTGATGAGTGAACTTGGCTTACAAGGTGGTGATATTAATGGTTTGACTCAGAACTTAAAGCCAAAATCTGAATAAATTATTTATTCACTCCAATAAAAAACCCCAATAAAAAATATTGGGGTTTTTTTCAGATTAAAATCTAACGTATTACGCTAAACCTTTCTCTTTCAATACTTGCATCATTGTTGAACCAAGCTCAGCTGGGCTACGAGTGTAAGCCATTCCCGCACGTTCAAATGCAGCGAATTTCTCTTCAGCAGTACCTTGACCACCAGAAATGATTGCGCCAGCGTGACCCATACGCTTACCTTTAGGTGCAGTTACACCAGCGATGTAACCTACTACAGGCTTAGTCACGTTAGATTTGATGAATTCAGCAGCTTCTTCTTCCGCTGTACCACCGATCTCACCGATCATGATGATTGCATCAGTATCTGGATCGTCTTGGAACAATTGAAGCGCTTCGATCTGGTTCATACCTGGGATTGGGTCACCACCAATACCGATACAAGTAGACTGACCTAAACCAAGCTTAGTTGTTTGAGCAACCGCTTCATAAGTCAATGTACCTGAACGTGAGATGATACCAATACGACCTGGTTGATGAATGTGACCTGGCATAATACCAATCTTACATTCGCCTGGAGTGATCACGCCCGGGCAGTTAGGACCAACTAAACGTGTACCGTTACCGTTAGTTTCTAAGTAGCGTTTTGCTTTAAGCATGTCGATTGTTGGAACACCTTCAGTGATCACAACGATCAGGCTAACGCCAGAATCAACTGCTTCAATGATTGAGTCTAAAACGAATGGAGCTGGTACATAGATCACAGTTGCATCAGCATGTGTTTCACGTACAGCTTCTTTCATTGTGTTAAATACAGGTAAGTCAAGATGAGTTGAACCACCTTTACCCGGAGTCACACCACCGACAACTTTTGTACCGTAGTCTAAAGCTTGTGCAGAGTGGAAAGTACCGTTTTTACCAGTAAAACCTTGTACCAATACTTTAGTGTCTTTATTAATTAATACGCTCATGATTGATACTCCTTACGCTTTAACTGCAGCTACAACTTTTTCTGCGGCATCAGATAAACCGTTCGCAGAAATTAATTTCAAACCAGATTCATCAAGTAATTTAGCACCTAACTCAGCGTTGTTACCTTCTAAACGAACAACAACCGGTACAGTTACATTTACTTCTTGAACCGCTGCAATAATTGCTTCAGCAATCATGTCACAACGTACGATACCACCGAAGATGTTGATTAAAACACCTTGTACAGATGTATCCGCAAGGATGATTTTGAACGCTTCGATTACGCGCTCTTTAGTCGCACCGCCACCAACGTCAAGGAAGTTTGCAGGCTGACCACCATAAAGCTTGATGATGTCCATTGTAGCCATTGCAAGACCAGCGCCATTCACCATACAACCGATGTTACCTTCTAAAGCAACATAGTTAAGATCAAATTCAGATGCTTTTAATTCACGCTCATTCTCTTGAGATTTGTCACGTAAAGCAGCAACTTTAGGTAAACGGTAAAGCGCGTTAGAATCGATACCTACTTTCGCATCAACACATAAAATATCGCCATTTTCACGAACTGAAAGTGGGTTAATTTCAAATAATGCAAAATCATTTTCTACAAATGCTTGGTAAGCAGCAGCCATAATTTTTACAAATTGGCTAATTTGCTTGTCTTTCAAACCTAAAGCAAACGCAACTTCACGCGCTTGGAATGGTTGTAAGCCAACAAGTGGGTCAACTTCAACTTTGATAATTTTTTCAGGCGTTTCTTCTGCAACTTTCTCGATTTCTACACCACCTTCGGTAGAAGCCATGAAAGTAATACGACGGCTAGAACGGTCTACAACCGCGCCCAAATAAAGCTCACGCTCAACTGGGTAAACGTCTTCAGCAACGATAATGCTGTTAACTGGTTGACCATTTGCATCTGTTTGATACGTTACTAAACGAGTACCAATGATGTTGTTAGCGAATTCAATAACATCTTCTTTAGATTTTGCAACTTTAACACCACCAGCCTTACCACGGCCACCAGCATGAACTTGCGCTTTCATTACTGCGAATTTACCACCAAGCTGTTCAAATGCAGCAACTGCTTCGTCTGCATTGGTTGCCAAGATACCTTCTTGTACTGGCATACCATATTCTTTCAATAACGCTTTAGCTTGATACTCATGTAAGTTCATTTAGTTACCTACTATGTTGTTTGTGTGATACAGCCTAGATGTACTTAAAACTAGACTGCTACATATTGAGTAAATGATCACCTTATAAAAGCGATCATCATCATTCAAAAAAAGTGTGGCGAACCACACTTTTAATTTATTTACGCTTACGTTGAATCGCGTGGATTGCACGACCATCAACAGCAAGCGCTGCTTCATGTACAACTTCAGAGAATGTTGGGTGACCAAAAGTCATCAATTGTAAATCTTCAACTGAAGATACAAATTCAAGTGCGATCATACCTTGATGTACGATATCAGATGCATTTGGACCAACAACGTGCATACCTAACAGGCGATCTGTTTTGGCATCAGCAACGAATTTAACAAAACCAGCAGTATCACCAGCAGCCAATGCACGACCATTCACCGCAAACGGGAATTGACCTGCTTTAACTTCATGACCTTTTTCTTTAGCTTGTTCTTCAGTTAGACCAACCCAAGCTGCTTCTGGATGCGTGTAAATAACACTGATGATCGTGTCATAGTTCACTTGAGCAGCATGACCGTGAATACGCTCAACAGCCATTACGCCCTCTTCCATTGCTTTATGTGCAAGCATTGGACCACGAACTAAGTCACCAATTGCGTAAACGCCTTCAACAGATGTTAGACATTGATCATTGACATCAACCAAACCACGTTCAGTCAATTTAATACCAGAGTCTTCTGCCAATAGACCTTCTGCATACGCTTTACGGCCTACACAAACGATGAGCTTGTCAAACACTTGCTCTTTGTCTTCGCCAGCTTGGTTATACTTAACGGTTACTTCGCGACCGTTAATTTCTGTGCCAGATACTTTTGCACCGATACGAATATCTAAATCTTGTTTTTTCAAGATTTTTTGATATTCCTTCGCTAATGCTTTGTCCGCCATCGGCAAGAAAGTATCCATTGCTTCAAATACAACAACTTCTGCACCCAAGCGACGCCATACAGAACCAAGTTCTAAACCGATCACACCTGCACCAATCACACCCAGACGCTTTGGAACTTCTGGGAATTTTAATGCGCCAGTCGAGTCAACGATTAAGTCTTCATCAACAGGTGCTACAGGAATATTTACTGGGACAGAACCCGTCGCAAGAATCACGTACTTAGGCTCTAAAACCTGTACATCACCCTCGAAAGGCGTAAATTCTACTTTTTTACCAGCAAGTAATTTACCCGTACCTTGTAACCACTCGATACCATTACCTTTCAGTAATTGAGCAACACCACCTGTCAATTGTTCTACAACTTTGTCTTTACGAGCAAGCAAAGTATCTAAATCAAATTTAACTTCGCCTGTGCTAATACCGTGTTCAGCAAGTTCATGAATCGTTGCTTCATAACGGTGAGAAGAATCGAGTAATGCTTTAGAAGGGATACAACCCACGTTTAAACACGTACCACCTAGAGATGGCTTACCGTTGTGAATACGTTTTTCGATACAAGCAACTTTAAAACCCAGTTGTGCAGCACGGATCGCTGCTTCATAACCACCAGGTCCACCGCCAATAACAACAAGATCAAACTGTTGAGACATTTTTATCTCCGATTAATCCCCCTAAATCCCCCTTTTTCAAAGGGAGACTCCCCCTCTTTAGTAAAGAGGGGTTAGAGGAGATTTATAATTAATGTATTAAAGATCGAGAATGAGTTTAGCTGGCTCTTCTAACAACTCTTTGATTGTTACCAAGAAACCTACAGCTTCTTTACCATCGATTAAACGGTGGTCATAAGAAAGTGCTAAATACATCATTGGTAAGATTTCAACTTGACCATTTACCGCCATTGGACGCTCTTGGATCTTATGCATACCCAAAATAGCTGTTTGCGGCGTATTCAAAATCGGCGTTGAAAGCAATGAACCGAAAGTACCACCATTGGTGATCGTGAACGTACCACCAGTCATGTCTTCGATACCTAATTTACCGTCACGTGCTTTATAAGCGTAGTCACGGATACCGTTTTCAACTTCTGCATAGTTCATACGGTCAGTATCACGAAGTACAGGAACAACTAAGCCACGTTCACTCGATACAGCAACACCGATGTCATAGAAACCGTGATAAACGATATCATCGCCATCAATAGAACCATTCACCGCTGGGTAGCGTTTTAGTGCTTCAGTCGCCGCTTTAACAAAGAAAGACATAAAGCCTAAACGAGCACCATGACGCTTCTCGAAAGCATCTTTATATTGCTTACGCATTTCCATGATTGGCTTCATGTTAACTTCGTTGAATGTCGTTAACATTGCAGTTTGTTGTGTCGCAGCCAATAAACGCTCAGCAACACGCTTACGTAAACGCGTCATTGGAACACGTTTTTCGATACGCTCGCCTACAGCAACGCTTAATGGTTGAACTGATGCAGCAGGTTTAGCTTGATGACCAGCAACATCTTCTTTAGTGATGCGACCACCACGGCCTGTACCTTGTACATCAGCAGCATTGATACCTGTTTCAGATAATGCTTTACGAACCGCAGGCGCTTGGTTTTGATCAACTGCTTGAGTAGATGCAGCCGCTGGCGCAGATGCAGCAGGAGCTTCAGCCGCTGGTGCAGCAGCTTCAGGAGCAGCCGCAGAAACAGCACCAGCTTCAAACTGTGCAATCACTTCGTCAGAAAGTACTGTTTCACCTTCGTCTTTGATGATTGCAACCAAACTACCGTCAGCTGGAGCAACCACTTCTAAAACAACTTTATCGGTTTCAATGTCACAGATCACTTCATCACGTGATACAGGTTCACCTACTTTCTTGTGCCAAGTTGCGATCGTACCGTCAGCAACTGACTCTGGGAATACCGGTGCTTTAATTTCGGTTGCCATTATTGAGAATCTCCTGATTGTTCAGCTTCAATTGCAAGTGCGTCATTGACGAGCTGAGCTTGTTGTTTTGCATGCAAGTACGGTGAGCCACAGGCAGGTGCGGCAGATGCTTCACGACCAGCATAGCTAATACGAATTTGTTTACCAGATTTAAGCATGTCTTCATATAAACGAGGAACGATGAACAACCAAGCGCCTTGGTTCTTCGGTTCTTCTTGTGCCCAAACAAGATCTTCAATGTTTGGATATGTAGCCATGACTTCAGCTAAGCGCTGCTCTGGGTAAGGATACAATTGTTCAAGACGAACGATCGCAGTATTGTTTAAACCAAGCTCACGACGTTTTTCGAGTAAATCGTAATAAACCTTACCACCACAAAGCACTAAGCGAGTCACTTCAGCTTTGTTGATTTGATCCACTTCATCGATCACAGTTTGGAATGCACCATTTGCTAATTCATCTAAAGTTGAAGTCGCAAGTTTGTGACGTAATAAAGATTTCGGTGACATCACGATCAAAGGCTTACGAATAGGACGAACCGCTTGACGACGTAACGCATGGAAGATTTGCGCTGGAGTCGTTGGTGTCATCACCTGCATATTTTCTTCAGCACATAGCTGTAAGAAACGCTCTAAACGTGCAGATGAATGCTCAGGGCCTTGACCTTCATAACCATGAGGTAACAACATCGTCAGACCACATACACGTTCCCATTTGGTCTCACCAGAAGCGATAAATTGGTCAATCACCACTTGTGCACAGTTAACGAAATCACCAAATTGTGCTTCCCAAACGATCAAACTCTTTGGCAAAGTGGTTGAATAACCATATTCAAATGCAAGTACAGCTTCTTCAGACAATAAAGAATCATATACCGCTGTACGAGGCTGATTTTCTTTAATGTGACAAAGAGGAATATATACAGAACCATCAACTTGGTTATGTAATTTTGCATGACGATGAGAGAACGTTCCACGACCTACGTCTTCACCCGTAATACGCACAAGGAAACCGTCATCCAAAAGTGTTGCATAAGCTAAAGTTTCAGCAGCACCCCAGTTGAGTGGCATTTCGCCGGCTTGCATTTTCACACGGTCATCAATCACTTTTTGCACTTGGCGTTGCAACACAAAACCTTCTGGTAATGTATTCATCTTTTTACCAAGTTCTTTCAAACGATCGATATTAAAAGTTGTATCCCAAACATCTGTATATTCGTGACCTAGATACGGCGTCCAATCGACAAACATGTGTTTATTTGGTTCACGTACTAATGCATTGGCAACGTGATTACCAGCCTCTAAATCAGCGCGATAATCCTCTACCATTTGATCAGCAGTCGAACGATCAAGCACTTTCTCTTGTACCAATTGGTCTGCGTATAAAGTACGTGTTGTCGCTTTTTTATTAATGACTTGATACATCAATGGTTGAGTACCAGATGGCTCATCCGCTTCGTTATGACCACGACGACGGTAGCAGAACAAGTCCAAAATCACGTCTTTACGGAATTCATGACGGAAATCATGTGCAATTTGCGTCGCAAAGATAACAGCTTCAGGATCATCACCATTGACATGGAAAATAGGCGCCTGAATCATTTTTGCTACATCGGTACAGTATTCTGTAGAACGTGTGTCACGTGGATCTGAAGTGGTAAAACCGACTTGGTTATTGACCACGATATGAACCGTACCACCAACTGTATAGCCACGCGTTTGTGACATTTGGAAGGTTTCCATGTTCACACCTTGACCTGCAAATGCAGCATCACCGTGAACAATCAATGGAAGTACGTCATCACCGCCGATATCTTTACGACGAACTTGACGTGCACGTACAGATCCTTCAACCACTGGACCAACGATTTCTAAATGGGATGGGTTAAATGCTAAAGCTAGGTGAACTTCGCCACCTGGGGTCATCACATTTGATGAGAAACCTTGATGATACTTCACATCACCAGAGCCTTTCTTATGAATGCTTTTACCTTCAAACTCACCAAAAAGGTCAGCTGGGTTTTTACCCATAATATTGACAAGCAAGTTGAGACGACCACGGTGTGGCATACCAATCACAACTTCTTTACAACCAACTGCACCTGCACGTTGAATCAGCTCGTTGACCATTGGAATAAAAGACTCACCGCCTTCCACACCAAAACGCTTTGCGCCAACGAATTTGTTGCCAAGGTATTTTTCCAAGCCTTCAGCTGCCGTTAAGCGCTCAAGTACAGCTTTTTTCTGCTCTGCATTTAACTGGAATTTACCGCGAACACTTTCCAAACGTTGTTGAATCCAACGTTTTTCTTTGGTGTCAACAATATGCATATACTCTGCACCAATTGAACCACAGTAAGTTGCTTCCATTGCCTCAATCATTTCTGACAATGTTGCTTCTGCTTTTCCAATTGCAAGATTGCCTGTATTAAATACAGTATCTAGATCAGATTTAGTTAAATTATGTTCAGATAAATCAAGGTCAGGAACTTCTTCGCGTTTCGCAAGACCTAATGGATCAAGTTTAGCTTTTTGATGACCACGGTTACGGTACGCAGCGATGAGTTGTAAAACACCAATTTGACGACGCTCGTGCTCTGTACTAACAGTACTTTGTACCATAGGTTGCACACGATTGGCATTACGTCCTAATAAAAGGAACTGTTCACGCACATTACCGTGTGGCTGATCACCTTTAGGATATTTATCAAAATATTCACGCCAATCCTCAGAGACTAAGGTTGGAGATGATAGGTACAGCTCGTAAAGATCTTCAATATACGCTGCACTATCAGCAGAAAGTTCAGTGTCAAGACGCAGCGCGTCAGCAACTTCTTGCATTTTTGGACCCATTTCCTATTGCAAAAAATATTACGGGTTGCCTTTTAAGCGCACCCATGATTCATAATGTCAAATTGGTAACAAGACACTACAGCCCAAGATCTTACGACCTTGAGACATCATTACTACACATCCGGAATATTTCCTTTGATGTAATAAATGAGCTATGCACTTTCAATTCAAAGCACATAACTCATTCTTATACTCGATGAAATCGAGCAATTTTTTGCAAATCATTTTAGAAAAATTAAATCAAGCTTTAACTTTTCTAAAATGACTTCCCCAGTAAAAAAAGCCAAAATAAAAGCTTGAGATATCAGCCGAAGACACCTCTAAGAATAAACTTATTTTTTGCTTTTAGCTGTGGCAGAAATGCTAACATGTTATCAAGCGGGGATTGATTTTTTTGACACATACCATCCATAAAGCAGCGAAATACATACATCAAATTATGCTCTAATATACCGCCCTTTTTATAAAAGTTGCGCTTTTATCGACCAAAGTTTAACAAACGCTACAATTCTTGCACAAACATCACGCACAGTGTTTAAAAATAAGCCACATCATCACATATCCATTTTTATTATTAAGCTTAACAATATGACTTATATGTCTAATTAACACATTCAGGGACTTATTCACCTGCAATTTTTAGAAGCAAAACCCCAACAAATAAAAAACGGAAGCTCCTTTCGAAACTTCCGTTTTTGCGTTAGAAAACGAAATTATCCCGCTTGATCTAACAACATATTACGAATGTGACCAATTGCCTTCGTCGGGTTTAGCCCTTTAGGACATACCGATACACAGTTCATGATGCCCTTACAACGGAACAAGCTGAATGGATCATCTAAACGAGCCAAACGTTCTTGCGTCGCTGTATCACGAGAGTCAATGATAAAACGATATGCATTTAACAAAGCTGATGGTCCAAGGAACTTGTCAGGGTTCCACCAGAATGATGGGCATGCTGTTGAACAACATGCACAAAGAATACATTCATACAAACCATCTAAATGTTCACGCTCTGACTGAGACTGTAAACGCTCTTTAGCTGGCGCAGGTTGATCATTGATCAAGAATGGGTGAATCTTGTTATATTGGTCATAGAATTGGTTCATATCTACGACCAAGTCTTTTACGACTGGCAAACCAGGTAAAGGACGAATCACAATCTTCTCTGGTAAGTCGTTCAGGTTCCACAAACAAGCCAAACCATTTTTACCATTGATGTTCACACCATCCGAACCACAAATACCTTCACGGCATGAACGGCGGAATGTTAATGTCTCATCCTGCACTTTCAACGCAAGTAACGCATCAAGCAACATACGGTGCTTATCGGTTAACTCAAGTTTATAAGTTTGCATGTACGGCGCTTTATCCTTATCAGGATCATAGCGGTAGATTTCGAATGTACGAGTGCCTCTACTCATCTTTGTTCTCCCAATTAGAATGTACGTGGCTTAGGTTCAATTGCTTCAACCGTCAATGGCTGGAAACGTACTGGCTTATATTCAAGACGATTGTCTGCTGAATACCATAACGTATGTTTCATCCACTCATCATCACGACGACCATAAGAATAAGTCGGGTGATCAGGTGCTAATTCATAATCAACAACGGTATGCGCACCACGACACTCTTTACGAGCAGCAGCAGAAATCAAGGTTGCTTTTGCAACTTCATATAAATTTTCAACTTCTAATGCTTCAACACGCGCTGTGTTAAACACTTTAGATTTGTCTTTTAAATGAATGTTACGCACACGTGATTCAATCGCAAGAATTTCTTTCACGCCTTTGTCAAGCAACGCTTGAGTACGGAATACACCAGCATGGTCTTGTACGATGTCACGAATAACATCTGCAACTTCTTGTGCATTTTCACCCGTAGCAGATTCATCCAATTTACGCACACGCGCCAATGTATTTTCCAATACATCTGTTGGAAGTGGAGCATAGTCATCGCCATGATGTTTAGTCACATAGTCAATGATATGTTCACCCGCTGCTTTACCAAACACAACAAGATCAAGCAATGAGTTCGTACCTAAACGGTTTGCACCATGTACAGACACACAAGAACATTCGCCAATTGCGTAAAAGCCCTTAACAGGTTTTACATAATCACGCGTACCTTTATAGGTATATTCTTTCGAATCTTTATCATAATGTGCAGAAAACTCACCTTCTTCCACGCCATGCGGTACAACCACTTGACCATGAATATTGGTAGGAATACCACCCATTTGATAATGGATTGTTGGTACAACAGGAATTGGCTCTTTGGTACAGTCAACGTTTGCAAACTTCTTACCAATCTCAAATACAGATGGTAGACGCTTCATAATCGTCTCAGCACCCAAATGCGTCATATCCAATAAGATATAATCCGCTTTAGGACCACAGCCACGACCTTCTTTAATTTCTTGGTCCATAGAACGTGATACGAAGTCACGTGGTGCCAAGTCTTTTAAAGTCGGCGCATAACGTTCCATAAATGGTTCGCCGTCTTTGTTACGAAGGATACCACCTTCACCACGACAACCTTCAGTCAACAATACGCCCGCGCCCGCAACACCTGTTGGGTGGAACTGCCAGAATTCCATATCTTGTAATGGAATACCTGCACGCGCCGCCATACCAAGACCGTCACCAGTATTGATATAAGCATTGGTAGATGCGCGGTAAACACGACCTGCACCACCAGTAGCAAATAATGTTGCTTTGGCTTGGAACACAGCAATATTACCTGTTTCTTGGTCAATCGCTGTCACACCAAGTACGTCGCCTGCTTCGTTACGGATTAAATCTAATGCAATCCATTCAACGTAAAACTGAGTCCCCATTTTCACGTTGCTTTGATACAAAGTATGAAGCAATGCATGACCGGTACGGTCAGCAGCAGCACAAGCACGAGGAACAGCTTTTTCACCGTAATTTGCAGAGTGACCACCAAATGGACGCTGGTAGATCGTACCATCTTCATTACGGTCAAAAGGCATACCTAAGTGTTCAAGCTCATAAACAACTTTCGGTGCTTCACGTGTCATAAACTCGATTGCGTCCTGATCACCTAACCAGTCAGAACCTTTAACCGTGTCATAAAAGTGATAGTGCCAGTTATCTTCCTGCATGTTACCTAACGACGCACCAATACCACCTTGAGCAGCAACCGTATGCGAACGTGTTGGGAATACTTTGGTCAATACCGCAACTTTTAAACCAGCTTGAGCAAGTTGGTAAGCAGCACGCATACCAGAACCACCACCACCGACGATAACTGCGTCAAATGATAGGGTTTGGATGTTTGAATAATTTTCTTTAGGGGTAGTTGCCATGATCTCTTCCTATCAATTTGCCCAGAAAATCTGGATACCCCAGATTGCGTACACGAATACTGAAATAATCACAGCAGTAGTGAGCACAAGGCGTAAACCTGAAGCCGAAGGACCCATTTGACGAGTCGTTACATAATCAGTAAAGACTTGCCACATACCAATCCAAGCGTGTGCAACCAGCGACAACACTGCTAATAAAGAAAAAATCTTCATTGGCAAAGTCAACATAAAGCCAGCCCACTGTTCATAACCGAATCCGCTATTGCAAAGGATCCAACCGAATATAACAACAGTATAAGCAGCCAACACCACAGCACTAACACGCTGGATGTACCAATCGCGAGAACCTGAACCTGTTAAACCTGTAGCACTTTTCATCAGAACATAATCCATACGAAGGCTGCGACAATACAAACCGCAGACAAGATTAATGAAACTGTAGCTGCAATACGACCACTTTGTAACTCTTCAGCAAAACCGACATCAGCAAGCAAATGCTTGATCCCTGCGATGAAGTGGAAAATTAGGCCGGCTACAAATACCCATACGATAAAACGTACACAGATATTTCCGAAAACGACATTTTTAACGTAGTCAAATCCTTCTGGTGAAGATAAAGATTTATCCAAAATCCATAAAAGAACTGCGACGAGTAAGAAAACGATTACACCTGATAGACGGTGTAGAATTGATGCAATAGCCACGGGTGAGCGTAAATTTACCGCTAACACTTGACCCATGGACAAATTGACAGGTCTGTTGCTTTTCACAGCGGGCATCCTGTAGGTAGAAACTCCAACTGGAGTTTGTTTGAATTAATTCAAAGGAAAGCTGGCATTGTCAGGCAAGAACAGCACATGCCTAACCTATATATAACGACACCGAATTATAAGACGTGAAATATCAAAATACAAACAATCAGATTTCGCTTTAGTCTAAAAACCCATTAAATAAGAATCATTCACGAGTGCAGCGACAATAACAATGATAAACCACCAAATAAAAATAAGATATCCACATGTTTTTTAAAGATAAAAATAACAAGGGATTATTTATAAATATTTTTCACTTCCATTGATTTTTTCTTGTTTATTTCATAAAAAATACACGTTTTTAGCGTAAATTCAGTGCAAATCACACCGTTATAAATATTGTCAAAAATAATACCCCCCATTTATATATTAAATATGAATAATCAATAATCTATTCCTTGCGATCTCATACAAAAAAGAAGTGAGTTTTTTTTATACAAACAAGCGCACCACAATGAATCAATTATTCCAAAATGAATACACATTTCCAGTATTTTTTCAATGACTATTCAGCTCTAAGCCACGAGGTATATAGGATTTTGAATTATTCTAAGTCTTTATTTTATAAGCACCAAAATATTGCCGAAATAAAAATTTACTTACAATTGTACTGATGCTTCATTTTTTTTATGCACCTGAAACATGATTTGACATATTATACTCGACCGGTGCTGTGATTTTACTCAGTTTTTCCTTTGATACTGAATGACTAATTGACTGTAGCAACGTCATTTTTTATCCCTAAGTATAATTGACAAAATTTTAGTAGCCACTAATCTTATAGCAAATTTTGACACCGTCTGATTCGCACATGACAAGATTAGGATTTCGAGTCAGATAATCATTCACCAGGACAGGAGATCTATTGAATGTCTGCAGCAACTGGCAAAAAAGCCGTATTACAGCTTGATGGCAAAGAAATTGAATTACCAATTTACAGCGGCACATTGGGCCCAGATGTAATTGACGTTAAAGATGTATTGGCATCTGGTCACTTTACTTTCGATCCTGGTTTTATGGCGACAGCTGCTTGCGAATCTAAGATCACATTCATTGATGGTGACAAAGGTGTGTTATTACACCGTGGCTATCCAATTGATCAATTAGCGACTCAAGCAGACTACTTAGAAACTTGCTACTTATTGTTAAATGGTGAGCTTCCAACTGCTGAACAAAAAGCAGAATTTGACGCTAAAGTGCGCAACCATACGATGGTTCACGATCAAGTTAGCCGTTTCTTTAATGGTTTCCGTCGTGATGCTCACCCTATGGCGATCATGGTTGGTGTTGTTGGTGCTTTATCTGCGTTCTATCACAACGCTTTAGATATTGAAGATGTTAATCACCGCGAAATTACAGCAATTCGTTTAATTGCAAAAATCCCTACTCTTGCAGCTTGGAGCTACAAGTACACAGTAGGTCAACCATTCATTTACCCACGTAATGATTTAGGTTATGCAGAAAACTTCTTACACATGATGTTTGCAACACCTGCTGACCGTGATTACAAAGTAAATCCTGTTCTTGCTAAAGCAATGGATCGTATCTTCACGCTTCATGCTGACCATGAGCAAAATGCGTCTACATCGACAGTACGTCTCGCTGGTTCTACAGGTGCTAACCCTTACGCATGTATCTCTTCAGGGATTTCTGCACTTTGGGGACCTGCTCACGGCGGCGCAAACGAAGCTGTACTTCGCATGTTAGATGAAATCGGTAGCGTAGAAAACGTTGCTGAATTCATGGAAAAAGTGAAGCGCAAAGAAGTTAAACTCATGGGCTTCGGTCACCGTGTGTATAAAAACTTTGATCCACGTGCAAAAGTCATGAAACAAACGTGTGACGAAGTTCTTGAAGCACTTGGTATCAATGATCCTCAGCTTGCTCTTGCAATGGAACTTGAGAAAATTGCACTGAACGACCCGTACTTCGTTGAACGTAAGCTTTATCCAAATGTCGATTTCTACTCAGGCATTATCTTAAAAGCAATCGGTATCCCAACTGATATGTTCACTGTTATTTTTGCACTTGGTCGTACCGTTGGCTGGATCAGCCACTGGTTAGAAATGCACGCATCTCCGTACAAAATCGGTCGCCCACGTCAGCTTTATACTGGCGAGACTCAACGCGATATCAAACGTTAATTTTAAAACAAAGTTAATGTTTAAAAAGCTGCCATATGGCAGCTTTTTTTATTTGAAAATCAAAAGAGCATACGTAATCAACGCATCAATCATCATCTTCCAATAAACGCATCAAGTTATGGCTAATACCATTTGCCCGTAACCAAGCCAATTCATAACTCGCCTTGGCCAAAGCCAATACACGACGCTCAAACTCATCCCAGATCGGCTTTACTTGCTTATCAGTCACACCCAAACCACTATCATGGGCAAGTTGTTTATTTTTTTCACAAAGCTTTAGGGCATGATAAAGCTTACGCCCTCGGCTCGCGGTGTCTAGTATGCGAATATGCCGACTATGAATAAAACCTTCAACATGCTGGAGATCAGCATTGGGCAACAACGGAACCAAAATTTGGTCTAGCTGCGCATCTAAGCGCCGCCACACCGCCAATCTTTGTTCTGGGTTATATGTATTCCATTGAATGACTTCATGATTAAAACGGCGACAACCACGACAAACCAAATCACCAAACACCGTTGAACAACGCCCTGCACATGGAGTCAATGATGGAATTCGACGATCACTACTCAAAACCAACTCCTATAAAACCATATTAATTTTATGGTTTTCTCGCTTATTTTCAGATTTCGCGCTAAAATGTGCGCCTTAATTTTCCTATCTTAATACATTTGGAGTTATCCATGAACGCTACTGTAGAACAGCTTGCACCTGTAGAACAGCAAGCGACCACAAATTGGGTTGTTGCGGCACTATATCAATTTAAAGAAGTTTCAGATGCAGCTGATCTGCAACAACGTCTTTTAGACTTAGTGAATCGTATCAATTTGTGTGGAACTCTGATTGTAGCTTCAGAAGGAATTAATGGCACAGTTGCAGGTGATCGTGCAGCAATTGATACAATTCATCGTTTTTTACTAGATGAAGGTTTTACGTCAATGGAATACAAAGAGTCTCATAGCTCTGACAAACCATTCCGTAAAATGAAAATCAAACTTAAAAATGAAATTGTGACTTTAGGCGTAGAAGTTAAACCACGTGATTTAGTGGGTCACTATCTTGATCCAAAAGAATGGAACGAACTGATTGCGCGTGATGATGTGATCTTAATTGATACACGTAACGATTACGAATATAAAGCAGGTACATTTAAGGGTGCAGTTGATCCTAAAACTGAATCTTTCCGTGAATTTCCAGACTACGTAAAACAAAACCTTGAGCAGCATAAAGACAAAAAAATTGCGATGTTCTGTACAGGTGGTATTCGTTGTGAGAAATCAACCTCCCTACTCTTACAAGAAGGGTTTAACGAGGTTTACCATCTGAAAGGCGGTATTTTAAAATACCTCGAAGAAACCCCTGCCGAAGAAAGTCTTTGGGAAGGTGAATGCTTTGTCTTTGATGGTCGAACTGCGGTGACGCACGGTGTTGAAGAAGGTGAAAACATCAAATGTCATGCGTGTGGTTGGCCTCTGACCAAAGCCGAATCAGAGTTATCAAGCTATGAACACGGTGTTTCATGTGCTTATTGTATTGATAAAACAACGGACAAACAAAAAGCAGGCTTCCGTATGCGTCAATCACAAATTACTGCTGCAAAACGCAAACGCCTATAAGCGTATATACACCAGAATTTCAAAAGCCTTAGTTCCGACTAAGGCTTTTTTGTTTTGTTAAAACGGTTAACCAATACCATATTGAGCATTCATCGAATCGCAATTAAGCTGCTTTAAATTCACAAATAACGTTCAAAGGCACTATGGGGCTAGAAGATTGGGTCATATCGATCATGGAGAAACTAGGTTATCTAGGTATCGCGTTTCTCATGTTTCTCGATAATGTTTTTCCACCTATACCATCAGAAGTGATTATGCCCTCAGCGGGCTACACGGCTGCGAAAGGTGACCTGAGTTTGATCGGTGTGATTATTGCAGGAAGTGCAGGCTCACTGTTAGCCGCAATGCTGTTGTATTGGGTTGGTCGAAAGATTCCACAGCAACACTTATTCAATTTTATCGCACGTTATGGCAAATATTTAAGAATAAGCACAACTGACTTGGAAAAATCTTTAACTTGGTTTGAAAAGCACGGGCATCGTGTTGTCTTTTTTGGTCGAATGATTCCAGCAGTTCGCTCGCTGATTAGTATTCCTGCAGGAATGAGCAAGATGCCTTTTGGTAAATTCATGACGTATAGCGCTGCTGGAACCGTAATTTGGACCAGTTTTCTTGCCTGTGTCGGTTATTATTTTAGTGAAAATCAGGCATTAATGACAGCGGTCATACAACGCGTCGGTTATATCATTTTAACAATTGCTGTCTGTTATATTCTGTGGCGATTGGCAAAGAAATTTTATTTGTCAAAAAGATAATTCTAAATAAAGATTGAGACTTAAAAATGCAACATGATTTCTGGCATGACAAATGGCAAACCAATAACATCGGTTTTCATCAAAATCAGCCTCACACCTTACTTACAAAATATTTTCCGTACTTAAATTTAGCAAAAGGCGCAACCATTTTTGTTCCTCTATGCGGTAAAAGCCTAGATATAAACTGGCTCATTGAGCAAGGCTATCATGTGATAGCGATAGATCTGAGTCCAATTGCGATTCAAGATCTAATTTTAGACTTAGGGCTCTCTTTTCAAGAAGCCCAAATAGGTCACTTGACTCATTTTCAGCATACTCAGATTGACCTCTTTGTCGGTGATTTCTTTGAGTTAACAGCAGCCCAAATCGGTAAGATTGATGCAATTTATGATCGAGCAGCGCTAATCGCACTACCAGAGCAAATGCGCACATCATATACGCAACATCTTTTAAAAATCACAAACCAAGCACCACAATTACTTATCAGCCTAGACTACGATCAAAAACTATTAGCAGGACCACCCTTTTCTGTTCCTGAATATGAACTAGTGGCACATTATGCAAGTTATTACGATATTAAATTATTAGCATCAAATACTGAAAATCTAAAAGGCAAACTCACCGCATATGAACATGCTTGGTGTCTAAGCAAACATTCGACGAATGATTAAACTTTATGTCGGACACAAAAGTATTGATTAATCTCTTTAGCGATCAATGCTTTTGATCTACTCATGAAAAAAAACGTCCTCTAGGGACGTTTAATCTTTTACACAGATCGTAAGCGACTAAACTTAGATCGTTGAGACTTATTTAGCTGGCGTGTGGTACATGAGCCGCGATTGTAGCGGCGCAAGGCGATTGTAGCGGCGCAAGCCGTACCATCACGCTGGCGTGTGGTACATTAAATAAAGCTCATTCAAATTATCTGGAATTTCTTCAGCTAATTCGTCCATCAACTGACCATTACGACGGAAAGATTCCATTTGCGGATCTTCTTCATCAATCCCACTAAACACCATGATCGGCAAAGTTAGATCAATCAACTGCTCTTCGAACTCAGGTGCAAACCAAGCATCTTCATTTAAGAACATCGCATCAACAAAACCAACGCTCCAATCACCCAAGCTCGATTCCACATCTGCTTCTTCGATTTCAAATGGAAATTCGATTCCATCTTCATTGGCTAAATTTTGGCGAAGCGCCTCCAACCAAAGCTTGATTTGCTCAATCACATCAGTTGGAACTTTCTTTTGATTACTATCGAATAACTCATCTAACCAACGATCAAATTTTGGGCCGACCGCAATCGCACACAAAAAGCCATGAGTCGCAGCGAAATCTAGACCGTATTCGTTTTGATCACCGTCAAGATAATTACTCAATAAGTCTAAATCTAACGTGCTCATTCTCTATCCAATTCTAAAAAATTCATCCACAACAGCATAACATTTTAGGACATAAAGTCTCAGCAATTTTGCTTAGTCTTCGTCATCAAGATCATCGTCGTCGAAATCATAGTCAAAATCTTTTAATTCTCGTTCCAAACGGCGCTGAGCCAGTAGATCATCAATTAAACGGCGCTTTTCTAATGATTCTTTAGCGGTGAGTTTACTTGACGACTCATCAAAACCAGCATCGTCCTCACCGTAGTTATCATCATCTAATTCAAAATCTGTAGAAGACACTAACACTACCTCGTAATGCAAAAATATAAATGGGTCTAGCCGCTATTTATCTGTCTTAGATTTCCGTGTCAAGTTTTATTTGATTTTTTCGCTATAAAATGATGTTTTGTACTTTTTTTCGGCGGTTTTTTTGTGTATTTATAGTCTAAGGACATCACCAATAAAAAACGCTTTTAGGAATTTAAGTCTTGAAAAATTATTGCTTAACCCCATATTCAACACACGACCTTAAAATCAAACATATTTTTTATTTAAAGCAAACGGATCAAATCCAAAACATTCCCAGTGAATTGTGCTATCATGCACGGTTTTTCACCGCCACAGATTCAACAAAGAGTAAGCAAAGATGAGCGATATGCATTCCCCTACTTCACAAGTAGCGGCTCTGATTAGCCGAGGCAAAGAACAAGGTTACTTAACTTACGCTGAGGTTAACGATCATCTCCCAGACTCAATTACAGAAAGTGAGCAAATTGAAGACATTATTCAAATGCTTCAAGATGTCGGTATTCCTGTGCATGAACGTGCACCAGAAACCGATGACACCATGTTTGGTGAATCTACTGAAACAACAGATGAAGTTGCTGAAGAAGAAGCTGCTGCTGTATTAGCGTCGGTTGAAAGCGAACCTGGTCGTACGACTGACCCTGTACGTATGTATATGCGTGAAATGGGTACAGTTGAACTCCTTACTCGTGAAGGCGAGATTAGTATTGCAAAACGTATCGAAGAAGGCATACGTGATGTTTTACATTCTATCGCATACTGGCCAAACGCAGTCGAAGTGGTATTACAAGAATATAATGATTATTTAACAGGTGAACGTCGTCTTGCCGATATTCTGTCTGGTTATTTAGACCCAGAATCTGACGAAGAAATTCCTGAAGTCATTGAAGAAGCAGAACTTGTAGAAGAAACTGATTCTGTAAAAACAACCAAAGAAGTTAAACTAGACGATGATGACGAAGAAGAATCTGAAAGTGATGATGATTCTGAAGCTGACTCAGGTCCAGATCCAGAAATCGCTAAAGCGCGTTTCACTGAATTAGAAAGAGCTTGGAACGAAACAAAGACAGTTATCGCAGAGCATGGTCGCAATAGCGAAGAAGCAAAAGTTGCGCTCGAGTCACTCGCAACTGTCTTTATGATGTTCAAATTTACCCCGCGTCTATTTGACATCATTTCTGAAATGATTCGTGGTACACATGAACAAATCCGTACCAATGAACGTGAAATCATGCGCTATGCAGTACGTCGTGGTCGTATGGATCGTCACCAGTTCCGTACTTCGTTCCCTGAGCAAGAATCTAACCCAGCATGGTTAGATGAGCAAATCGCGAAGGCACCTGCTGAGATCAAAGGACATTTAGAAAAAGTTCGCCCTGATGTATTGGCTTTCCAACAAAAGATTGCCGATATTGAGAAAGAGCTTGAGTTAAACGTTAAGGATATTAAAGATATTTCTAAACGTATGGCTGTTGGTGAAGCGAAAGCTCGTCGTGCTAAGAAAGAAATGGTTGAAGCAAACTTACGTTTGGTTATTTCGATTGCGAAAAAGTACACCAACCGTGGTCTGCAATTCCTCGATCTTATTCAAGAAGGTAACATCGGCTTAATGAAAGCCGTAGATAAGTTTGAATATCGTCGCGGTTATAAATTTTCGACCTATGCAACTTGGTGGATTCGTCAAGCGATCACGCGTTCGATTGCGGATCAGGCACGTACCATTCGTATTCCAGTACACATGATTGAAACCATCAACAAGATCAATCGTGTTTCTCGTCAGCTACTTCAGGAAATGGGGCGTGAGCCTACACCTGAAGAATTGGGCGAACGTTTGGAAATGGACGAAGTTAAAGTTCGTAAAGTACTAAAAATCGCAAAAGAACCGATTTCGATGGAAACACCGATCGGTGATGATGAAGATTCGCATCTTGGTGACTTCATTGAAGATGGCAACATCACTTCTCCAATTGATGCAGCCACTTCAGAAGGTCTAAAAGAAGCAACGCGCGAAGTACTTGAAAACTTAACTGAACGTGAAGCGAAAGTATTGAAAATGCGTTTTGGTATCGATATGCCAACCGATCATACTTTAGAAGAAGTGGGCAAACAGTTTGATGTAACACGTGAGCGTATTCGTCAAATTGAAGCAAAAGCTTTGCGTAAACTTCGCCACCCTTCTCGCTCAGAACACTTACGTTCATTCTTGGAAAACGACTAATATTTGGGAAGTTTTGCGCTACGATCAAAGCTTGAGAAGCATACGCTACAAGGTGATCGTGCAGGACTTGAAGTTAAGCACTTCATCCCCATTTATCTATTAGATCAAAAACGCCTGCGCTGATGCAGGCGTTTCAAATTAAAGAGGTTGCTCATGTTAGACCGCACTCCTTCTCGTGAATTGCAAGAACATCTTTGGGTTTTCCCGATGGACTATCCGATCAAATTGATTGGTAATGCAGGGGATGAACTTCGAGTGGCTGTTGTTGATATTTTGCAGAAGCACTTCCCTGAATTTGATGGCGAAACAGTAAAAGTTCAGCCTTCACGTACAGGCAAATACCATTCTTTAACAGCGCAATTGCGTTTTGAAGAATTGGAACAAGTTCATGCCTTATACGCAGATCTTGCCGCTTGTCCTTTAATTAAGACAGCGCTTTAATGAAGAAATCCAAAATACGAAAGTGTTTTGGATTTTTCTTTTAAACGGGAAAAATACGTAAAAACTTAGATCATGGCACAGCGTTTTAACGGTTCTCTGTTTATATCATTCAAATAATTACATAAAGTTGAAAAAACCAAAGGAAATAAGGTTGTAATGAGCGTTGATCATAAGCCCTCTTTAATCATTCGTTGCTTCAATGATCTTCAAGACTACACAGATCGCTTTGAAGCCATGAAAAACTTTACCGAGATTCGGGATGAACATACACCTGATGAGGTTTGGTTATTACAACACCAAGATGTACTGACTCAAGGACAAGCAGGCAAAGCTGAACATATCCTGATGCAAAGTGATCTCCCGATCGTTCAGACTGATCGTGGTGGACAAATCACATGGCATGGCCAAGGACAACTGGTGGCTTATTTCCTCTTTGATTTAAATCGCTTGAAATGGAATGTGCGTAGCTTAGTTAGTTTCACTGAACAAGCCATGATCGATACACTTCAACAATACCAAATTAAAGCTTATGCCAAGTCCGATGCTCCCGGCGTTTACGTCGATGAACGTAAAATTGGTTCACTGGGTTTTAAAATTCGCCGTGGTCGGAGTTATCATGGCTTAGCGCTCAATATTGATTGTAACCTCGCTGGTTTTCAAACCATTAATCCTTGTGGATACGCAGGTTTAGAAATGGTACGCTTACAAGACTTGCTGAAGAATTACCCAAGCTTTGAGCAAGTCAGTCAGGATTTTATTTGTTATTTACAGAATACAGATTTCTTTCGTGACCTCTCAGTCAAATCTGAATAAACTACTTTTCAATTTCAAAAAAATAAATTAGAGTAAATACTCTAAATTTGCTTTTGCATAATTTTAACAAGGGATACGCAAGTGATTTCAACCAAAGCAGTGAAGCCCACTTTGCAACTTGCCTACGTCAAACTCATGATGGATGTCGTGGGTCGCGGTTTAGTCATGGCAAGTCAAGTGGATGATGAAGTACACGAGGAAGTGTCAAAGTTTCCTGTTCATTTTATACTTTCAATGAATGTGTTTCCAAATGGACCTGCATTTGTTGCACGAGTGACAGAAGATAAAACATTAGAGCTTTTATCTAATTACAAAGGCAAGCCTGATTTAACCATTACCTTTAAACATTTGACCCATGCTTTCTTGGTTTTCTCTTTTCAGGAAAGTACAGCTCAAGCCTTTGCCAATGATCGTATGATTGCTGATGGCGATGTATCCAGTGCAATTCGTCTAGTACGTTGCTTAAATAAAATGGAAGCGTTGATCTTGCCTAAATTGGTCGCTTCACTTGCAGTAAAACGCTACCCAGCTGAATTGACATTAAAAGAAAAATTCACAGGTGCAAAAAACATTTATCTCAAAGTCGCTAAATCATATTTCAAACGGAGCGCTTAACATGGCTAAGCCTTATTACGAATTTTTCTGTCCTGTAAAAGTCATTGCTGGTAACGCTGCGTTAGAGCATATCCCATTTGAACTCGCGACTTTAGGCTCTAAACGCCCGCTCATCATTACCGACAAAGGCGTGCGTGCAAATGGTTTGCTTAGCCCAATTGAAGCTGCTTTTAGCACCACAGATGCCGTCATCGGTGCAATCTTTGATGATGTTCCACCAGATTCAAGCTTAGAAGTTGTACGTTTAGCGGCTGAACTTTACCGTAAGCAAAACTGTGATGCGATTATTGCGATTGGTGGTGGTTCGGTCATTGATACCTCTAAAGCAACTAACATCTTAGTATCTGAGGGCGGCGATGACCTACTCCAGTACTCAGGTGCGCATAACCTACCAAAACCATTAAAACCATTCTTTGTTATTCCGACTACATCAGGTACTGGTTCAGAAGCAACCATGGTGGCTGTGGTATCCGATACGCAACGTAATGTAAAACTGGCTTTTGCATCATATTACCTGATGCCACACGCTGCGATTCTTGATCCACGGATGACCATGACGCTACCGCCTCATCTGACAGCGATGACAGGTATGGATGCGCTTACACACTGTGTTGAAGCCTATACATGTTTAGCTGCGAATCCATTAAGCGATGCTTATGCGAGTGCAGGTATCAAAAAGATTAGCGAAAATCTATTTAAAGTTTTAGACAATCCAAGTGATGCCCAAGGTCGCTTAGAACTAGCGCAAGCGTCAACTATGGCAGGGATTGCATTCTCTAACTCAATGGTTGGCTTAGTGCATTCACTTGGTCATGCTTTGGGTGCAGTTGCTCACCTACCTCATGGTTTATGCATGAGTTTATTCCTGCCGTATGTGTTGGAATACAACAAAGAAGTGAATGGTCAAAAAATTGGTGAGTTATTATTGCCACTTGCGGGTGCAGACATCTATGCTCAAACCCCTGCAAATCAACGTGCAGATAAAGCAATTGCGACAATTTTGACCATGCGTGATCGTTTATATAGCCTGACCAAACTCCCACGTACATTACGTGAAACAGGTAAAATTACTGAAGCACAACTCGATGAAGTGGCAGAAAAGGCTTTGAATGATGGTTCTATCATTTACAATCCAAAAGAAGCCAACCTTAAAGAACTTCGCGAGATTTTACAAAAAGCATGGTAATTCAATTATTTAAATAAATAATTATTACTCAAAACCCTGATACCCTACCCTTGCAGTGCAACTAAAGCACAAGGAGCATGACTCCGCAAGAATGGTACTCAGGGTTTTTTGTATTTCAAGTGAACCCATAATTCATCTACTTTTCTCCCCAATTGGCAAAAAAATTGCTAAAAAAGCATAAAAGGGCTGACAATTTATGCCAATTTAGGATAGATTGGCGCACTTCGCTTTTTTTTCTGTAGGGGGGATCATTTTCGTCTCGAATGATCCTTAAACCATAGCTGATCCTTGATCAACGATAACGAGGGTAACGCCGTTGACAAACATCTCTGGGACTCAATCAGCAGCTAAACTGCAAAAAACATTAGGTCTGTGGCACGTCATCATTATTGGTTTGGCATATATTCAACCAATGACGTTATTTGATACTTTCGGTCTAGTATCGGAAGCAAGTAATCACCACGTCCCAACCTCTTATATCTTCGCACTGGTTGCCATTTTGCTGACATCGATTAGCTATGGACATATGATTAGACGCTATCCATCGTCCGGTTCAGCCTATACCTATGCTCAAAAATCGATTCATCCGAATGTCGGTTTTATGGTGGGCTGGTCGTCTTGGTTAGACTATCTACTGTCACCAATGGTCAATATCATCCTTGCAGGAATTTATCTTACTGCACTATTCCCAAGTGTTAATCATTGGGTTTGGGTGATTCTATTGACCGCCTTTATGACGGGCGTTAACTTACGCGGTGTGCGTTTCGTTGCAAACTTTAATAGTTGGATCGTACTGGTACAGTTAATTGTTATCGGTACATTTACCTACTTGGTTTACAGCAAATTGCAGATGGGTGTAAACGCGGATGGTCCGATCACTGCCGAAACCCAATACCAACTCTGGAGTTTAGAACCATTCTGGAATGAGCTCACCTCAGTTGGTGCGTTAGTCACTGGTGCAACCCTGCTCTGCTTCTCATTTACCGGCTTTGACTCATTGAGCTCACTTGCTGAGGAAACCAAAGATACTGAGAAGACTCTGCCTAAAGCAATTTTCTTAACTGCTTTATTTGCAGGCGTAATCTTCATTATCAGCACGTATTTCATTCAGCTTTATTTCCCTGGTAACCCAAGCAGTTACTTTAAAGATATTGCTGAAACACAACCAGAAATTCTATTGCTCGTGGGTGGTTCACTGTTCCAATCGTATGTATTGGCCTTTGCAATTGTAACGGTCATGGCTTCGGGAATTTCTGCCCATGCAGGCGTCTCTCGCTTGATGTATGTGATGGGTCGTGATGGCATCATTAACAAAAAGATCTTTGGTCACATCAGCCCAAAAAGTTTTACACCTTCGTATAACATCGTGATCGTAGGTATCGTGGCGTTGTCTGCAGGCTTTATGAAACTCGATACCGTGATTTCATTAATCAGCTTCGGTGCTTTAACAGCCTTTACCTTTGTAAACTTGTCGGTAATCTCACGTTATGCACTACGTGATGGTCGAACCAAGAATATAAAGGACATCATCTACTATGTGGTCGTGCCATTATGTGGTTTCATCAGTATCTTTGCCTTATGGCTCGAGATTGAAGAAACAGCATTGAAATATGGCTTATGGTGGGCGATGTTTGGTGTGCTTTACCTCGGTTATAAAACCAAAGGCTTTAAGTACAATGCGCCACAATACAATGAGTTTGACGATAAACACTAATTTAGTCGCTATCTGACTCATTTAAAAAGGTGCAGTTTTCAAACTGCACCTTTTCTTTTAAGCAGTACTAAGACGATCTACAATCGTTTTTACACGTTGGGCATAGTGTTTTGCCGTTTCTAAATCCCCGGCTGGAATTTCATCAATACTCGCATCAGATGGCGACTGGACCAATAAGCCAACTGAGAAAACCAGTCACTGGTATCAAACTGTGCTTGGTCTACAAAGCGGGCTGTGGTGATATATAAAGCCCTATAAAATCAGAGTTGTTTAAAGCCTTGCTGTCTCCACGCTTCATACACAATAACTGCAGTTGCATTGGAAAGGTTTAAACTTCTGGAGTTTTCAGCCATTGGCAGACGTATCCACTGTTCTTGTGGAAACATCAAACGTACTTGCTCAGGTAAGCCACGGGTTTCTGGTCCCATTAACAACGCAACAGGACGGTTGAGATCAACAGTATGCGGTGTTGCAGAGCCTTTTGTCGTAAGTGGAAAGACATGTTCTACGCCTTTGGCTTTTAAATCAGCAAGACATAATTCGATATTGTCCCAAATTTGCATTCTCGCCCATTCGTGATAATCCAGTCCTGCACGTTTCAACTTTTTATCATCTAGCTCAAAGCCTAAAGGTTTAACTAAATGTAGTTGCGCACCTGTATTGGCACATAGACGGATGATATTACCTGTATTCGCTGGAATTTCAGGTTCGTATAGGACGACATGAATCACAAATTTTCTCTACTTTTCATAATTCTCCCTAATCCCCCTTTTTCAAAGGGAGGAACTCCTCTCTTTTTTAAAGAGAGGCTGGGAGAGATTTTATTGCCATTTTAACTGTTCACGTAGACTGACGACTTCACCAATAATGGTTAAAGTCGGCGCTACGATTTGATGTTCGGATACTTTGGTGGCGATGTCCGCCAATGTTCCCACCACAACTTTTTGCTCAGGGGTTGTACCTTTAGAAATTAAAGCAACAGGCATGGTTGGGCGCTGCCCATGCGCAATGAGTTGCTCACAAATACGCTCCAAACCGACCAAGCCCATATATAAAACTAAGGTTTGATTTTCATAAACCAGTTCGTTCCAAGGTAGCTCAGGCGAGCCTTCTTTTAAATGTCCAGTCAAGAAACGGACACTCTGGGCATAATCACGATGTGTCAACGGAATACCCGCATAGGCAGAGCAGCCTGAAGCAGCGGTGATACCAGGCACCACTTGAAAAGTGACATGTGCTTCAACCAACTCTTGAATCTCTTCACCACCACGACCAAAGATAAATGGATCGCCGCCTTTTAGACGACAAACACGTTTACCTTGTTGCGCATACTCAACCAGTAAGGCATTGATGCCATCTTGTGGAACAGAGTGATTGGAACGCGCCTTACCAACATAAATCTTAGTGGCATCGCGGCGACAAAGTTCCATAATCGGTGCTGAAACCAAACGATCGTAAATCACCACGTCGGCTTGTTGCATGAGACGTAATGCTTTTAATGTCAATAACTCAGGATCACCCGGCCCAGCACCGACCAAATAGACCTCACCCTTGGGTGCAGTCCATTCAGTGAGTGCTTGCTGAATCAGATCATTTGCCACATCCACGTTGTCATTAAAGACCTGCTCTTTTAATGGACTGGCATACAAATTTTCCCAAAAGATACGACGCTCATCAGGATTGGCTATTTTAGCTTTGACTTGTTTGCGCCATTGTCCAGAAAACTCTGCAAGCTTACCCATGCCATGCGGCACAATCGTTTCAATCTGAGTACGCAACTGTCTCGATAAAACAGGTGATGCACCATTTGAAGCAACTGAAATGACCAAAGGTGAGCGATCAATAATCGCGGGTACCATAAAACGACAGTGTGGAATATCATCCACACTATTCACTAAAATATTACGCTGTTCGCATTGCTCAAATACCGTTTTATTCACTTCGGCTTGATCTGTTGCCGCAATAACTAAACGATATGGTGTTGCCAAAATATTTTCAGAAAAAGCCGTTTGAATATATTGCCCTGATGATTTTTCTAACAATAAACGCAGTTCAGGCTCAATATCTGGTGCAATAACATCAACAATTGCACCAGCTTTGACTAGCAGATTTGCTTTGCGGTAGGCAATATGCCCACCACCCACAATCAGACAACGTTGCTGTTGCAACTTTAAAGAGATTGGGAAAATATCCACGCTATGCCTCTATATTTTTAGATCTGATCGAGTTAAAGCAAAAACTATGCACAAATTCGATGCATTTTAGTCGATATAGGAAATACCACCCATATATGGACGTAAAACTTCAGGAATTTCGATAGAACCATCAGCACGCTGATAGTTTTCCATCACAGCAAGTAGCGTACGTCCAACTGCTAAACCTGAACCATTCAAAGTATGCACCAATTCGATCTTCTTCTGATCCACACGGTAGCGTGCTTTCATACGACGTGCTTGGAAATCGCCCATATTCGAACAACTAGAAATCTCACGGTAAGTTTCTTGGCTTGGTACCCACACTTCTAAGTCGTAAGTCTTGATAGCGCCGAATCCCATATCACCACCACAGAGCAAAATTTTGCGATATGGTAGGCCTAACGCCTGCAAAATGCCCTCTGCGTGTGCAGTTAAATCTTCGAGTGCCTGCATTGAGTGCTCTGGCTTCACGATTTGCACCATTTCGACCTTATCGAACTGATGTTGACGAATCAAACCACGTGTATCACGGCCATAAGAACCAGCTTCACTGCGGAAACATGGAGTATGTGCAGTGTATTTAAGCGGTAAACGATCTGCATCAATGATTTCATCACGAACGAAATTTGTGATTGGCACTTCAGCCGTTGGGATTAAATAGTATTCTTTTTCGCCTTGAAGCTTAAATAAATCTTCTTCAAATTTTGGCAATTGACCTGTACCACGTAAGGTATCCGCATTTACCAAATACGGAACATAAGCTTCGGTATAACCATTTTTAAGGGTATGCGTATCGAGCATGAACTGGGTTAAAGCACGTTGTAAGCGAGCCAAAGGTCCTTTCAATACACTAAAGCGTGAACCTGTGAGTTTGGTTGCAGTTTCAAACTCAAGACCGCCCATCCATTCACCAAGATCAGTGTGGTCTTTAATGTCAAAGTCAAATTGACGCGGTGTGCCCCACTTCAAAATTTCGACATTGTCACTTTCATCTTTACCTGTGGGTACAGACTCATCTGGCAAGTTTGGAAGCGCAAGCGATTTTTGTTCAAGTTCTGCTTGCAACTCAGCCAAAGCGACTTCAGCCGCTTTGATTTCATCACCAATCGCAGCCATACGCGCCATGATTTCTGAAGCATCTCCACCCGACTTTTTGATCTGACCCACTTGCTTTGCACCAGCATTACGCTCTGCTTGTAAGTTTTCAGCTTTGGATTGCAAATCTTTACGGCGCACTTCTAAATCAGCCCACTCTTGTACGTTGAGCTGAATACCACGTTTTGCCAAAGCAGCATTTACCACTTCGATATTATTTCTAAGTAATTTTGGGTCGATCATAATCAATCATGAATAGAGAAAAAACTGGCTATAGTGTAAGGCTTTAACCTAAAAAAATACAGCATCTACCTCGCAATTGCAGATGTTGTATTTAGATTAGTTCGGGACTTTAGGCAAGCTTGGTAAGTATTCTGCTTTGATAAATTCTTTTGCAGCATAATATGGCAAGTTCAACTCACTCATCCCTTCTGCATAGGAAGCCAGCTCATACAGTGGATAAACAAAAACAATGCCATTTACACCATAGTAATAATTATCGCTGACCTGTAATTGATCTTTTTTAATATTGTGCTCATCTAACCAATTTTGATTTGCAACATACAGCTCATCTCGCAATTCTTGTTCCACACCGTCTTTGATCAATTCACTCGCACTAATATGTTTTTTAGTCGCTAAATCAAAATTTACAAATTCTTGATGATACATACCATGCGCCGCACCAGCGGGATAGGCATAACTATGAATGGCAAATGTCGCTAGATTGTAGTTCTGCCCCACAAAGCGTACATAAGTACTACTCTCACTTAAAGATGGCTCACCTTCTGGTACTTTTACTGGTTGATCTGATAAATCAGCAAATGCATTCGGCTCTGCTTTCTTCATACGATTGATAAAATAATCATCAATCCACTGCTGATTGGTTTTTATGGTTTGAAGATCATAATTGGTACAACCATCTTCCAAACATACTTGCTGTTTAGGCAGCTTAACTGCCACCACTTGCGCCTGAATCAATGGAATATCGACTTTGTTTGTCGTGTCTGTCGCACTGTTATTTTGTGGATCTTGCTTCGGTTGGCACCCTGTAAATACAATCACCGTAACAATAGAAAGTGCTGGAATAATTTTTGATAATTTTAACGGATTCATTGTCATACAAGTCTCAGATCTTTTAGCCCACTATACAAAGCTTTGTTCAGAGTTGAAATTAAGAAATGTATCTAGCAAAAAGCCGCAATAAATGCGGCTTTTTGCTGAGTTGATCAAAATAATCACTGATCAATAATATCTGTGCCTTTCGGGGGCTCAAAATTAAAGACCGAAGCAGGAATGGCTTGATTGACTTTTACATTACTAAAACGTACATACGTGGTTTGACCCAATGAATCTTGTAAAATCATCAAGTTTGGCGCTTTATTTGCACCAAAGCTAATGGTTAAACTCTGAAATGTACTATCTTCCTGTTTAGGATATAACGTGTAGTAACGCTTAGAGCGATCAGGTTGAGTCACTCGATAGGACTGCATGATCTGATTAGTATTACCCGATAACAACAATGCTGGAGTATTGGCAACTTGATCATCTAAATTTTGACGAATTGCCTGCTGCAAATCTGGATCATAAATCCAAACAGTTTTTCCTGACGTCACAATTGTTTGTTTAGATGGACTGGTGATTTCCCAGAAGAATTTTCCTGGGCGTTCAACCTTCATCACCCCTTTAAAGGTTTGATTCATGTGTTGAGCAGTCAGTCCTTTTCTTTGTACAGCTTTATTATTGGTCACTTTGGTGGTTTGTTCAAAATCTGCAGTGAATCGTTGTAAGCTGGATAACTGCTGAACCAAACTTGTGGTTGCTTGCTGAGCCGATGCAGCGACAGGTGCAGCATATGACTGGGTCGTTACAACAGGAGCCAGTGTCATTGCACTAAGCGTTGCAGCATAAGCTATTTTTTTTACGAAATTCATAAAGTGAACCTTCTATCAAATTTCTACTGTAATGACGACATCTTACTGTTTTCAATCATGAAAAGAATGAAGAAAAGCATCGGTTTTGTGTAGTTCGTGTCGCAAAGTTCTGCATTATGTATGAAGTTGCAGCCTTTATGTAGATATTGTAATAGCAAAAATTTGATTTTGAATGACTAAAACAGCCCTGCAACTTTTCCCATTCTTTTAAGATAGTAGAAGTGTTGGATAAAGAATAAACTAAACGCAATACGGGATTTTTTAGTCTAAAGACGACTCACTGGAAAAGTATAAATAATGAAAAGCCTCGCCTTTATCCATCGCAATGACACTCGATTTGCCATCGGGGACTTCTACCCTGCACTTTCTGTATTTTCTCACCATGAACTTGGCAATACCACATCGCCTTTTCTGTTACTGGACCATCTCGGACCCGGTCGTTTAGAGCCTAAAAGTAATAAAAAGGGTGTAAGTGAACATCCACATCGTGGTTTTGAAACAGTTACCTTTGTTTTCTCAGGTGAATTACAGCACATCGACTCGACCGGTAATCACGGGATTATTCATCAAGGTGACGTGCAGTGGATGACCGCTGCATCAGGCATACAGCATATTGAAGAATTTAGCCCTGAATTTCGTGAGACAGGTGGTTATTTCGAAATGGTGCAGTTATGGGTCAACTTACCAGCAAAAGATAAAATGTCTGCGCCACGTTACCAAAGTTTATTAAACCAAGATATTCCTAAAATCTTATTTGAAAATGATACTGGCTATGTCCGTATCGTTGCTGGTCAATACCAAAATACTCAAGGCATTGCCCAAACCTTTACTCCAATGAACGTGTTAGATGTACACCTTAAAAAAGGTCATCGAACTATACTTCCTGCGAGTCATGGTGATACCACGCTCATTTATTTGCGTAGAGGAAAAATTCAGTTCAGCGTAGACGAAGATATTTTAGAAGAACAAGCGATGGCGATGATGTCTAGCTTCGACACAGATGTTGAAATCACCGCTTTAGAAAATTGCGATTTTTTATTCTTATCAGCCCAGCCTCTACATGAACCGCTAAATGGGCATGGTTTTTTTGTGATGAATAACTATGATGAAATTTTACAAGCTTACGAAGACTTAAAAACAGGAAAGTTTGGGAAATATTCAAACGAAAACACATAAGTCCAAAAAGCAGTCATAAAAAAAACCCGCAAATGCGGGTTCTTCTGAACGATTAAAGCTTACACTTCAACAGTTACATAGCGACGGCCAAATTGACCCTTCACTTCAAATTTGATCACGCCATCAGCAGTTGCAAATAAAGTATGGTCACGACCCATACCAACATTTGCACCAGCGTGGAATTCAGTACCACGTTGACGAACGATGATGTTACCAGCAGTCACAGTTTGACCACCGTACATTTTAACACCTAACATCTTAGGATTCGAATCACGACCGTTCTTCGTCGATCCACCGGCTTTTTTAGTTGCCATGTCTATTTACTCCTCGTGTTAGCCTGCGATACTCGTAATTTTCAACTCGGTAAACCATTGACGGTGACCTTGTTGTTTACGGTAATGTTTACGACGACGCATTTTGATGATGCGGATTTTGTCGTGACGACCATGACCAACGATTTCTGCGGTTACTTTCGCGCCAGCAACAACTGGAGCACCGATTTGAATGCTATCGCCGTTTACAAGCATAAGTACGTCATCAAACGTAATCGTTGCACCAGTTTCAGCTTTCAATAATTCAACTTTAAGGGTTTCACCCTCAACCACACGGTGCTGTTTACCACCGCTTTGGATTACTGCGTACATAATGTACTCCAACATGCCCGTGTCGTCGTGCCGATAAAGGAAGATATCGAGCTTAAAACGAACGCCACTGGGGTATATAAGGGGACAAATTTTAAGTGAAATTTGATCAAACAACAAGTGATTTTGCATAAATGCACACATATACACGCATTATTTATTTTTTATAATAAAATCAAATAGATTGATGACACATTGTTTTGATTGATTCTTTCTGTGATTTGCAATACATTTTCAAAAAGTAAATATGACCAAAATGAACTGTGTTTATAGAAGGTCTCACTCAGTGCCGTCTCTGCATTATCTGAGAAGCGCGCTGTTTGTGGCTAAATTAAGATCAGAAAATACATCGTCATGTTTTAAATGACAAATTACCCAGTTGCTATCACTGTTTAGCAACAGATTACTTGGTACACTTACACCATTCACCCATCTATACGAGGCTCTTCTTCATATGGTCGTCGATTTCAAGCAAGACATTCTCTCCCCTGTTGCGACAGATTTTGCTGCGATGGATCAACTCATCAATGAAGGGATCAGCTCTAAAGTTGGCTTGGTTATGTCGGTTAGTAAACATGTGGTTGAAGCTGGCGGTAAACGTATGCGCCCAATTATGTGCCTACTCGCTGCTCGTGCCTGTGGTTTAGCCAACATGCAGCAAGCCCAACATTTGGCGGCTGTGATTGAAATGCTACACACGGCAACCTTGGTTCATGATGATGTTGTCGATGAGTCTAACTTGCGTCGTGGACGACCAACGGCCAATGCGACATGGAACAATCAGACTGCTGTTTTAGTCGGCGATTTCTTGATTTCACGTGCATTCGATCTTTTGGTCGATTTAAATAACATGACCTTGTTAAAAGATTTTTCGACAGGTACTTGTGAAATTGCTGAAGGTGAAGTGTTACAACTTCAATCACAACATCAACCAGACACCACTGAAGAAACCTATTTAAGAATTATTCACGGAAAAACATCTCGTTTATTTGAGCTCGCAACCGAAGGTGCTGCGATTTTGGCGGGTACAGAGGAATATCGTGAGCCTTTACGTCGATTTGCAGGTCATTTTGGCAATGCATTCCAAATTATTGATGATATTTTAGACTACACCTCTGATGCAGAAACATTAGGTAAAAATATTGGCGATGATTTGATGGAAGGTAAACCTACTTTACCGTTAATTTCTGCATTGGCTCACTCTACTGGTGAAGATCATGCGATTATTCGTCGTAGCATCGCTACTGGTGGTGTTGAACATTTGGATAAAGTCATTGAAATAGTGCACAACTCGGGCGGTTTAGACTATTGTCAAAAACGTGCCCAACAGGAAACGGACGCCGCTTTAGAGGCTTTAAAAGCTCTACCAGATAATGAATATCGCCAAGCATTGATCAATTTGACTTTAATGGCATTACATCGACTACAATAACTTTCTGAGTGTCCATGCATTTAAATTTATCTGATTTATTTTTAAAAATGCAGGAACAGCTTGATCAACCACAAGCTGTTCTTGACGAAAACCTGATTATTGAATTGGTCAATCGTTTACGTCCCAAAAATCCCAATGACGCTGAAGAGGTTAAACAGCTTCTTCAAGCTTTCGTCAGAATATTATTATTGACGCCCACTTCCGCCACTTTATTACAAGACTTCATCGTCAGATTGATGAGTCAATACAAACAAATTAGCTTATATGCTGACAGCGGGATTTTATCTTTAGATGGTTTCTGGAATCAGTTAAGTCAACGTCTAGGCGCGCATTTCCTCCCTCTAGTAGAAGAAGGCAATCAACTCAGAACACTGATTGGAAAAGTTTTTCATCAAGAAAATGATCATGAGTGGTTAGAGCTGATTGAAAACCAAGATTGGGTTACGCTGTTTAATTTAATTGGTGAAGGTCAAAGTAATACACTCGAAAAGCAAATTTCTAAAAGTGAGCTGATTAAAGCCATTACGGTTTTGTCCTATCGGATTAGTGGTATCGGTTTATACCCTGAATTTATTAATGCTCAGCCTGATATTACCGAATATGAATCTCCGTTTTTAGCGCAAAACCGAGATATTGTTGATTTTATTGAGAAGTATAAAAAGCAAATCGACGACCAAGATGCAGTTGTGGTGCTTCCACCGCCAGATGCTTCGCAAGCCTTTGTAATGCTAGATCAATGTCGTGATGTTGTACTCAAGATTCGCCGCGCCACTAGGCGAATTGGTGTCAGCATTAGTTTGACTTATTTGCTTTCGTTATTAGAACAAGCCATAGATCGCATCGAACTGTTACTGAGCTTGTTGGCCAGTAAAGATGAGGTTCGATATAAATCACTGGGCGAACTTCTAATCGATTTAACCAAAGCCCATTATGATGAAAAAAGTGTCCGACACTTACTTTCTTCTACCAGTGAACTAATCGCGCTGCAAGTGACTGAAAATGCCAGTAAAACAGGCGAGCATTATGTAAGTACAGACAAAGCAGGTTTCTTTGGCATGTACAAAGCAGCGGCTGGTGCAGGTGCAATTATTGCCATGATGGCAACCTTGAAGATATTAACCGCTCGGTTGGTACTCGCACCTTTTGCACATGCATTTTTGTATAGCATGAATTATTCTTTGGGTTTTATGCTGATCCATGTGTTGCATTTCACTGTTGCAACCAAACAACCGGCAATGACCGCCGCTGCACTGGCCTCGACCGTTCAACAGCAAAAAGGTAGTAAAACCGCACAAATAGCTGAGTTAGCAGCGCTGATTATTAATATTATCCGTACTCAATTTATTGCGATCCTCGGCAATATCTCGATTGCGATCCCTATTGCAGCGCTGATCACTTTTTCATGGCAGTTTTACTTGGATGAACCTTTACTCAATCACGCCAAATCTGCAGCGCTACTACATAGCTTAAATCCTTTTACCTCGCTTGCAGTTCCTCATGCAGCAATCGCGGGCGTGTGTTTATTCTTTTCAGGTTTGATTGCGGGTTATTTCGATAATTTAGCTGTTTACCGCAACGTCGGTCCTCGACTAAAACAAC
This sequence comes from Acinetobacter sp. NIPH 1852, assembly GCF_022549455.1. Classification (NCBI taxonomy): domain Bacteria; kingdom Pseudomonadati; phylum Pseudomonadota; class Gammaproteobacteria; order Moraxellales; family Moraxellaceae; genus Acinetobacter; species Acinetobacter sp. NIPH 1852. The sequence goes on along the minus strand of NZ_JAKZGG010000001.1, from coordinate 308,463 downwards.
ACCGCCGTTTGAAACGCTGGATGGGACAACAACGACTCGACAAATTTGCCAATTATATTGAAACCAACTTAGGAGCTTTGGCTGGTAATTTCCTATTTGGGATCATGTTAGGCAGCATGGGAACGATTGGCTTTATTTTAGGTCTTCCTTTAGATATCCGTCACATCGCCTTTGCTTCGGCCAATTTCATTCAAGGTTTGATGACCATTGGATCACCTGATATTGGTTTAATCGTTGTGTCATTCTTGGGTGTTCTGCTGATTGGTTTAACCAACTTATTTGTGAGCTTTACCCTGACCATTATCGTGGCTTTACGTGCCCGTCGTGTTCGTTTTGCACAATGGAAACCTTTGGCGAATTTGGTCATGACGCATTTCCTCACTCGGACAAGTGATTTTTTCTGGCCACCTAAGCAACCTGTTGCCGTGGAAGAAAAAAGTACAACAGATAAAAAGTGAGACGCTCATCAAATTTTGTTATATTTTTTTACTAAACCTTAAAAAAACATTGAAATAAATTATCATAAAATTTCAAGACTTGACCTAAAGTGTACTCAAGAGTACACTAAACTTTCTATAGCCCTGAAAATGGTTATGCCAATAACGAGTTCCGCATGCCGTACCTATTACTTTGTATTGGTTGCTTTTTTTTAGTTTTAAGTGGGGTTGGATTGTTTTATCCAACCACATCAACTTTAGATCCATTGAGTATTCAAGCATTATTTGAGCATCGTTCAACTCCATTGAACCATGCTGCTATTGTGCTTTCGCTACTCGGCGGAATGCCATTTTTATTCTTTTTCACTGCTTTTTTGTGTGTATATCAAACTTGGATTCAAAACTATAAAAGTTTAATTTTTATCACATTGAGTATAAGTGGAAGTATTACGATTGGTTGGCTTCTGAAATGGAGCGTTGATCGAGCAAGACCTTTAGAGATTTACCACTTGGTCCAACCTTATGGCGCATCATTCCCAAGTGGCCATAGTCTTTATGCTGCAACCCTTGCGAGTTTAGTCATGTTGCTGCTGCAACAGCACAGATACCGTACTCCTGTCATTTTAGTATCTACTTTGTGGTTTATTATGATGGGGTTATCGCGAATTTATGCAGGGGTTCACTACCCGACAGATGTGCTCGCTGGTTGGGGAATAGGGTTAATTTGGACTTCGTTGCTTTGGTTATGGCTGTATCAAAGCAATTTCAACAACAATTTTTTTAGATCCAAAATCTAAATTGAGGTGGAACAATGATGTCGGCTAAGCTTTGGGCACCCGCCCTCACTGCTTGCGCATTAGCAACAAGCATTGCACTTGTTGGTTGTAGCAAAGATCCAGAAGATGCACAGCAAGCTGCTGCTGCACAAAAAATGCCACCTACTGAAGTCGGTGTGATTGTTGCACAACCACAGAGTATTGAACAAAACGTTGAACTTTCAGGCCGAACATCTGCTTATCAAATTTCAGAAGTTCGCCCACAAACCAGTGGTGTTATTTTAAAACGTCTGTTTACTGAAGGCAGTTATGTCTCTGAAGGTCAAGCACTATATGAGCTTGATTCTCGTGCTAACCGTGCGTCATTAGACACGGCCAAAGCTTCGCTCTTGCAACAACAAGCAAATTTAGCGTCTCTTCGGACCAAGCTAAACCGTTATCAACAGCTTGTTTCTAGCAACGCTGTATCAAAGCAAGAGTATGATGACTTACTTGGCCAAGTGAATGTCGCTGAAGCGCAAGTTTCAGCAGCTAAGGCTCAAGTTAATAATGCTGAAGTTGATTTTGGTTATTCAACCATTCGTTCACCTATTTCAGGTCAGTCAAGTCGCTCATCTGTAACAGCGGGTGCGTTAGTTACAGCGAACCAAACTGCGCCATTGGTGACGATTCAACAACTTAATCCGATTTATGTTGATATTAACCAGTCTAGTGCAGAGTTATTGCGTTTACGCCAACAACTCAGCAAAGGCAGCTTAAGCAACAGCAACAACACCAAAGTAAAGTTGAAACTTGAAGATGGTTCAACCTATCCAATCGAAGGGCAACTCACTTTCTCTGATGCATCTGTTAACCAAGATACTGGAACAGTAACCTTACGTGCGGTGTTCTCGAACCCAAACCATTTGTTACTTCCAGGCATGTATACAACAGCGCAAATTGTTCAGGGTGTGGTTCCAAATGCTTATTTGATTCCACAAGCTGCAGTGACACGCTTACCAACAGGTCAGGCGACAGTGATGTTGGTCAATGCCAAAGGTGCGGTTGAAACACGTCCAGTCGAGACTGCAAATGTACAAGGTCAAAACTGGGTCATCACCAATGGGCTTAAAGCTGGAGACAAAGTGATTGTTGATGGTGTTGCTAAAGTGAAAGATGGTCAGGAAGTTTCAGCAAAACCTTATCAAGCTCAACCAGCAAATCCACAAAATGCAACCAAACCAGCTCAAGCAGAACAAAAAGCAACTGTGAAAGCATAAGGGGCAGATTGAATGGCTCAATTTTTTATCCATCGCCCCATTTTTGCATGGGTGATCGCACTAGTTATCATGTTGGCAGGTATTTTAACCTTGTCAAAGATGCCTATTGCCCAATATCCTACGATTGCTCCACCAACCGTTACCATTTCTGCAACCTATCCTGGTGCTTCAGCAGAAACTGTTGAAAATACGGTCACCCAGATCATCGAACAACAGATGAATGGTTTAGATGGCTTACGTTATATTTCGTCTAACAGTTCTGGTAATGGTCAAGCATCGATTGAAATCAACTTTGAACAAGGTATTGATCCTGATATTGCTCAAGTCCAAGTTCAAAACAAACTACAATCAGCAACGGCACTTCTACCTGAAGACGTACAACGTCAAGGTGTAACTGTCACAAAATCTGGTGCAAGCTTCTTGCAAGTAATTGCATTTTATTCACCAGATAATAGTTTGTCAGACTCCGATATTAAGGACTATGTAAACTCATCGATTAAAGAACCGATTAGTCGTGTTGCCGGTGTAGGTGAAGTACAAGTCTTTGGTGGCTCTTATGCAATGCGCATTTGGCTTGATCCTGCAAAACTAACAAACTACCAGTTAACCCCAAGTGATGTTGCTAGAGCGCTACAAGCGCAAAACTCACAAGTTGCAGTGGGTCAGTTGGGTGGTGCACCTGCAGTTAAAGATCAAGTGATCAATGCCACTGTAAATGCGCAAAGTTTATTGCAAACCCCTGAGCAGTTTAAGAATATTTTCTTAAAAAACACTGCTGCTGGTGCTGAAGTCCGCTTAAAAGATGTTGCTCGTGTAGAATTAGGCTCTGATAGCTATGCGTTTAACTCAATGTTTAACGGGAAGCCTGCAGGTGGTCTGGCCATTAAAATGGCAACAGGTTCCAATGCACTGGATACCGCAGAAGCCGTTGAAGAACGTTTATCTGAATTACGCAAAAACTACCCTGCGGGTCTTGAAGATAAACTGGCGTATGACACTACACCATTTATTAAGCTATCGATTGAGAGTGTTGTTCATACTTTAATTGAAGCGGTGATCTTGGTATTTATCGTCATGTTCCTGTTCTTACAGAACTGGCGTGCCACCATTATCCCAACATTGGCAATCCCTGTCGTGGTATTGGGTACATTTGCTGTCATCAATATTTTTGGTTTCTCGATCAACACATTGACCATGTTTGCGATGGTACTGGCGATCGGTCTACTGGTCGATGATGCCATTGTCGTGGTTGAAAACGTCGAACGTGTGATGACTGAGGAACACTCTGATCCTGTTGCGGCGACTGAAAAGTCAATGAAACAAATCTCTGGTGCGCTTGTCGGTATTACCAGCGTACTGAGTGCGGTATTCGTACCAATGGCATTCTTTAGCGGAACCACTGGGGTGATTTATCGACAGTTCTCGATTACCCTCGTTACTGCGATGGTTTTATCTTTGATTGTTGCATTAACCTTCACTCCTGCCCTGTGCGCCACACTATTGAAACAGCATGATCCAAATAAAGCACCAAGCAATAATATCTTTGCTCGCTTCTTTAGATGGTTCAACCGTAGCTTTGAACGCGTTTCACATAGCTATCAAAACGGCGTGAGTCGTATGCTGACTGCTAAGTTTTTCTCTGGCATTCTGTATGTAGCCGTGATTGGTTTATTGGTGTTCATGTTCCAAAAACTTCCGTCTTCATTCTTACCAGAAGAAGATCAGGGTGTGGTCATGACGTTGGTTCAATTACCGCCGAATGCAACACTTGATCGTACCGATAAAGTCATTGATACCATGACCGACTTCTTTATGAATGAAAAAGAGTCTGTCGAATCTATCTTTACCGTTTCTGGTTTCTCGTTTACAGGCGTGGGACAAAATGCGGGTATTGGCTTTATTAAGTTAAAAGATTGGGCTAGTCGTTCGACACCAGAGACGCAGATTGGTGCACTTATTCAGCGTGGTATGGCACTCAATATGATCGTCAAAGATGCGTCATACATCATGCCATTACAGCTCCCTGCTATGCCTGAATTGGGTGTTACTGCTGGCTTTAACTTGCAACTGAAAGACTCTGCGGGTCAAGGTCATGACAAACTGATTGCGGCACGTAATGCAGTTTTAGGCTTAGCGTCGCAAGACAAACGACTGGTTGGCGTACGTCCAAATGGTCAAGAAGATACACCTCAATATCAAATCATGATCGATCAGGCACAAGCCGGTGCGATGGGTGTCAGCATTGCAGACATCAACAGTACTATGAGCATGGCTTGGGGTGGTTCTTATATCAATGACTTCATTGACCGTGGTCGTGTGAAAAAGGTTTACGTCCAAGGCGAGGCAGACAGCCGCATGATGCCTGACGACCTGAACAAATGGTATGTTCGTAACAGCTTAGGTGAAATGGTTCCATTCTCAGCGTTTGCGACAGGCAAATGGACTTATGGTTCACCGCGTCTTGAGCGTTATAACGGTGTGTCATCAGTGAATATTCAAGGAACACCTGCGCCAGGTACAAGTTCTGGTGATTCCATGAAAGCCGTAGAAGAAATTATTGCCAAGCTGCCATCGATGGGCTTAACAGGTTTCGACTACGAATGGACAGGTTTATCACTTGAAGAGCGTGAATCAGGTGCTCAAGCGCCATTCTTATACGCGCTTTCATTACTCATCGTTTTCCTTTGCTTAGCCGCATTGTATGAGAGTTGGTCTATTCCATTCTCAGTATTACTGGTTGTACCACTCGGCATCATCGGTGCAATTTTGTTAACTTACTTTGGTATGGTACTGAAAGATGATCCAAATCTTTCGAATAACATCTACTTCCAAGTCGCGATTATTGCCGTGATTGGTCTTTCTGCAAAGAATGCGATCTTGATCGTAGAATTCGCAAAAGATCTACAAGAACAAGGTGAGGAGCTGCTTGAGGCAACATTACATGCAGCAAAAATGCGTTTACGTCCAATCATTATGACCACCCTTGCCTTCGGTTTCGGTGTTCTTCCACTCGCGCTTTCTTCTGGCGCTGGTGCTGGTAGTCAGCACTCAGTGGGTTACGGTGTCTTGGGTGGCGTAATTTCCTCAACACTTTTAGGTATCTTCTTTATCCCAGTGTTCTTCGTGTGGATTCGTAGTATCTTTAAGTACCAACCAAAAACTACAAACATTCAGGAGCATAAATCGTGATGCAAACAGTATGGTCTATTTCAGGTCGTAGCATTGCGGTATCTGCACTTGCGCTTGCTTTGACTGCATGTCAAAGCATGCGCGGCCCAGAACCGGTCGTGAAAACCGATATTCCAGAAAGCTATGCATATAACAGCGCTTCTGGTACTTCTATTGCTGAACAGGGTTATAAGCAGTTCTTTGCTGACCCTCGCCTGCTTGAAGTGATTGATTTAGCTTTGAGTAACAACCGTGACTTGCGCACAGCAACTTTAAATATTGAACGTGCACAACAACAGTATCGAATTACACAAAACAACCAACTCCCAACGATTGGGGCGAGTGGTAGTGCGATTCGTCAAGTTACCCCTACCCGTGATCCAAATAACCCATATTCAACTTATCAAGTTGGTTTGGGTGTGACCGCTTATGAGTTAGATTTCTGGGGCCGCGTCCGTAGTTTAAAAGATGCTGCGCTCGACAGTTATCTTTCGACCCAAAGTGCGCGTGACTCAACACAAATCAGTTTGATTAGTGAAGTGACACAAGCATGGCTGAGTTATTCATTTGCGACTGCAAATTTGAAACTTGCAGAACAGACCTTTAAAGCGCAGCTCGACTCTTATAACCTGAACAAAAAGCGTTTTGATGTCGGTATCGACAGTGAAGTACCTTTGCGTCAGGCTCAGATTTCAGTTGAAACTGCGCGTAATGATGTTGCAAATTATAAAACTCAAATTGCTCAAGCAAGCAACTTGTTGAACCTGTTGGTCGGTCAGCCTGTACCGCAAAACCTATTGCCTAAGCAACCTGTGCAACGTGTTACGCAGCAAAATGTATCTTCTGCTGGTTTACCGAGTGATTTACTCAATAACCGTCCAGATGTTAAAGCTGCGGAATATAATTTAAGTGCTGCAGGTGCAAATATCGGTGCTGCAAAAGCGAGATTATTCCCGACCATTAGTCTGACAGGTACCGCTGGCTATGCATCAACTGATTTGAGTGATCTTTTCAAATCAGGCAATGCATCATGGTCAATCGGACCAAGTCTAGATTTACCAATTTTTGACTGGGGCACTCGTAAAGCCAATATCAAAATCTCTGAAACTGATCAGAAAATTGCGCTGTCTAACTATGAAAAGTCTGTACAGTCTGCGTTCCGTGAAGTGAATGATGCACTGGCAACACGCGCCAATATTGGTGAACGCTTAACGGCACAACGTCGTTTAGTTGAAGCAACCAATACCACCTATAAACTATCTAATGCCCGTTTCCGTGCAGGTATTGATAGCTACTTAACTGTATTGGATGCTCAGCGCTCTGCGTACTCAGCAGAACAAGGTTTATTGTTGTTACAACAAGCTGAACAAAACAATCAGGTTGAGCTGTATAAAACACTGGGTGGCGGGTTAAAAGCCAGCACGAATGAAACAGTGGCACCGCAACTTTCGAGTTCTGAAAAGCATTACACACCATAATCTTTCTTATTTTAAAGAAAAGCTCACTTCGGTGGGCTTTTTTATTGCAAGCATGCTCAATATTTCTTATCTTCAAGGGGAATGTCTAATGGTATAAAAAATACGATGTTATTAAGTAATTTAGAATCAGTACCCGGTCATGAGATTTTACGTCAAATTGATGTCGTTTATGGCAGTACAGTTCGCAGTAAACATGTCGGACGAGACTTTCTCGCAGGTCTAAAAAATATTGTCGGGGGAGAATTAACGGCCTATACAGAATTGTTAGAAGAGTCTCGCCAAGAAGCGATGCAACGTATGGTTGAGAAAGCAAAAGGCTTAGGTGCCAATGCTGTCGTTGGGATTCGTTTTTCTACCTCTAACATTGCGCAGGGTGCTTCGGAGCTTTTCGTCTATGGCACTGCTGTGGTGGTACAACCAATTGTTCCAAAACTCCCAGATCCATTTAGTTCATAGGAAAATGCAATGGATGGCTTAATTTTTCAAATTGTCATTTTCCTGATTCTCTTTTCTGTAGGTTGGGGCTTTGGTCGTTATAACGAACAAAAACATTTGAGAGAGCTCGATGAAAAAGAGCGCTTGTTGGCCGATATTCAATTGGATAGCCGTCGATTTGCAAGCAGCGAGCATGCTGGGCATTTAATTAGCAGCAATGTGGTCATTTCACATGATTATTTCAAATTCATACTTGCATCGATTAAAAATATCTTAGGTGGCCGCTTAATCAGTTATGAAAGTGTCGTCGAACGCGCTCGCCGCGAAGCGATTGTCCGTTTAAAACAACAAGCCAGATCCATGGGAGGCAATCAGATTTTAGGCGTGCGCCTCAGCACCACTGAAATGGGAATGCAAGGTGGAATGGTTGAAGTGTTTGCCTATGGCACAGTCATTATCAAGCCGCATTAAAAAAATGTCCTGTTCAATTTCAATTGGACAGGACATCCACCTTACGCTGCAAAAATCGCTTGCCAATAGTGATAGATTTTTTCCTCACCATCCTCTAATTTAAACTCATAAGACATCTTGCGAGTTTCAATAATTTCAAAATCTACAGGATGCTTGAATATCGCCCCTGCATAAGCGAAAGTGTGGTATTCACCATTTTCACCACATACATCAACCTCTGCGGGCATTCGCTCAATTAAGGCTGCATCAATATCTTGCCCAATAAAACTGTCATCTAGCTTGGTCGCATCGGTCACAATAATTTTGGTGCGAATCCCAGAGGCTAGAAAATCCTGCATCACTTCAGTTGAGTTGAGATTCCATATCGGTTCAACCACTTCGATCCCTAAAGGATGTAAACGATCTTCTCGATATTTGCGTACATCACTGAGGTAAATATCCCCAAAGATAAAATGTTGAACGCCCTGTGCTTTAAAATGATTGGCAGCATCCTGCATCCGCTGTTCATAGATATTTATATCTTTGGGCAATAGCACTGGGTACAACGGAATCCCAATACTTTCAGCTTGCTTTTCAAGCAGTGCATGTGGAATGGCATGCATCGAAGACAATTCAGTTTCTTCATTGACCGTTGTTAATAACGCAACAACTTCGAACTCATTTTGCTGCAATACAGTATAAAGGGCTAAAGCTGAATCTTTTCCGCCACTCCAATTAAAGACTGCTTTTTTACGACTACTCACACTTATTTCACTTTGCTTTTACGAATCATTTTGTACAACAAACTTGGTGACAAGCGCGATACCAACACACCCAATTGCTCTTTTTTGCCACCTACAACAATATATTCTTCACCTGCCATCAGTGATGCAACCACACGTTCCGCAAAAATATCAGCATCTAAGCCATTTTCAATCGCTTCATCCTGATGACCTTGGGGCTTCCCTTGACCATTTAAGGCATTGAAGGAAACATTGGTTTTGACAAAACCTGGGAAAACCACCGATACGTCAACTCCATCTTTAGCCACTTCAGCACGTAAGCTATTTGCCCACATGTGAATAGCGGCTTTGGCAGCAGAGTAACTCGCACGGTATTGCGTACCCAACAAACCAGCGACACTCGAAACAAAGACGACACGACCTGATTTTTGCTTTAGAAAAGTCGGCAATATCGTTTTGGTCAAAAATACTTGTGAAAAGTAATCCACTTCCATGATGGTGCGTTCAGCTTGCATGGTGGTGTCTTGGATCAAAGCACGCTGGCTCAGTCCTGCATTATTGATGAGCCAGTCAATACGCCCTTTACATGCCAAGACTTGCTCATAAGCATGACGAACTTGTGCTTCATCGGTAATATCAGCGGCAATCGAAATATGTTGCTCAGGCTTTAATAAACCAATGCGAACAGCTTCTAACTCGTCATAACGACGTGATGTCAACACTACTTGCGCACCTTGCAAAGCACATTCACGTGCCAAGGCTTTGCCTAAACCAGAAGATGCTCCGGTAATCCATACCACTTTATTTTCAAGCGTTTTAAGCTTTGCCATATTTCTACCCTCCGTCCGCTGGGTGACGCATAAATTTTAGGAAATAATCAACATAGGTTACCGCCACTTGCTGATCGAGTTGAGTGGCTAACTTTTCTAAACGTTTATAACCGAGATGCGTGGTCATATTGATCACGCCATTTAAGGTTTTATCGACCACAAAATTGAACTTTAAGCATTTTTTAGGCTCACGAATTAAGTGCGTAACGCCTACATCAATCACTTCTGTCAATCGTTTCAGAGCATTTGCAATTTCACGACTATCGCCTTCAGCGAGTTTCTGTCCCGAGGCGATCACCTGCTGAGCAAGCTGTTGCTCTACAGGATAAGTCATGTAAATCTTGTCATCTTCGATTAAAAGTGTTTTCGATAAATACTCTACCAAAGGGACTAAACGTTCATTGCTAAAAAAAGAAATCGACCAAGGCATATATTTTCGAATCGCTTCTAATATTTGCTGAATGACTTTTTCAGATTCACCTGTTTTTGAGTGCTGTTGGTTTTCGTTTAATAGCACCATGAAGACTTGTTCAACCACTTCACAAGCCATTTCAGACAAAACACTCCCTAATGCATTTGCCTGACTTTCTTTGCTCGCTTGCAATAATTGTGTCCGAATATGGGCAAATCTGGCGTATGTATCCGCATGAATATTTAAAAAAACGGCGGTCTTCATCCTCACAACCTTAATTTTTTGAGTTCCATAAAAAAAAGACTTGTCAAAACAAGCCTTTTATCAAATTAAATGATCTTTTCTATCGTTTTGGCTCTTCATTACCGACTTTAGCACAACCTAATTCGGTTCTGTATGCATAAGTGCCAAAAAATGGTTCACACATGCTGTTGCCGCGCCAGTGTCGACCTGCGTTCCCATTTTCTCTAAACGCTTATAACTCAATTGTGCGGTCATATTGATGACGCCGCTTAAGGTTTTATCCACTACACGATTAAAATTCAGACATTTCTTCGGTTCACGAACCAAATTGGTCACACCCAAATCGACGATCTGAATCAATGTTTGAAAAACATCCATCATATCCTTGATTTCATTTTGTTTTAATTGTTCTACTAAGGTATGTACCTGCTGTACCAATTGCGGGTCTATCGGATAAGAAACATAGACCTGTTCATCATGATATTTGATCATATCTGAAAAATAATTGGCAAAAGGACATAAACGATCATTGCTAAATAAAGCAATCGACCATGGCATATATTTACGTACAGCACCCGTGATTTGCTGAATGACTTTTTCTGATTCTGCTGAATTTTGTTGGGTCAAATGGGATGGTTTACGATTTTGGATCAGTAAAACCGAGAATACTTGCTCTACGATGTCACATGCGATCTCGGAAAGCACCTCCCCCAAAACACGGGATTGGCTTTCATTACTGCCCGTATTTAATTGTTGACGGATCGACTCAAACTGCCCATGGGTAACGTCGTTAATTTTCAAAAGAATTGAATAACTCATATGAACCATCCCTTTATTTAAGTTTTTAGCATTGTTATTTTGTTGTTTTATGCATCATCATTATTTAATTATGTGATCCAATATACATAAACTTAACGTTTTATTCGTAAAAAACCAACGCATTTCGTCGGCTTGTTGCCACTTTGTGAAGTTATTTAATGAGATAAGCTTAGGCGTCAGTGAAATGACAACAGATTCGACAGATTTTTGCTACAATAGACACAATTTTTTATTCTATTTTGATCTTCTGTACTATGACTGACGCTCAATCTGCTCAAAATATCGCAACCACTTACGATCCAACTGAGATCGAGAAAAAATGGTACCAAACTTGGGAACAAAAAGGTTATTTCAAACCGTCAGGTCAAGGTGAATCATTCTGTATCATGATTCCACCGCCGAACGTCACTGGTAGCTTGCATATGGGGCATGGTTTTAACAATGCCATCATGGATGCACTGACCCGTTATAACCGTATGTCGGGTAAAAACACCTTGTGGCAACCAGGTACAGACCATGCAGGTATCGCAACGCAAATGGTGGTTGAACGTCAATTGGGTGCTCAGGGTGTTAGCCGTCATGACTTAGGTCGTGAAAAATTCATCGAAAAAGTTTGGGAATGGAAAGAACAATCAGGCGGTACAATTACACGTCAAATCCGTCGTCTAGGTTCTTCGGTAGATTGGTCACGTGAACGCTTCACCATGGATGAAGGTTTGTCCAATGCAGTAAAAGAAGTGTTTGTAAAACTACATGAAGATGGTTTGATTTATCGTGGTAAACGTCTCGTTAACTGGGATCCTAAGTTACAAACTGCCCTTTCTGACCTAGAAGTTGAGTCTGATAAAGAAGAAGCAGGTTCACTGTGGCATTTCAAATATTTCTTTGAAGACAAATCACTGCGTACGCATGATGGTAAAGACCACATCGTGGTTGCAACCACGCGTCCTGAAACATTATTGGGTGATACTGCGGTTGCCGTGGCGCTTGATGATGAACGCTACTCGCACCTTGTGGGTCAAAACATTATCCTACCGATTACAGGTCGTGCCGTTCCAATCGTTAAAGATGAATATGTTGATAAAGAATTCGGTACAGGCTGTGTAAAAATCACCCCTGCACATGACTTCAATGACTATGAAGTCGGTAAGCGTTGTGAACTACCAATCATCAATATCTTCAATAAAAATGCAGAAGTGTTGGCTGAATTTGAATACATCGCAAAAGCAGGCGAACAAATTTCTAAAACCATCCCTGCTCCTGCGGACTATATTGGTTTAGAGCGTTTCGTAGCACGTAAAAAACTGGTTGAACAAGCAGAAGCTGAAGGTTGGTTAGACCAAATTCAACCTTATACGTTGAAACCACCTCGCGGTGACCGTTCAGGTGTGATCGTTGAGCCCTTATTAACGGATCAATGGTATGTAAAAATTGCGCCATTGGCTGAACCTGCGATTAAAGCAGTGAAAGATGGTGACATTAAATTTGTACCTGAACAGTACAGCAACATGTACATGGCGTGGATGAACAATATCCAAGACTGGTGTATCTCTCGTCAGCTTTGGTGGGGTCATCGTATCCCAGCTTGGTACGATGCTGAAGGCAATATTTATGTTGGTCGTGACGAAGCTGAAGTGCGTGCGAAAAACAACATCCCTGCTGATGTTGTATTAAACCAAGATGAAGACGTACTCGATACATGGTTCTCATCAGCGCTTTGGACGTTCTCAACTTTAGGTTGGACGGGCGATGCCAAGAAAGATGCGGAAAACTATTTCCTCAAGACTTTCCACCCAACAGATGTATTAGTCACTGGTTTTGACATCATCTTCTTCTGGGTTGCTCGTATGATTATGTTTACGATGCATTTCATGAAGAATGAAGATGGTACGCCACAAGTACCGTTTAAAACGGTTTACGTTCATGGCTTAGTCCGTGATGGCGAAGGTCAGAAAATGTCGAAGTCTAAGGGTAACGTACTAGACCCTCTCGATTTGATCGACGGTGTCGACCTTGAAGACCTCGTACAAAAACGTACCACGGGTTTAATGAATCCGAAACAAGCAGCGAAGATTGAAAAATCAACGCGTAAAGAATTCCCAGAGGGTATTCAAGCTTACGGTACGGATGCAGTTCGTTTCACATTCTGTGCGCTTGCTAATACAGGTCGTGACATTAAGTTCGATATGAAGCGTGTTGAAGGATATCGTAACTTTGCCAACAAGATCTGGAACGCAACCCGTTTCGTGATGATGAACTGTGAAAACCAAGAAATTAGTTCTGAAATTCGTCAAGATCTTTGGGAACTGCCTGAACAGTGGATCGTAAGCCGTCTGCAAAAAGCAGAAGCTGCGGTACAACAAGCTTTTGCGACTTACCGTTTAGATTTGGCTGCGCAAGCAATTTACGAGTTCATTTGGAATGAGTATTGTGACTGGTACGTTGAGTTAACCAAACCTGTTCTGAACGATGAGAATGTCTCTATTGAGCGTAAAGCGGAAGTGCGTCGTGTATTACTTGCAGTCATGGAAGCCTCTTTACGTCTTGCACATCCGTTGATGCCGTATTTGACTGAAGAAATCTGGCAAACACTTGCACCGAAACTCGGTATTTCAGGCGAAAGTATTATGCTTGCGCAATACCCTGTTGCGAACCCTGAGCGTGTAAACGAACAGGCTGAAGCTGATATGCATTGGCTACAAGGTTTGATTGGTGCGGTACGTAATATTCGTGGTGAAATGGGCTTAGGTAATGCACGTTTACTGCCAGTGTTGTTGCAAAACACTTCTGATGTTGAGCGTGAACAAATCATTCGTATTGAAGCGCTATTCAAAGCACTCGCAAAAGTTGAAAGCATTGAATTCTTAACCAAAGATCAAGAACCACCACTTTCTTGCTCTAGCGTTGTCAGCCATGCTTCGGTATTTGTACCAATGAAAGGCTTGATTGATCCTAAAGCTGAGTTAGGTCGTTTGCAGAAGGACTTGGATAAGGTTCAAAAGCAACATGATCAAATCGCTGGAAAATTGGCAAATGAAGGCTTTGTTGCTAAAGCACCTGCGGCTGTGGTTGAGGGTGAAAAAGTTAAACTTGCTGAGTTTGCTGATCAGTTAGTGAAAATTAAGCACAATATGGATCAGATTGCAGCGCTTTAATAAAAAAGGAAAAGCCCTAAAATGGGCTTTTCCTTTTCATAAAAATGTTCTATATTTTATAAAAATTAGGATGTGGATTAACTAACAATGATTATTTCCAATCATAACGATTATATCGCTAATAAATATTATAATTATTTAAATAAATTGGGATTTTTTGCCATTATTCCTATATCTCTAAGTTTATTCTTAGCAAAGAATACTGGCGCGGATTCATTATTTATTCAAAAAGTGGCTATCTTTTGCTTAATATTAAGTATATTTTACTTAACAACAAATTTGGATAAAACTAGCATAGCCTATAAAAAAATAGCAAAAGACTACATGAAAGCCCATCAAGGGTTTTTAGGTCAGTGTAGTTTAATATATAGAACTTTTGTTTTCCTATTAAGCTTTACCTTTTTGGGAGGATTAACTCTAGGAATATTTTAATTTTAAAAGCATTCACCCTTACATCAATATTAATAAAAATTTACTCCAATTAAATAATTATAGATCACCTAAATTAATGATTTATACTTTAATTTAATATTATTAATTAACCAGGACTATATGAGCGGATATAATTTAGACCAAAAACTAGTAATCGGATTAGCCTCAAGCGCACTATTCAACTTAGAAGAATCCGATGAAGTATTTAGAACGAAAGGTGAACTTGTATACCGAGAATACCAGCATAAAAATGAAAATGTGATTCTAGACCTAGGCGTTGCATTCCCTTTTATTCAGCGCCTTCTAAGTTTAAATAGTATTTTTCCTAAAGATAAGCCATTTGTAGAGGTTATTTTACTTTCTAGAAATGACCCAAACACTGGTTTACGGGTTATGAACTCTATCGAGCATTATGGCTTAAATATAAAAAGAGCAATTTTTTTACAAGGTCGAACACCCCATAAATATATTGATGCTCTGAATATCAGTTTATTTTTGTCTGCTAATGAGACTGATGTAAACCAAGCAATTACCGCTGGTTATCCCGCTGGCTTAATTCTAAAAGGCAATATCTTTGATATTGAACATGATGAAGAATTACGAATTGCTTTCGACTTTGATGGTGTTATAGCAGATGATTCCTCAGAACAAGTCTATAAAGAAAGTGGACTTTCAGCATTTATTGAAAATGAAGAAAATTTAGCTAATCAACCTGCAAATATTGGTCCTTTACATAAATTATTAAAAGAACTTTCAACTTTACAAAAAGAAGAAATTAACTATCAGTCTCGAAACTCGGATTATAAAAGTAGATTAAGACTTTCAATTGTTACAGCAAGAAATGCACCTGCCCATAAAAGAGTGATAAACTCTTTGAGAGCGTGGGGAATAGATACAATAAACGAAGCATTTTTCTTAGGTGGCATTGAAAAACGTAGAGTTTTAGAAATATTAAATCCTCATATTTTCTTTGATGATCAAGTTACTCATTTAGAAAAAACGGCAGATAGCATCGCTTCTGTTCATATTCCTTTCGGAATAGCTAATAAAAAATTTGATCTAGCTGAGCAAAAAATTCCTACAACTGCTGACTCTTATTAATTGATAGCTAGAAGTATCGTTACCCTGTCCTTGGCAAACAGGGTTCAATACATCAAAGCACCCCATGGCCTAACAACATCTCCACCCCACTCACCTTCTTCATATGCTTTAAACGCTCTTTTTCCCATTTCAACTGTTGCTTTAACTCAGCACAATCAGCATCTATGGCTTTATATACATCACCAATATGTACATGTTCCACTTTTACTTTCTTCGCCAACTGAAACGAGTCTAAAATCTCGCTAATTTGACTTTCTAGCTGCTGACTCTGTGTATCCAAAGCCAGTCTATAAAACTTCAATTGTTCAGCAGATAATTCTTTCGCCCCTAACCCCTTATTCTGTTCAAGCTGTAACTGCAGCTTCAGCAAATAAAACAAATCCTGCTGTTCATAGGCTTGACTTGCCTGCTGAAACAACTCAGTTTTTTCTTCTTTCTTGGTCTCATCTTGTTCACGGTCAGGATGAATCATGGCAGCAATTTTTAAATACACTGTTTTTAGCGACTGTGCTGCCATTTGCTCAGCTTGTTCACGTTTCTGTTGTTGTCTAAGTTGTTTGGCTTGTTCACGAGCTTGTTGTTGTTCCGCAGCATACTGCTCAAAATTATCTTCTTCTAATTCTGCACTTTGCTCAAAACTCTCATTTTGTTCAAACTTGGCTGACTGCACCTTCTTAGACTTTTTAATCGATTGTTGTGCATGTTGCTGATAAAAGCTATCGATTTGCTGCACCAGCTTTAACTGTTCATCAGTCAACATCTGAGAGCGTTTCAACATGTGCGCAAGTTGGGCAATTTTCTCATCTAGTTGTTGCACATCAACTTTGGAAAACTCATGGCTGTGTAACAGATTCCAAAGTTGATCTAACTGCTGAAATAACACCTCATGTAGTTCATGATACACAGGCATCAGTTTTTGCCGTGTGTGCTGTTGAATTTCGGCTTGGGCATTTTTCCATGTGGCAAGACTGATTTTTTGCTGTTCTATTTTATCAATCAGGCGATTCAGCTTTTTCTGCTGTACAGACGGCTCAGCTCCTTGCTGTAAGCTGACTTTGAGATCAAAGGACATGCTCATCCACCTGAAAAGGAAAAAGTGTAGCAACAATCAAACGAGGAAGGTAGTAAACCTTCCTTTGTGTATGAAACAGCATATTATTTTTAAAAGAACCCAAAATGGCTAGCTGAGGTATTCATCGCTTAAGATATCCACCAAATCACCAATGGCAAGGTCACGGCAGCACATAAGGTCTGAAAGCTAATTACGGCAGCCATCAGCTGGCTATCTCCACCCAACACCTTTGTTAAAATATAAGCAGCAGAAGCCGTTGGCAGAGCAAAGAACACCACTAAAATTTGAGTTTGTAAACTTGGCAAACCCAACCATGTACATACGAGAAAAGCCAATGCAGGTACAGCCAAGAGTCGGGCAAAAGTATCAGCTAATAACACCACAATATCTTTTTTCATCTGCATAAACTGTAAAGCCGCGCCAACACATAACAAACCTAGTGGCAAACTCGACGCTGAAAAAAGCTTGATCAAATTAGAAAGACCATCCCAAATCGGAATGTTTAATACATTGACCAACCCACCCACAATACAAGAAACAATCAACGGATTTTTCAGCAACGCAATCAAAACAGGCTTGATCGCCATCTGCTCTTTGGTGGTTAAAGCTAGCACTGAAATCACATTGACCAATGGAATACAAAGTGCCAGTAAAATCACCAAAATCGCCATCCCTTCTTTTTGAAAGAGAGAGGCGACCAACGCTAAACCAATATAAGTATTGAAACGGACCATACTCTGGACATGCACACCAAAACGCGCGGGCTGAATATCCCAAAACATTCGTAATACATACATGACAGCAGTGACCGTCAGCACCACGATCAACATCGCGATAACAGCACTACTCAGGCTGTGCAAATCAATTTTTGTGGTGGCTAAAGTATTGAATAATAAAGCTGGAAATAAAATATAGTAATTTAACTTCTCCGCTCCAGCCCAAAACTCTTTACTCAAGAAATGGTATTTTTTGAAAATATATCCTGATGCAATGAACGCAACTAAAGGAAACAGGGCCAGAACAATATTATTCATTACTTTACTCAGCTTTTATTTCTACTGTTCATTGGTGTTTTTCAATGAACCCAACACGCCATTTATTAAAGATGATTTGCTCACATATTAAAACCTGTTTTTCCTGCTCATACACCCAACATGATTTTTGAAGGCTAGAACATCGTACTTCTAATTCTCATTCAAGCGTTGCAATGTTGCACGGCTCATTAAAAATAGCGCGATCTATCTGACATATATTTATAGACGCACCACTTTTCACCAAAAATAAAACACACCCTCTAAATTGGTGCGTTTTTTGCATAGCTCAGTGCATCAAAATGAGCTTCCTTAAGATGGCTCAAGTTCTTTAGATTCGATAAATCCATTTTGGTGCAAAAAATGATCATTTATTTTGCATCAAAATTAGATTTAGCACTTATATCGAGCATGTTATGCAAAATGTAGACATCTTTTTTCTATTACTTGGTGCCGTATTGGTGCTTGCAATGCACGCAGGATTTGCATTCCTCGAGTTAGGCACAGTACGTCACAAAAACCAAGTCAATGCACTCAGCAAAATCCTGACAGACTTCTGTATCTCAGCCATCGCCTACTTCTTCGTTGGTTATTGGATTGCCTATGGTCAAAACTTCCTTGTAACAGGTGAGCTGTTATCAGCCAATCATGGCTATGACCTGATGCGTTGCTTCTTCTTACTCACCTTTGCAGCCGCCATTCCAGCGATTGTTTCTGGTGGTATTGCAGAACGTGCAAAGATGCGTTCGCAAGCATTAGCGACTTTACTGCTGGTTGCCCTGATCTATCCATTCTTTGAAGGTATGATCTGGAATGGTAACTATGGTGTGCAAACGTGGTTAGAAAACCAATTTGGTGCACCCTTCCATGACTTTGCTGGTTCAGTGGTTGTGCATGCCATGGGCGGTTGGATTGCGTTAGCGGCGGTGCTGTTGTTAGGTGCTCGAAATGGTCGCTACAAAAAAGATGGTCGTGTTAGTGCTCATCCACCGTCATCAATTCCATTCCTTGCTTTAGGTTCATGGATTTTGATTGTTGGTTGGTTTGGCTTTAATGTGATGAGTGCGCAACGTGTCGAAGCCATCTCTGGACTGGTAGCCATCAACTCACTTATGGCGATGGCTGGTGGTACGTTGGCAGCCAACTTTATGGGTAGAAATGACCCTGGTTTCTTACACAATGGTCCGCTGGCAGGTCTTGTAGCAATCTGTGCTGGTTCTGATATTGTGCATCCAATTGGGGCATTGATGATTGGTGCATGTGCAGGCGCAATATTTGTCTATTTCTTCACTTACACGCAAAACAAACTCAAAGTCGATGATGTACTCGGGGTATGGCCTTTACATGGTGTCTGTGGTGCTTTTGGTGCCGTTGCAGCAGGAATATTTGGTCAACAAGCACTTGGTGGTTTAGGCGGTGTTTCTTTTATTTCTCAATTGATCGGCACGGGTTTAGGGATTAGCGTTGCATTGATTGGTGGTTTTATCGTCTATGGTTTATTAAAACTGACGATTGGCATCCGCTTATCAGCAGAAGATGAATATCGTGGTGCTGACCTTTCGATTCATAAGGTTTCAGCAAATTCTGACGAATCAATGTTCTAATTTTTCAATATTTTAAAGCGGCTTAATGCCGCTTTTTTTGTGTCTAAAAGAAATCTTCTGATTCGCTTATTCTCCTCTCCTCTGTCTCAGTGAAAGCGGCACATCTATTCTAGATTCTCATAATCATTCGATACGCACTGAAATCTTATCTCTTACCCTGTTTAAAAAACACAAATCATGGCACACATTATGCTTTCTATTTCCTGCAATTTTTACTGTAATTCACCGATTTAAAAATTGCTTAATTCATCAATAGTTACTGGTAACAAAACCGTAAAGAATATCGCTTGAGCAACCGTATTGAAGTCTATTAATATGAAAATGAATGTATTTTTATACATATAAAAAGATATTAATTTTCATAAAAACTGACCGCTCAATAGTAACAATGACGAATGCGTCCATAACGATACAAAAGGAGTTTTGTACATGACACATAAACGCACCATGACCTCTCTGCTTTGCGCAAGCGCTTTAATGTTCGGCTTAAGTGCTTGTAGTGACAACAAAGCACCTGCTGCTGGTGATAAAGCCACTGAAGGTGACACATCCACATCAGGTACTTTAAACAAAATTAAAAGCTCTGGCACGATCGTGCTGGGTTATCGAGACTCGTCCATTCCATTTTCCTACATTGCAGCAAGCCCGAACCAACCTGTGGGTTATGCACATGATTTACAACTTAAAGTTGTAGAGGCAGTTAAGCAAAAACTCAACATGCCTGATCTGAAAATCCGCTATAACCTCGTCACCAGTCAAAATCGTATCCCGTTGGTGTCGAACGGTACTGTGGATCTGGAATGTGGCTCTACCACGAATAATAAAGAGCGACAGCAACAAGTCGATTTCTCTATCGGTTTCTTTGAGGTCGGCTCAAGACTGTTAACGGCGAAGGATTCAGGAATTAAGGATTTTGCTGATTTAAAAGGTAAAAAATTAGTTACGACCGCAGGCACCACATCTGAGCGCTATATTCGCCAGCATCAACAAGAATTAGGAATTGGTGAAATCATTTCAGCCAAAGACCATGCTGAGTCATTCCTGATGTTACAAAATGGTCGTGCTGTCGCGTTCATGATGGATGACATTCTACTTGCAGGTGAGAAATCCAAAGCCAAAGATCCAAGTAAATGGGATATTGTCGGTACTGCACCTATCCAAGAAATTTATGGCTGTATGCTGCGCAAAGGCGATACAGGCTTTAAACAGGTGGTCGATGATGCAATCAAAGCGACTTATGCTTCAGGCGAAATCAATCAAATGTATCAAAAATGGTTCCAGCAACCGATTCCACCTAAAAACATTAACCTAAATTTTGAGATGTCTGATCAACTAAAAGCGTTAATCAGCAATCCGCATGATCGAGATCAGTAGACTTCTTGCATAAATCCCTTTTATTTCTCCCGATGGGAGAAATAAAAGAAGAGTAAAACTTATGAAAGAGATCGAGTCATTTATCTTCGATAACTAAAATATTATTGCGGAACCGGGGAACAATGGATGTTCTCCCGCTTCTTCTCAGGAGTTATTATGAATTATAGCTGGAACTGGGGAGTTTTGTGGCAGTCTACAGGTGTGGGAGATACCACTTACCTGAACTGGATTATAACGGGTCTGGGATGGCTAGTGGTTATTGCTGTGGTGGCATGGACCATTGCCATGCTTCTTGGCAGCATCCTTGGCATCATGCGTACGCTCCCGAATAAAACAGCCAGAGCCATAGGTACGGCCTATGTCACTCTGTTTAGGAATGTTCCTTTACTCGTTCAATTATTTATTTGGTTTTATGTGGTTCCCAACTTTCTGCCTGCGCCAATTAAAAACTGGTGGATGAGTGATCTTGGTGCCAATACTACAGCATTGATTTCTGCCAGTATCGGACTAGGCTTGTTTACCGCGGCACGTGTCTGCGAACAAGTTCGGACGGGCATTGAAGCCTTACCCCAAGGTCAGATCAATGCTGGTTATGCCATGGGTTTTTCGACGGTGCAATTGTATCGCTATGTGATTCTGCCACAGTCTTTCCGTACCATTTTACCCCCGCTTAGTTCAGAACTAACCAACTGCGTAAAAAACACTTCTGTGGCTTCGCTAGTTGGGGTTGCTGAAATTATTTCGCAGATGAAAACCATCAGTGAATATACCCAAAACACCATCGAAATTTATACCTTTGTCACCCTGATTTTCATTGTCATCAATGTCTGTCTGATTTCTGCAATGAGCCTACTGGAAAAACGTCTGCGTATTCCTGGTTTAATTTCAGGAGGGAAGTAGTATGGAATGGCTTACTTCTTTTCTAAATGATTTGCAGCAATCTGGACCTGCGCTCTGGCACGGTTTCAGCATCACCTTAAAAGTGGTAGTCATTGCCACCATTGGCGGTATTATCATTGGTACGCTGCTCGCACTGATGCGTCTATCTTCGATTAAAATCCTAAATCTGATTGCTCAGGCCTATGTGAACCTATTCCGTTCCATCCCCCTGCTGTTGGTACTGATGTGGTTTTATTTTGCGGTTCCGTTTATCTATACCGCAATCACAGGCAAATATCTGACCATTGATACCGCCCTCGTTTCCAGTATTGTGGCGTTTATGCTGTTTGAAGCCGCCTATTTTTCTGAAATTGTACGTGCAGGTATTCAGTCGATTCCCAAAGGTCAGGCAGCAGCAGCAGCAGCATTGGGCATGAGTTATGGTCAATCTATGCGGCTGATTATTCTTCCTCAAGCTTTTCGGAAAATGACCCCGTTGCTGCTTCAACAGACCATTATTCTATTTCAGGATTCTACCATGGTGTATGCCATTGGTTTGCTGGACTTTTTCAGAACAAACTATGTCCGTGGAGACTTAATGGCTTTGCTGACCCAATATATTTTATTTGCAGGGTTGGTGTACTTTACCGTCAGTGCCATTGCGACATTCGCAGTTAAACGTTTACAAAGGAGGTTACGTGTATGAGCGACAATAAAGTAATGATAGACCTCCAAAATGTCAGTAAGTGGTATGAAAAATTTCAGGTACTGACTGATTGCTCTACTCAAATCCGTCAAGGTGAAGTGGTTGTGGTGTGTGGTCCGTCTGGTTCTGGAAAATCAACACTGATTAAAACCGTGAATGGTCTTGAGCCTTTTCAGCAAGGTAAAATTATTGTGGATGGCATCCCCATTCATGATCCTAAAACGGATATGACCAAATTACGCAGTCGTGTAGGCATGGTATTTCAGCACTTTGAACTGTTTCCACACTTGAGCATTACTGAGAATCTGACCATTGCGCAAATCAAGGTGCTTGGCCGCTCAGAAGCAGAGGCAAATAAGAAAGGACTGGCCTATCTAGATCGAGTTGGCTTAAGTGAACAAGCCGCCAAATATCCAGCCCAACTTTCAGGCGGTCAGCAACAACGTGTCGCGATTGCCCGCGCCCTATGCATGGACCCCATTGCGATGTTATTTGATGAGCCAACATCTGCACTTGACCCCGAAATGATCAATGAAGTGCTTGATGTGATGGTTGGACTTGCAAAAGAAGGCATGACCATGATGTGTGTCACCCATGAAATGGGCTTTGCTCGTCAGGTTGCCAATCGCATTATTTTCATGGATCAAGGGAAAATTGTAGAAGACTGTTCCAAGGATGAATTTTTTGGCACCCCACGTGGTGAACGTGCTCAACAGTTTCTTGATAAAATTTTGCACTGATATTTTTTAAAATACCAATCGCTAATAAAGCAGCCTCTTTGGGCTGCTTTATGCTGAAATAAGATCAAATGATTTATCTTCTGATCAATCACATCACTAGATGTATTTTCAATTCCGTAAATGAACCACAATATGATAAAGTGACTGCTGATTGAAATGGATATGATGACTTAGGAATAGATTGCTGCCAATGGATGACTTTCAAAAATTCTTAGAAACCACTGTTATCACTCAACAAGATTCAATCCAAGCATACGAATTAAGCACGGGTAAAGTCTGGTTAAAGAAAGCGTCTGAACGTCATGGGTTGTGGTTATATACTCCTTTAAAATGGTTAGCCAAAATATTTAACCTTGGTGCCATGATCCCTGTACCCAATCAAGGTGGGGCTGCTGCGATTCAATGTGAATATAAACGTATCCAACAACTCAAAATACTCGGGATTTCTACCCCGAATGTTTTAGCACTATCTGAAAAAGGGATTTTGTTAGAAGATATTAGTGCTCAACATCAAAGTAAAGTAAAACAACTTGATCAAGCCTTGACGAGTCGAAGAACAAAGCCCGAAGCACAATTTTTATTATTTACCCAAGCCATTCAAGCCATCCAAAATATCCATTCAAAAGAGGGGTATTTAAGTGAAGCATTTGCCCGTAATATTTTAGTCGATAAGCAGAATCAGTTTAGTTTTATTGATTTTGAAACAGACCCGCGAGATGTACTCAGCTTGCATGATTGCTTTGTCCGTGATTGGATACTTTTTATTTTCTCCACAGCTTATCATTTTGAGTCAGAGCAATTAACCCAAGCAAGCCAAATTTTTCATAACGCTTTACAGACTGAACCACAAGTCTATAAAGATATCTGTAAAATCGGTAAACGTTTAAATTGGGTATTACGTCTTCATGTCAATAAAGTAGGTCATGATGGACAACGCATTCAAAAATGTGTGTTATTTCTACGTTATTTAAGAGATCACGCCGAATCCACAACGAGCTAAAAAAGGCTTTGTTTATTTTCTAGCATCAAATTTGGTGCTTATTTCATATAACTCTAGTTTCTTTGGTAATTTAACCAATACCGATAAACCACCCAAATCAAGGCTTTTCGATAACGTCAAAACGCCGCCTAAGCGTTGAGTCGCCTTATCGACAATCGAAAGTCCAAGGCCACTCCCCACTTCTAAATGATGATGGATACGATAAAAGCGTTTCAATACTTCATCGTATTTTTCTGGCTCAATCCCAGCACCACTGTCTTCGATTTGGATATAAGCAAAGTCATCCGTATCACTAAAAACCGAAATATTAATAATGCCCTGATTAGGCGTGTACTTAATCGCATTGTCGATCAAATTAAAAATAATCGAATGTACTGTTGATTCAAGACTCTGCATTTCAATCAATTCATTGCGTACAAAACCTAAATCGATTTCTTTTTGCATCGCTAAATTGACCAATTGCTCAACACAGTTGAGCGCGACATCATTTAAGCGAAATTGTGTATTCGGCTCAATCAAACTCAGAGCCACGTCTTGTTTCGCCAGTGCTAAAAGCTGTGTGACCAAATGTTGGATTCGCGCTAAACCTTTACTTAAATTTTGTAAGGCATCATGTTCAGGAAACTGCTTAATCAAAATTCGCGTTTGTAAATTCAATGCAGTTACAGGGGTTCTCAGCTCATGTGCGGCATCCGCAATAAATTGTTTCTGTTCCGTTTGAGCATGTTGAATCCGCTCAAATAAACGATTCATTTCTTCAATCGTCGGCATAAGCTCTTGAGGATAATGATCACTATTAATCGGTGCGAGTCCATCCGAATCACGCTGAGTCAGTTCTGTCTTAAAATCATCCAAAGGCTTTAAGTTCAAACTAATAATAAAAGCCAAAACCAAGATCGCAATCGGCAATAACAGCAAATATGGCATAAACATGCTGCCCGCCAACTCCCACGCAAAGGTTTGGCGCACACTTTCACGTTGACTGACTTGAATCTGATAGTGTTTAAGCGGAATGATATAAACACGCCAGTTCCCTTGATTGGTCTGCTGGCGATAAAAACCAGCTTGTTTAACTGGCGGAAGCAATAACTGACTTGGATCAGATAAATGGTTGTGATCTTGATATGCCCAAATATCAACCAACAGCGCTTCTTTATGATAATAATAGGTTTCGTGCGATTCGATACGACTCGCCATACTTGGCACTGGGCGAGTTGCGGATTGCTCTGCCATATACTGCATTTGCGTATCTAAAATCTTATCGACTTCATGCAACGAAATTCTGTAGGCGGCTAAAATCAATAAACAACCCAACAATAGACTGAAAATCGAGGTTCCCCAGATCAGTCTTTTCTTGAGCGAATAATGCTTAGCTTTTTTCATCACGTTTATGCTTGCCCCAAACGATAACCCAAGCCACGTATGGTGCGAATAAAATCTTTGCCCAGCTTGGCACGCAAATGATGTACATAAACCTCAATGGTATTACTGGTCACTTCACTATCAAAATCATATAACTTATCTTCAAGATTTACTTTAGAGAAGATTTTATTTGGATGTGTGACCATCGGGATTAGAATCGCCCATTCACGATTAGACAACTCGATTTGTTGCCCCTTAAA
The DNA here is from genome assembly GCF_022549455.1 of Acinetobacter sp. NIPH 1852. Taxonomy (NCBI): domain Bacteria; kingdom Pseudomonadati; phylum Pseudomonadota; class Gammaproteobacteria; order Moraxellales; family Moraxellaceae; genus Acinetobacter; species Acinetobacter sp. NIPH 1852. Next base: position 282,697 of record NZ_JAKZGG010000001.1, on the reverse strand, counting down.
GGTTGCCAAATGTTGTTCCACATCGAGTACCAACTCACCACATTTGAGTAGCTGCGACTGATTTTTTAGCTGAGCCGTATCCGAATGCCCTCTCCGCAATAATGCATGAATCCTTGCCAGCAACTCATCGAACTCATAAGGTTTAACCAAATAATCATCTGCACCTTGATTCAAACCATCCACACGGTTTTGCAATTGATCTCGTGCTGAAATAATTAATACTGGAATCGAAGTACGCTGACGAAGTTGTTTAAGAATCTGCATCCCATCCATCAAAGGCAAACCTAAATCCAATAACACCAAATCAAAAGCATGTTTGCTCAATAAAGCCAAGCCATCTACGCCATTGTTGACCCACTCCACATCAAACTGATGATATTGCAATAGCGTCAAAGTTGACTCTGCAATCATAAAATCATCTTCTATCATCAAGATTTTGGTCATGATTTCATCTCACCTTATGGATTCAAACATGTATCTAACATGTCATTTTTAGGGTTAATTATCTTACTTTTAATATCCAACAAGCTCAGCATGGTTGGAAATAAATTATCTTGGCTAAGCTCATCTTTGGCTTGCTGAGCGAGACACTGTACTTGTTTTTTTGCGTGTTGTTTCCATGCGTCAGAAAACCACATCAACATCGGGATATGCGTTTGTTGGGTGGGTGCAATCGCATAAGGCGCACCATGTAGATACATACCGCTTTCACCCGTTGACTCACCATGATCTGATAAATACCATAAAGCTGTTTGATATTGCGTTGTATTTTTTAGTGTTTTAATTAAAACATCTAAAATATGATCGGTATAAAGCAAACTGTTGTCATAACTGTTAATCAATTGTTCTCGTGTACACCCTTGAATGGCATTGGTTTCACAGGTTGGGTTAAACACTTTAAATTGTGGCGGAACACGTCTGTAATAGGCTGGCCCATGGCTGCCGATTTGATGGAGTACGATTAATCGCGGTCGCTTGTCCTTTTGATCAAGTTCAGCTAAATAAACACCAAGGCTATCAACGAGAATATCATCTAGACATTCACCCTCATTACACCACTTCTGTTGTAAAGATTCAGGGATTTTAAACTGTTCAACACGATCACATGCCCCTTTACAGCCAGAATTATTATCAATCCAAGTGACTTGATAACCTGCACGCTTTGCTATATCCAATAAGCCTTCGCGGTGACTCGCAAGCTGTTCATCATAGGCTTTTCTTGGCATGCCTGAAAACATACATGGAACGGAGACTGCGGTGGCTGTCCCACAAGAACTGACTTGTGAAAAGTTTAGAATATCTTGTTTGGAGAGTTTGGGATTGGTCTTCTTAGCATAGCCATTTAACGAAAAGTTTTCTGCGCGGGCCGTCTCACCCACGACCAATACCATCAATTTCGGCAATGTTGATGCACTCTTTGCCTGCATATTCGCGTCTTCACCATAGCTTAGCAACGCTAAATTCTGTTTCGGTGCTTTGTGCTTATAATACGATGCAATAGATGCGATCAGATTTTGTGGTGAAATCATTTCTTTCAAATCACGATTTTCACGAAAGATCGCTGAAAAATCGACATAAAAAATAAACAGTAAACCCGTAATCAATAGCAACGAAAGTACAAGAGAAACTGCTTTTTTCCAGATGTGTTGAAGAAACGATTCTAACGTCAATGTCACGGACAAAATCAAAATAGTGGGAAATACCACCATGCCTAAGCCCCATATCACCAAATCCCAAGACCATATATCACGCACTTCTGCGATATCGGTTTGCATCAAATTCTGGATTTGGTCTGGCGTGATCAACACCCCTAAGCTCGTCACTACATAGGAGGAAAAGCCACCCATCACCACCAATACAATCGCAAGCGGCTTAGCCGTCCATGTCCAACTGAAAATCTGCAAAATAAAGTAATATGCGGCTGCAACCACAATCACCGATGCAGTGATGAACAATCCTGACTTGATCCCAGTATATGGCGTTAGTGCCTGTATTTTTTCGTAGAATACAATATTCAAAAAAACACCTAACCAAATTGCAAGCATCAGATTGAATGCAAATAGTGAGATAGTCTTGGTCTTGATTTCCTGTGGCGGCATCACATTGTAAAATTCGATTTCTGAGCTGTTTAAATATAATTTAAGAAACTTAAAAATGACTTAAAGCTCTCTACGAAACTGGTGGCTATTCATATATAAAAAGTCGAGGTTAACGTTAACCTCGACTTTTTATAACTTAAGTTTTGATCAATTTTAGAAGCTGTATTTAGCCATCAAGCCAACACGATTATCTTTATAAGACTTGCCATCGAAAGTTTCACGTTTACCGTTGATATACTCTACCCCCATATCAATAGGTTTTACTGGCGTATAGATAAAGTTGATCCAAGCTTGTTGGACTTTTTCATTGGCGGTAGCATTGGCTTTGGCATAGTCTGTACCATCATCGGCGAAGTGAGCACCGTATGCTAAAGTCGAACGCAAGTTCGGTAAAATCTTATAGGTTCCACCTACCTGCACTGCGATTACTTCATTCTGCTCAATATCATTATTCACTACTGTATAGGCAGTGTTGCTACCATATAGATAACTACTATTACCCACGACATAAGAGGCATCAGCAAAAAGCTTCAACGGGTCAGCAACTTTAAAGTCGGTACCTACAGCAATCCCCCAACCCGTTTTATCATCACCCGCATTTTCTGATTTATAGTTTTCAACTAAAGCCCGCGCTGAAGCCGAACCTTTACCTTCTGCATAAGCTTGCGTCACTTTAGCAGTCAGCACAGGTAATCTATACTTAACTTTATCATCAGTTGCTGAGCTATCGCCTTCTTCTGCTGAAACAAGTAATTGTGTAGTCGGGCTCAATTTGTAGTTATAACGTACTTGCGGAAGACGCTTTGTACCACCACCAATGTTGGTGGAGAAGTCAATCATTTCAGGTGCGTGACTCGACAAGAAGTTAGAAGTCGTTTGACCAAAAAGCCAGTTGTTATAAGTTAAGTATGCATGGCGGATACGTAATGCTTCATTGGTGCCCGCGAAGTCTACTTCAACCTTCCCCCCAACCTTCGCATCACCAACTGGCGTGGTAAAATCTAAACCAAGACGCGTTGTTTTGGCTGTGGCTCGTAATTTATCTTTCGTTTCGCCAGTTGACTTACTTACAGCATTAAAATCATCGTCTGCACCTTCAACTATGTAGTTCGCATCTCCCCGAACAAAACCATATAGGCTCACATCAGCACCTGTCTTAGATTTTAACGAAGCTAATGGAGAAACGGGTGCAGTTGCTTGAGGTTGTGTTTTAACTTCAGCTAACTGTACTTGCTGTTGTTGCTGTACTTGTTGCTGCTGTTGCTGCACTTGTCGTTGTTCTTGAACTAAAGCTTTTAATGCTTCAACTTCTTGACGAAGCTTTTGAATTTCTTCTTTATCCGAAGCTGCCGCATGTGCTCCACTCATCATCAAAGCGGTGACCGTAAGCGCTAAGCCTTTAATTACAAATGATTTATCATTAAAAATAGTTCCATCAAAAACTCCTAATCTATATTTTATATTGCCTATCCATGCTAAGTTGATCTGCACTATTCCTAAGAACTGAAGAACCAACTGTCTTCCAAAGTATTGAGTTGCATGGATTTGGTTACTAAGTTTCTACCCTTACTTCTTTGAGTAACAAATCCTACACAGCACCTTTATCTTACAGAACGATTAAAAAATTATTTCATTATTCTTATTTAGACTTTAGGCTAATACCCAAGGGCGATGAGGTCTTGTAAATTTACTTAGCTATTCACATGATTTTACTAATTGTAGCTACACCACTCCTTTTGTTTTTTTATTCCTAATTCACATAAGTTATGTGTAGGGTCTGTTGAAATTTCACAGATGCTTGCGACAGTGGACATTTTTTAAATGGTACAAGGCATGTTTTTCGAAATTTAGTCACTCTAAATGAGAAAGACATAACGTAGTAACAGCAAAAAATGTCCCTGTCCCATAGGGTTATGGCTAAAACATACACTTCACAACATACTTAAAAAGCATATCCAAAATATAAAAATGAGTTACCTTTAACATTAAAATATTTTATTTCAAACACTTATGATTATTTTTTATGTAAAACTATTTTTTTCCACAAGTAAATCGGCATTAATGTAAATACACCAACAATCACAATAATAATCAAATAATTATAATAACCAAATAAATCCCCCAGTACACCACTGACCATGTACAGTGAACCGCTTACTGTCGCCATAATCGACACCTGAAAAGTAAAATCTGTTCCTGCAAATGCTTTGCGACTGTATTGCATAATCAAAGTCAACATCACCACCAGCAGCATCGCAGAACAGGCATCTTCAAATGCATTGACTGCATATAACCACACAGGGCTAAGCTGATATTGCTGTTCATAGGCAAATGCTAAAAACACATAACCGATTAAACTACTGATTTTTAAAACTGAGAAAAAAATCAAGGCTGAGGGTCTGGAAACAGATCGAAGTAATACACCTGCAAGCCCTGCTCCGATGAGTGCCGCAACAGCACCAAACATGGTGATGTAAACCCCAATCTGCGAAAAGCTTAAACCCATATCAACCATTAAGGGTTTTAATAATGGCCCAGATAAACCATCTGCAACTTTAAAGCTCACTAAAATAATCAACCATGCTTTTAACTCTGCGGATGATTTAAAATAATTCAAATAGTTTTTAATGGCTTGAATAACCGGAGTTGCAACTGCTTCAGGGTTATTTTGTTTGCTGGAATGTATTGGTTCTTGAAAAAATAAAACAGGTAGCGTATTCAAAAAAACCAATCCAGCCAATGTCAAAAAAGTCGCTTGCCAGTGTAGCCAGTCTAAGCCCCAAAGCACGGCCCCACCACCCACAATAAAACCAAGTCGCGAACCGATCACTTGAAAAGTGTTGCCCCAATGTTGCTGATCACTTTTTAGTAAATTTACAGCCAACGCATCTGTTGCAATATCTTGGGTTGCACCCGTTAGATTCATTAGAAAGAGTAATGCAAAGAAAATGAGTAAATAACTCGGTTGATCCAAGCTTTGGATCGGGAAAAATGAAAGGATAATTAGGATAATCACACTGCATAATTGCGTTGGGATGATCCAACTGCGGTACTGCCCTAAGCGCGACAATCCGATTCGATCAACAAAGGGTGCCCAAAAAATTTTAATCGCCCAAGGCAACATCAACAGACCAAAACCGCCAATATGTGCCAATGACACCCCTTGTGCTCTTAAAATCACAGGCAAAGCATGCGTCATAAAGCCAACAGGTAATCCCTGTGCCCAATATAAAGAAAATAACAGGACATAAACCTGCCGCATATTCGGCATTATTTGCATTCCTTTAGAGTTCAATCAGCGCGCCTAAGTATCTAATTCTTCCAGCATAGTGACAATAAAATCTTATTTTTTGCCAATGCAGCCGATTTAATCAGCGTTTAACATAAAATAAGTTGTCATTATATATCTTCATTTATGCCACAACATTTTCCTGATTTACCGCCGCTCGTTCCACAACGTGGAACCGCATCTAGCCGTGCATTATGTAAAAAACTTTTTCTTCGTCAAGGTTGGAAGATCGTTGGCGAAATCCCTAATCTACCCAAAGCCGTTGCGATTATCTCACCACATACCTCGAATATTGATGGATGGTATGGTTTTCTAGCCATCGGCGGTCTAGGTTTAAAAGTCACTGTTTTAGGCAAAGATACTTTATTTAAACCGCCCTTTAAAGCTTTTCTCAAATGGGCTGGACTAGTGCCTGTACATCGTGACACTGCCCACGGTCTGACCGAACAAGTGGTTGCGACCATTCAACAATACGACAGAATATGGGTCGGGATGGCGCCTGAAGGTACACGGAAAAAAGCGGAGAAAATGAAAAGTGGTTTTTATCATATTGCACATGCGGCTAGTATCCCGATCGTCATGTTTGCCTTTGATTATGATCACAAAACTATTTATAGCTTAGGTGCTTTCACACCAACAGGACATTATCAGCAAGATCTTGAGCAAATCATGCAACGCTATGTTGGTCACTTCTCTCCAAAGAATCCAGAATGGCTGGCCGAGCCATTACAAAAACTTGTGAAAAAAAAACTAGAAAAAAAAGGGCAAATCTGATCTGATGTGCCCTTCCAATTGGTTAATTTATCTACACTCGATATGAATATTGCTCGACTGTCTTGTTTGGCACTTGTTAGCTTCACATTATTTGGCTGTGATCCCACTGCAAAAAAAACTGTCCCTACTCCAACGATTCAAGCGCGTGAGCCTGTCATTGCGATTGCCTTGGGCGGTGGTGGTGCGAAAGGCTTTGCCCATATAGGTGTAATTAAAGTACTGGAGTCACATGGAATTAAACCCAAAATTGTGACGGGAACCAGTGCAGGTAGCTTTGTTGGCAGTATTTATGCCAGTGGACAAACGCCTTATCAAATGCAAAATCTTGCACTCAAACTGCAAGAGTCTGATATCCGCGACTTAACCCTTAATAGCCAAGGATTCGTTCTGGGTCAAAAACTACAGAATTACGTCAACGCGCAAATTGGCAACAAACCGATTGAGAAATTTCCAATCCGTTTCGCAGCCGTTGCAACACGCTTAGATAATGGTAAAAAAGCCGAATTTATCAAAGGCAATGCGGGTCAGGCTGTACGTGCCTCTTGTAGTATTCCAAACGTATTTGTACCTGCGCTCATCGGCAACACCAAATATGTTGATGGTGGTTTAGTCAGCCCAATCCCTGTTAAAACAGCAAAAGATATGGGTGCTGATATCGTGATTGCAGTCGATATTTCTGCTCGCCCAACGGGTGATAAGCCTTTGAGCATGTGGGGGCTGTTAGATCAGACCATTAATATTATGGGACAACACAGTATTAATGAAGAACTCAGACAAGCGACTGTGGTCATTCAACCCAAAGTAGGACATTTAGGCGTGCTTGATCTAAAATCGAGTAATCAAGCCATCCTAGAAGGCGAGAAAGCCGCTCAAGCGAAGATCGTCGCCATTCAAAATGCAATCACTGCTTTTAAGAAGTCACCTGCTGCATTAAAGCCTGCTCCAGCGCCTAAATTCTAAAAAAACAATCTTTTTATATTCATAAAGATAATGATCTGCTAGAGTATTGGAGGTGAATATTTATTCACCTCCAATACTTTAATAATGCGAGCAAATCTATGGAGTTTGTAGTTGAACCTTGGCACTGGTTTGTATTAGGGATTTTACTGATTCTTTCAGAATTGATCATACCTGCATTCGCCGCTTTATGGTTCGGCATCGCAGCAGTCATGGTCTGCATTTTATTGTGGCTTTTCCCGATGATGGGCTTTCCAACGCAGGTCATTACTTGGGGCATTTTATCTATTTTATGCACCATTCTTTGGTTCAAATTTATCAAGCCACTTTCAATAGATAAAACCAAAGCAGGACTATCTCGTGAAGCGACTATCGGGCAAGTTGGGATGGTCATCCAAACTGGGCTTGAGCACGAACAAATTTTAGTCCGCTTTTCACTCCCTGTATTGGGTTCTGATGAATGGCATTGTCGCTGTACAACGCCAGTCAAAGTGGGTGATCGCGTTCGAGTAATTGATATTTTGGGCAATGATTTAGTCGTCCAACCACACTGCATTTCATAAACAAAAAAGAGGGTTTCAAATGTCTGTCGGTACTATAGTTGTCATTGCGTTTTTAGCATTTGTTGCGACAACCATTTTCAAAGGGGTACGTCTCGTTCCTCAAGGTTACAAATGGATTGTTCAACGATTGGGTAAATACCATACCACTTTACGTCCTGGTCTAAATTTCGTTATTCCTTATATTGACGAAGTCGCTTATAAAATCACCACAAAAGATATTGTTTTGGATATTCCGTCGCAAGAAGTGATTACTCGTGACAATGCTGTTTTAGTGATGAATGCTGTGGCATATATCAATATTACAACACCTGAAAAAGCAGTCTATGGTATTGAGAACTATACTTGGGCGATTCAGAACATGGTTCAAACTTCACTTCGTTCAATCGCTGGTGAAATGGCTTTAGATGATGCTTTGTCTTCACGTGATCAGATCAAGGCAAAACTTAAAGCAGCCATTTCTGATGATATTGCAGATTGGGGAATTACCCTTAAAACTGTTGAGATCCAAGATATTCAACCATCACATACCATGCAATCTGCAATGGAAGCTCAAGCGGCTGCTGAACGTCAACGTCGTGCAACCGTAACTAAAGCTGATGGTGAGAAACAAGCGGCGATCTTAGAAGCGGACGGTCGTTTAGAAGCATCTCGTCGTGACGCAGAAGCACAAGTTGTTCTTGCTGAAGCATCAAAACGTGCCATTGAAATGGTAACAAGTGCTGTTGGTGACAAAGAAACACCTGTCGCTTACTTGCTTGGTGAACAATATGTGAAAGCAATGCAAGAGTTAGCTAAATCAAGCAATGCCAAAACTGTGGTATTGCCTGCTGACGTCTTGAATACGATTCGTGGATTGATGGGTAAACACTAAACTTGTCTCTACCGATATCCTCAAAAACAGCCTACGGGCTGTTTTTTTATTGGGCCTTCAAACGTTTTTGATCTTTGAGTGGAAGCTTTTTCACGACGAGCGTATAAGAATCATGAATCAAATCGGTTAGTAAGTCGTAGCTGAGTAAATCGTTTGCAACAATAGAAATCCAGTGTTTTTTATTCATGTGATAGCCAAGTTTAATAAAAGAATATAATTCTTGGTATTCTAGAATCTTATATGGATCACATTTTACATTGACCATTTTGACACCATTCACCTCGGCCGTGAGCAAGAAGATTTTACCTAAAATCTTAAAAACTTCATAATCAGGTCCGAAAGGCTGGGTATGCTGAGCAAAAGGAAGTTGTGCTGCAATCTCTAGTGCCTCTTGATGTAACTGCTCTCCATCCATGAGATGCTCCTCGATGAATTTATCTCAATCGGCAAGATCATTAAAATGACAAACAATTAGCTTTTTCGTGCAAGCAGAAAATGTGAAATCTCCAACAACTCCCGAGCTTGATCACCAAAGTGTGCTAAGGCCTCAAAAGCTTGGTCATGCAAAGTTTGAGCATAAGCTTGGGCTTGCTCTAATCCCATAAGCGCAGGATAAGTCGATTTTTGAACCTGCTCATCTTTACCCGCCGTTTTACCTAAAGTTTCTGTGCTCGCGGTAATATCCAAAATATCGTCTTGCACTTGGAAAGCCAGACCAACGGCCTGACCAAACTGACGTAATTTAGGAATCGCCTGATCCGTCCCTGCAAAAATCGTCACTGCACCCATCATAACTGCAGCTTGAATCAACGCCCCTGTTTTATTGCGATGAATATTTTCCAACTCAGCTTGATCGACCATTCGAGCTTCAGCTTGGATATCTAAAACCTGTCCGCAAACCATTTTTGAGCTGGCTGTTGCTAAAATCTGAACTTGTTTAAGCACAATCGCGGCATCTGTTCCCTGCCCTTGCTCATCGAACAAGCGACTACCCAAAATCTCAAATGCCATCGACTGCAAAATATCCCCTGCTAGTAAAGCAGTATCTTCGCCAAAAGCGACATGACAGGTTGGTTGTCCACGGCGCAATAAATCATTATCCATACACGGCAAATCATCGTGCGCCAATGAATAGCAATGAATCAGTTCCACTGCAACAGCCGCACGACGAGCAGCGGCAAAATTAGGGTTGGGTTGTAATGAAGCAGTTGCATAGCACAAAGCAGGACGAACACGCTTTCCACCCAACATCACGGTGTGATGAACTGCTGCTTTTAAAGGTTCTGGAATTGAAAACGCAGCCAATGCGGTCAATAAATCTTGTTGAATACGTTGTTGAGCTTGTTTTAAAACATCCGCATTAACTTGAGAAATAGATGACACAATTGCCTCGGGAAATCTGAATGGAAGAATAAAATGACAAGACACTTTAGCCTGTCAGAATGGCGATATCATAACATTATTTATGATCCTAAATTGTGTTTGAATTTTTAATCAAATCAAAATAATAAAGTCCCCGAAAATGGAGACTTTATCTAACATCACGCAATGAATTTAGAACGTATCACCAGGTACACGTACCCAACCTTCCATTAACACACGCGCACTACGGCTCATAATGGCTTTTTTCACAGCCCATTTTCCATTGATAAATTCAGCCTGAGCGCCAACACGAAGCGTGCCTGATGGATGGCCAAAGCGAACCGCCTCTCGCTCATTACCACCAGCAGCCAAATTGACCAAAGTACCCGGAATCGCAGCCGCAGTACCAATTGCAACAGCAGCCGTTCCCATCATTGCATGATGTAATTTACCCATAGAAAGCGCACGAACCAGTAAATCAACGTCAGCTGCTTCAACAGTTTTACCACTTGAAGATGGATATGTTTTAGGTTGAGAGACGAAAGCAATCTTCGGGGTGTGCTGACGTGATACAGCTTCAGAAATATCTTTAAATAGCCCCATTTGAACTGCACCATAAGCACGAATCTTTTCAAAACGAGCCAATGCAGCGGCATCTCCATTGATATGATCTTGTAACTCTGTACCTTGATAACCAATATCTTCTGCATTCAGAAATATCGTTGGAATACCGGCATTAATAAAAGTTGCTTGGAAAGTCCCAACCTCAGGAACATCGAGTTGATCAACGACATTTCCAGTAGGGAACATATCGCCTCCCTCCTCACCATCATCAGCAGGGTCTAAAAATTCAATTTGAACCTCTGCTGCGGGAAAAGTCACGCCATCCAGCTCAAAATCACCTGTTTCCTGCACTTGGCCATTGGTGATAGGTACATGCGCAATAATGGTCTTTTGGATATTTTTCTGCCAAATACGTACCGTACATATCCCATTTTCAGGAATACGATCTGCTTCGACCAAACCATTTGAAATCGCAAATGAACCCACAGCAGCAGTGAGATTGCCACAGTTACCACTCCAGTCTACGAAAGGTTGATCAATGGAGACTTGTCCAAATAAATAATCCACATCATGGTTTGGCTCTGAACTTTTTGCCAAAATCACCGTTTTACTGGTACTCGAAGTTGCTCCACCCATCCCATCAATTTGTTTGCCATATGGATCTGGGCTACCAATAACACGTAAAAGCAGTAAATCACGTGCTTTACCAGCGACTTGTGCCTCTTCTGGTAAATCATCCAATTTGAAAAACACACCTTTGCTTGTACCACCACGCATATAGGTTGCTGGGACTTTAATCTGTGGAACTGAACTCATGTTAATTTCATCCTTTTATCATGTTCTTGGTACAAAATGTTGCATCTAAAACTACGGTATAGCGATATACCCTATTTTTCTAAGTCTAAGGTCAGGGTTAAAATCTACTCTGTATATTCTGCATATTGAGATGATTTAACAATGGCAACAAAATAAAAAAATGTGATCTAAACAGCAAAACAGTGTTTTGGTTGCTCAAATATTCTTCTCCCACCATTTTACCGTCAATTCAAATATATGATTTTAAAATATTTTTCAAAACTACTTTCCAGTCATAGCCTTCCTGTACTTTTACTAGGCGAAAATCTTTCAATCTATTAGAATAATCCACTTATTCCTCGTCGAGCTCAGTCCTTTGAACAACGATTCCTCTCAACTTCAGCGTGGACTAAAAAACCGTCATATCCAACTCATCGCAATGGGTGGGGCAATTGGTACGGGGTTATTTTTAGGTTCTGCACAAGTGATCCAGTCTGCTGGACCATCTATTATTTTGGGTTATGCGATTGGCGGTTTGATTGCTTTTCTAATCATGCGTCAACTCGGTGAAATGATCGTCGAAGAACCTGTTGCAGGTTCATTTAGTCATTTTGCATATCAATATTGGGGTAAATTTCCAGGCTTTTTGTCTGGTTGGAACTATTGGGTCCTTTATATTTTAGTGGCGATGGCGGAACTCACCGCTGTCGCAAAATACATTAGTTACTGGTGGCCTCATATTCCTGCTTGGTCTTCAGTTTTATTCTTCTTTGTAGTCATCACCGCTGTCAACTTAACCAATGTCAAATTCTACGGCGAGTCAGAATTTTGGTTAGCAATCATCAAAGTCACCGCAGTGATTGCGATGATTCTTTTTGGTTTGTTCTTGATTGCGACTGCTGATGCAAATTCAACCGCTTCATTTAGTAATCTTTGGACCCATGGCGGCTTCTTCCCAAATGGTTTTGAAGGCTTATTCTTCATGTTGGCTTTCCTGATGTTCGCTTTTGGTGGTATTGAACTGATCGGAATGGCAGCGGCTGAAGCGAAAGATCCAAAGAAAACGATTCCGAAAGCCATTAACCAAGTCGTGTTTCGTATCCTGATTTTCTATATCGGTTCATTAACGATTTTACTATCGCTTGTGCCGTGGAATCAGCTTGACTTAGGTGGTTTGGATAAAAGCCCATTTGTAATGATTTTTAGTCAGATGGGGATCGGCTGGGCTGCTCATTTATTGAATTTTATTATTTTAACCGCAGCACTCTCAGTTTATAACAGTGGTATGTATGCCAACAGCCGTATGTTGTTTGGTTTAGCTCAACAAGGTAATGCACCGAAGGTATTTGCCAAAACCAACAAACAAGGCGTACCAATCCCTGCTGTTTTACTCTCTGCGTTATTGATCTTTGGCTGCGTACTCTTGAACTACTTTGTGCCAGAAGAAGCACTTGGTCATTTGATGTATGTGGTTGTCGGCGCTTTAGTTTTAAACTGGGCAATGATTAGCTTAACGCACTTGAAGTTTAAGGCGATGGTAAAACAGAAAGACCTAAAAACCAGCTTCCCTGCGCTTTGGTCACCTTTTAGTAACTATCTAGTTTTAGCATTTATTGCTGTAGTTCTCTATATCATGTGGCAGCAAGGCTTTAAAGAGTCTGTCCTGATGATTCCAATCTGGATTGTACTCATGTTTATTTTATTTAAAATTCTAAATCGTAAATCCAAGACCTAACACTTGATCGGTTAAATCAAAAAGTGATTGCTTCGGCAATCACTTTTTTGTTTATAATCATTGCACTATGCGCTCATAGCTTAACTGGATAGAGCAGTTGCCTCCTAAGCGACCGACGTGGGTTCGAGTCCCGCTGAGCGTACCAATCAGAACTTGAAACTATAATCAATATTGAAACGTGTTTCGTTGGCTGAGTGAAAAGTCATATTCATCGGCATATCGTTACGATAGTGAGAAAAACGTGCACGCATTCCCAAACCCTGTAATTTTCCTTCAGGGACTTTATACCCTAGATCGAACTCAATTGATTCCTCTTTAAAACGTTGATCTCCATATTGGAGCAAATCAATATCTTCCCCTTTCGCATATCGGGTCATAAAGCGAAGTCCATTTAAGGGCAGATCACCTAACTGTGCATTTTTAAAGTCATACTCATAACGAACTGAATAGACTTTTTCATCCTTGTTGGAATAATCCGAACTCATAAAATCAAGCACAACAGGACTTTCGGTTCCCGACAAAAATGGCAATCCGGTCGAACCAAACGACTGCATATATCCCAAAGAAATCGTATGATTGTGATAATTCAAACCAAATAAACCACTCATATGACGGTTATCAATCTCTCCGATTTGTTTGCTTCCAGTTTCAGTACTATTAAAAAACCGTACATCACTTAGAAAATTAAGTTGTTCGTTTAAAGCCTGCTTTCCGTTAAAGCCTAAAAATTGTTGTTGGTAAATATCTTTAAGTTCAGCATGATAAGCGCGCAAACGGTAATCTTTTAATTGGTAACTGCCCCCAAAACTATAGAAGTGCTCAGTCGTTGCGGCTCTATCAAAACGGTGGTTAATATTATCTGCACCAACATCGGTATAGCGAATCGAATCGCGTTGACGAACTTCATCGACATAAAACCCTTCTAACTGAAAATTGGGAATTTCATTGGAAACAAAGCGAATGCCACGATAAGTCTGTGGAAACAAACGCGCCGGAGATGAAAATATAGTCGGCAATTGCGGCACCAGATCTCCTACGAAAAGTTCATTTTTTCTAAATTTAGCTTTACCTGTTAGCCCGATTTTTCCATAGTAATCATCGCGCGAATTATCGGCATTTATTTGCAATAAACCACTACGGGCATAATCATCTACCCGACTTCCCATTAGGTTAAAACCAGCCATAGCCAATACATCGACACCGAATCCAACTGGACCTTCGGTATAACCCGACTGTCCTTTAAAAATTAAACCCTGAGCCCAATCTCGCGCAGCAGTAGAGGGATATTGGTCTTTTTTATAATCTCGATCAAAGTAAAAATTTCTAAGTGTCAGTTCTGCGCTACTGTCCAAAATCAGCTCAGCATGCGCCAAATGACTAAATAACGGGCACAAGCAGATCCCCACCCATACAGATGTCCTTTTCATTTATTATCTCAACTATTTAATTTTAAGCAGATTTAAGAGGTCACTTCTGAAGAAAATTCTTGTACTTGGTTTTTCCGATAAAAAGCTTTTGCTAACGCTAAAATCAGGAAAATAGCAAAAATAAACACGACCCCGTAGTACGCATAAAGTGTGGCTGGTGCTAAACCTTTATCCAAGAAAACACCTGCAACGGTTGGCGATAAAATAGCGCCAATACGCCCAAAACCAATCGCATAACCCACGCCACGACTACGGATATCAGCCGCATAGATTGTAGGTGAAATCGAATATAAACCTGCTACACAGCCATTAATAAGTGTCCCTAAAAGCAATCCAACAATTAGAGCCACACTTACTTGTGCCGAAACAGCAACAAATAAAAATACACAAATTGCGGTTAATCCTAAAAATAGGCTTAATGCGTAGAAGATTTTGATACGAGACGCAAGTAAACCAATAATTGCGGCCCCAAAAATCCCACCAATACTGATTAATATACCGATAGTCACACCTTGATCAGCCGACATGCCCATCGAAATTAAAATCTTTGGTGTCCAACTCATCACAAAATAAAAACCGAACATTACTAAAAAGAAAGCAAACCAAAGACAAAGCGTTTGAAATCCAAGATGACCACCAAACAACTTCGCAAAATCGCCCCGATTATCTTCATCAGTTTTTAGATAAAATGGTAAAACTGAAAGTGGATTAGCTCCCATACGTAGCATGGTGCTGTTAACTTGTTTTAATGCCTGTTTTGGTCTTTTTGCTAATAGATAATCTAAAGATTCTGGTAATAACCAAATACTCACAAACAGCATCATGATCGTTGCAATACCACCCGCCAAGAAAATTGAACGCCAACCTAAATGCTCAATCAGTGCAAGCGATAACACACCACCCAATGTTGCACCAACACCATAACCAGTGGACATCAAACTCACCGCAAGACTTCGCCATCGACCGTTCGCATATTCACTCGCCAAAACATTACTACTTGCAAGAATACCGCCGACTCCGATCCCTGTGATAAAGCGGAGGAACGCCAACATACTATGACTATTGACCAAAGCACACGCTGACATACTTAAGCCCGCAATCACAAGGCAAACCAAGATCAATAAACGGCGACCAATTTTATCAGCGAATGGAGCCAAAAAAATCGAACCAGCAGCCATACCAAATAGTCCTGCACTCAATAGCAACCCTATTTGTGCCCCAGAGAGTGACCATTCCACAGATACTGAAGGTGCAGTAAAGGCCATGACCATGACATCAAAGCCATCGATAATGTTTAGACAAATACAAATTGAAATCACGAACCACTGATAGCGGCTCATCTTATTTTGATTTATTTCACTGAGAACATCTCTGCTCATGTGTATATCTCCAAGATTGGACAAAATACACATATATCAAAGCAAAAAGCGTGCGATGGCTAATCATGCATATCCCTATCCAAAATGATTTATAAAAATTGTTTGATTTCACAAACCGTATGCTATCGATACGGTTGTTAAGCATCCTGCTACTTTTATATTGAATAAATGGATCCAAAAAATCAATATGTTTTTCAAATCAATTTAAAATTTAAAATTATACTCTTGGATTTTATCGTTTTTAAGCCTAAACAATATAATCAATAAACATTTATTAAATTATTAAAATTAAATATGGATCCAATTGTAAAAATAAATTATGCTTTTAGTGAGCTTACTTTTTAAACAAAAAATACCCCTTGAGTGCACGATGCACCACCCAAACCAAAGGATTGCGATATGAAGCTAAAAAAAATAGCCCAGTTCACACTTGGACTCACTTTTCTAGGAAGCCCCCTCCCCATAACTCATGCCAAGACAGCCCAAACGCCTAATATCATGATTATTTTGGCAGACGATTTGGGCTTTTCAGACATAGGGGTTTACGGTAGTGAAATTAAGACACCAAACATTGATCGCTTATTAAAGCAAGGAAAAATGCTTTTCAATTTCCATGCGTCATCAATGTGCTCACCAACCAGAGCACAACTCATGACAGGAGCTGACAATCATCTCGTGGGTTTAGGCGCGATGTATGAAACATCCAAACGCCAAGAGACTCTAGTAGGCAAGGATAGCCCTCGCGCACTACTAAAAATTGATGGTTATTCTGGTCATTTAACCCCAAATGCCTACACCCTCGCCGAAATTCTTAAGCGCAAAGATTATTACACCTTCATGGTTGGTAAATGGCATTTAGGTCACGCACCAGAACACAATCCTCATGCACGTGGTTTTGATCAATCCTTTGTCCTACTGGATGGCTTCGACTTACACTTCAAAGAGCAACCCAAAAACTATCCACGGAAGGTCCAATATACCGAGAATGGTCAAAAAACCGAGTTGCCCGATGGCTATTTCTCCACCGATTACTTTACTCAAAAAGCTTTTGAATATCTTGATAAGAATAAACAAGCCAAACCTTTCTTTGCTTATCTTGCCTATACCGCACCCCACTGGCCAATTCAGGCACCAGATGCTTATTTAAATCTTTATAAGGGAAAATATGATCAAGGCTATGACGCGATCAGAAAACAGCGCTTTGAAAAGCAGAAAAAATTAGGATTGATTCCAGCTAACGCGAAACTCCCAACACAACAAGGAAATCAGGCACTCAATACCAAAAGCTGGTCAGAGCTATCTCCAGAAGAACGTAAATATGAAACTCGGAAAATGGAAGTGTATGCAGGCATGATCACCCAATTGGACGATCGTATTGGAGATGTTATCCAATATCTAAAAAAACATAATCAATATGAAAATACACTCATCATTTTCATGTCTGATAATGGCGCCGAAGGGGGAAATCATAACTTCCCAATGGGTGAAGCAGACAACAGCTATGAAAATATTGGTAAAGCCACCTCCTATGTATATATGGGACCACGTTGGTCAGAAGTGAGTAGCACACCCTTCACCTATTGGAAATCTGCCGCCTCAGAAGGTGGTGTGCGAGTCCCTTTTATCATCAAATATCCGCAACACCTCTCCAAAGATCGAGGAATCAACAATCATTTTGCGACTGTACGCGATGTCTTCCCAACCGTGATGGAACTAGCAAATATTCAATCTGATCAACTTTACCCAACATCAAGCAAAAAAACTCAACCCTCTGGTTTTAGCCTAATTCCTGCATTAAAAAGCAATCATGCACGTATTCGCCCCATAAATTACTACGACTTCAAAGAGCTACACGGTAGTCGTTATGCAAAAAATGATGAATGGAAAATTGTAGAAAACTCACCATCAAAATTCAACAGTCAAGGTTGGGAACTTTATAATTTAAAAAGAGATTTCAATGAACAGCATAATGTTTCTACTCAACACCCAGATATCGTAAAAATCTTAAATGATAAGTACTTAAAATATGCCGATGAAAATGGTGTTGTCGATTTCGAACAATACATCAAGAAATAGGAGTTAGCTGATGAAAATGATCATCATGCTCTTACCACTCCTCTTCATATCTGGATGTCAAAAACATGCACCCAATGAGCAGATGGCTTTAAACCTAGGCGACATATCAAAATGTTCAGATTATTCTGGCCTACCTCCCGATTGGCCAGAAAACAACACTGCAGGTAAGATTCAACTCCCTGCTGGACAAATTCAGCTTGGTTCAACACAAGGTTATGACGATGAAAAACCTTTCAAACAAGAACCCAGCTCAGTCAAATCATTTTGGATTGACGCAACCGAAGTAACCAACGCTCAATTTGCTGAGTTTATCCAGCAAACTGGCTATATCACAGATGCTGAAAAACAAGGCGGTGCCGCTGTTTTTGCTCAACCGACTACCCCCGTAGAGGAAATGCAATGGTGGACTTTTAAACAAGGAGCTAATTGGAAGCAGCCCTGGGGTACAAATAGATCTCCACTTCCAAGTGAGCCTGTACGCCTAATCACATGGAATGACGCCCATGCCTATGCACATTGGTTAGGACATGACCTACCAACAGAACTCGAATGGGAATATGCCGCCAAAGGATTTCAACAACAGCCAGATATTGGCCCAACCCATCAAGGACACATTATTGCAAATTACTGGCAAGGTGAATTCCCCTATCAAAACACCCAACAAGATGGCTTTGATGACGTGGCGCCCGTAGGTTGTTTCAAGTCAAATCCCTTTGGGCTATACGACATGATTGGAAATGTTTGGGAGTGGACTCAAACGCCTTATACAGGACCAAGAGACCACCATATGGGAAATCCAGCAATTTACAGAAATGACCCAAACAGTATCCTTCAATACACCATTAAAGGAGGTTCATACCTGTGTGCAAGTAATTATTGCGCACGTTATCGCGCTGCTGCGAGACACCCACAAGAGCTTGATTTAGCAACGAGTCACGTTGGATTTAGAACCGTAAAAAGGAATTAACATGAAAGATTTTTTAACGTATGGGATGTTTGTCTCAGGGATTACTATTGCCTGCTGTTCTGCATATGCAACCGAAACTTTTAATTTTCAAAATGAGCTTAGCTTTAAAACCTTTAGCTTTGAGCGCGACTACAAAGATGATCGTAGTGCGAATTCAAACAGCTTGAGCCAAGGCTTGCTCTATCGTGGCGACTGGTCGGTAAAATTAAATGATGTCCAACTTCACCTTATGCCCAGCTTACAATATGCCTATCGGCTCAGTTCCGATCAGCACTCAAATGACTTCACCCTACCATTTGACCCTGACACAAAACAACAAGCCCAGCACTACAGTAAATACGGTTTAGGCGCAGCAGTTGAGTACCAAGACTTTCGTATCAATATCGGTGAAATCACTCCAAATACCCCACTGACACCACAAGTAGACACCCATCAATTAAGGGTTAATTACAAAGGCGCTGAATTTAAATATCATCATCAACAACAGAATTTCACGCTCGGATTTATCAACCGATATTCTCCTCGAAATGAAGAGGACTATAGAAAACTGGCTATCTCCAAACAAGAATCTGATGGTTTATATTTTTTCGAATGGAATGGAAAAAAACCACAGTACACATGGAAATTCTACAATGGTTATTTAACCGATATCATCAATCAGAGTTACTTCGCCTTTGACTATCAATGGTCAAATCAACACAGTACAAAATTCCGCATGCTTCAACACACAGATATTGGGAATGCAAAATTAGGTGAATACAACAATACATCCTTAGGCGCAATGCACTTTATACAGCATGGTAACTTTAGCACCGGATTCGGCTATCAAGAGAATTTTGGTAGAGATGGGATACCCAAACTCGATGGATCACCGATTCCACACATGATGAACTGGACATTAGGGGCATTTACTAAAGCCAATGAAAAATCCTATCACTTCGTGACTAGCTATGATTTTAAAGACTACATAAAAGGACTAAAGATCACCTACAAATACATATACGGCGATTCATTTCAAACGCAAAATAAAGATGATTTTGAACAAGAAAGCGACCTACTCATCCAATATGATTTAAATCACGTCGTCAAAAATTTGAAACTTCTATTCTTAAACATCAACTACGATACAAAATATGGAAAAAGCCTAGATGAACAAAGAATGATGCTTCACTATATGGTAAAATTTTGAAAAACCCTCAAATATGGATCCAATAAGTCCCTTTCTTTAGATCACCCCATAAAACAAACCAACCTAAAAACATCAATTTAAGCACAAAATAACAGTTAAATTTGAAGTCAGCCCGACTTGATGGGTTGACCAACTTTATCATTTATTATAAATTGGATCCAATAAGTGATAAGGAGACGTCACACATGTTTATTAAAAATGCTTGGTATGTGGCATGCCGCCCAGAAGAAATTCAAGATAAACCACTTGGTCGTACAATTTGTGGCGAGAAGATTGTTTTTTATCGTGCAAAAGAAAACCAAGTAGCAGCCGTTGAAGATTTTTGCCCGCATCGCGGTGCCCCCCTATCCCTAGGCTATGTGGAAAATGGAAATCTGGTCTGTGGCTACCACGGTTTAGTCATGGGGTGTGATGGAAAAACTGTTTCTATGCCAGCCCAGCGCACCCACGGTTTTCCTTGCAATAAAGCGTATGCGGCGATTGAAAAGTTCGGGTTTATTTGGGTTTGGCCAGGTGAACAAGCGTTGGCCGATGAATCAAAACTTCCAACGCTAGAATGGGCCGAACATCCTGAATGGAGCTATGGTGGCGGCTTATTTCATATCCAATGTGATTATCGCTTAATGGTGGATAATCTCATGGATCTGACACATGAGACCTATGTTCACTCAAGCAGTATTGGTCAAAAAGAAATTGATGAAGCACTACCTGTGACTAAAGTGGACGGTGATCACGTCATTACTGAACGTTATATGGAAAACGTTATTGCACCACCATTTTGGCAAATGGCACTTCGTGGCAACAATTTAGCCGATGATGTGCCTGTAGATCGTTGGCAGCGCTGCCATTTCTTCGCTCCAAGCAACGTACATATTGAAGTGGGTGTCGCACATGCGGGATGTGGTGGATATGATGCACCGAAAGATAAAAAAGTATCTTCAATCGTCGTAGATTTCATTACACCTGAAACCGAAACTTCGCACTGGTATTTCTGGGGAATGGCACGCAATTTCCAACCAGACAATGTCGAACTCACCGATGAAATTCGTGAGGGCCAAGGCAAGATCTTCACTGAAGATTTAGAAATGCTAGAACAGCAACAACAAAATATTTTAAACAATCCGCACCGAAAATTACTAATGCTTAACATTGATGCAGGTGGCGTACAGTCACGCAGAGTTATTGATCGCCTGCTTTCTGAAGAAAACAAAACGACTCCCGATATACCTAAGCAGAAGTTTCCCAATATTCGTGTGATTTAAAGGAAGATGAACATGGACGTAATCATTCAGAAAATTCATCAACTCACCCCCTCGATTCGTGCATTTGAACTCGTTTCAGCGAATGGCTCAAAGCTTCCCGCTTTTGAAGCAGGCGCACACATTGATGTACATCTTAAAAATGGTTTAACCCGACAATATTCACTTTCGAATTGTTGCAGTGAGCGACATCGCTATGTCATTGGTGTTTTACATGATACTCATTCACGCGGTGGGTCACGTTGTATTCATCATGAATACCATGAAGGCGACCATTTACAGATTGGGGAACCACGCAATTTGTTTGAGATCCAATCCAAAACCAAACAAGCCATTTTATTTGCAGGTGGTATCGGAATCACCCCCATTTTATCGATGGCATATCGACTTAAATCAGCACGAATCCCGTTTGAGTTACATTACTTTGTTCGCAGCCATGACATGATTGCTTTCCATGGTAATTTAACCGAGCATTTTAGCAATCAAGTCCATTTTCATATTCAAGATCAACCAGGTACTGGTTGTGATATGTCACATGCACTGGAGCAAAGTTCTCCTGATAAACATTTATATGTCTGTGGCCCTACAGGTTTTATGGAATTTGTTATTAGCTCAGCTTTACAAGCCGGCTGGTTGGCAGAACAATTACATCAGGAACATTTTGTTGCTCAAATCGCGGATACTTCCACGAATGAAACCTTCACCATTGAGGTTAAGGGCACAAATCGTCAAATCGAAGTCTTAGCTCATCAAACCGCAACCCAAGCCTTAATTGAACATGGTTTTGATGTGCCGATTTCCTGCGAACAAGGTATCTGTGGAACATGTATCACTCGTGTGGTTGATGGCATTCCAGACCATCGTGATATCTTCATGACGGATGAAGAGCATGCACTTAATAACCAATTTACCCCTTGCTGTTCTCGAGCAAAATCAGGAAAACTAGTGATTGAACTTTAATGTATTGAGTTCCTTTTAAAAATGGTTAAAAGGAACTCTTTAATCTTGTTCACTTAGAATATTTTTTAAAGTTTCACCCAAAATCACCACACTACTGTGCTCACGCATTAATGTTTCTGCACGCCCAGCTTGACGGTGGAGCAAAGCATCATAAATGGAACAATGCTGTAAATGCGCATAATGCAGTCGACGGTACTCCGACAAAGCTTGGGTCTGATCATAAGTAATTGCTTGTGCCGAAGCCATAGGCAATTGATTATTTTTGGCTAAGGCTTGTAGCAAGGCTACATTTTGCGCTCCTTGAATAATCGTATCGTGAAAAATTACATTAAAGTGGTGATAGCGCTCTAATTCAGCATCACCAAATTCAGTATGCTCATTAAAAAGCTGTTCTATTTCCTGAATGCATTCTTGCAAGGTGAGTTTTTGCTGATCAGTTAATCCTTGCTCTGCTAATGTTTTTGCCGCCAATCCTTCCAGTACACCACGCACCTCAAGCGCATCGTGAATAAGCTTCTCAGAAATCTCTCTCACGGTATAACCCCGTGTTGGATTTTTAATCAGCAAACCTTCTTGTTCAAGCAGGCGAAATGCCATTCTGATGGGTTGCCTAGAAACTCCAAGCAAATCAGCTGTTGGAATCTCTGCAAGTCTAGTACCGCCTTCAAACTCTCCTGCAATAATCATTTTTCTGAGTTTAATTAAAACTTGTTGTCCTGAAGACATGCTGTTCCACACACTATCGCAAATTATCTTTGATCTTCGATGCTAGCAAGTTCACTAATAAAATGAAAATAATATTTTCCTTAGAGGCGCAATTAAACACATCAAATAAACAATCCCATGCCTCAATAAAGCATGGGATTTAAGCTATAGTTAATTAATGAATTTTACCTTCAACAAGCTGCTGATTAAGTAGCGTTTTAGCTTGTAATTTCAGTTGATCTGCTTGAACCGATTTGCCAGCTACTGATGCAGCCTCATCATTAAAATAGCTAAAATGCGACTTCTCATCTTTCTTGGCAAATTTTAAAGCAACTACTTTATTTTGATTAAATGCCTGATTCCATGCAGCTCTTACCGCACTCCAATAAGCTGCATTTTCTTTCCAATAATCATAAGCAGGTTTGAAATCAAAATTACCCACTTTATTGTATTGATTCACCCCCAACTCACGCGCAAGTGCAGTCTTGGTCTTGGTATCAAATTTAATATTATCTTGCTCATGCACCCAGCCCGTTGCAGTTAAGGCATGGCGATTAATACCAATAATCACATCGTAATCATTCCGAATGGTATGCTCACGACGTGGCAATGGTCGATAAGTTTCATTCGAGACCCATTCAACCGCTCCATTATTTTGCGTCCACTGCCCTAGACCTGCATATCGAGGAGAGTCGTCCACTTGCCAAACAGTTTGTAACCACTTGCCTTTAGTTTCTTGTTTCTTTAATGGAATACTTTGCCATTTGTAATCGCCAATATAACTCCACATGTGTTTAGGTTCATATTCCCAGTCCTGACGCCAATGCTTAACAACATGCCCACTTGCAACCAAAATATGCTGTAAAGAAACTTTGTTGGCTGTATTTTCAAGCACAATTACGGTTTCATAGCCACTTGACAAGTCATCATCTTTGATCGAATAACCATCTTTCAATGCATACAGCTCTTCAAAACGAAAATCAACTCGATACTCACCCGCCATTTTCAATATTGCTTGACGAGCTTGTTCTTGGGTTAGGTTTTGATGTAAAGATGAGTACTGTAATGCCTCAGCTAATTTAGCTGGTTGCTGTTGAGCATTTGCATTTACCCCCCCCAAAGCCAATACTGCGACTAAAACATAAGACAAATTAAGTTGCATAAAAACGTCCAATCCTATTTAAGATACTGATTTAAATCAACAAAAATAAAACACTCATGTAAGTGTTTGTGTCTTTTTGAAATAAATATTTAAGGTATTGTAAATTATTACGATAATCATTACCATTTACATTATGAAATAATTTTCATTAGTGATCATATTGTGACTATTCAATCTCCCCCATGCTTATCTAAACCATGCTTTTTATTTACGTCTTTACTTGCCGTGGGCTTAGTTTCTACCCATACACAAGCGGATCAAAATTCACTTCATGCCGCTCAACAGTCAACACCACATGTATTGGATACGATTGTTGTTACTGGTACACGCTCAGAAAAACGCTTATTGGATAGCCCGATTCGGACAGAGATCATCAATCAAGATGAATTAAAACGCACCAACGCCACGACCCTAAAAGATGCTTTGAAAAATATTCCTGGAATTTTATTACGAGAAATTCATGGTAAATCAGGTTATGAAATTTCATTGCAAGGTCTGAGTAGCGATCAAGTCCTCGTACTCATTGATGGGCTACCATTAGCGGCAAGCACAGGTTCAACCGTTGATTTAAGTCAATATCTAATTGGTGGTATTGATCATATTGAAGTGATTAAAGGAGCCGCATCAGCACAATACGGCTCATCAGCGATGGGCGGTGTGATTAACATCATCACAAACAAAGTCCAAGAAGGTATATCTGTTTCAGGACAAGTCGATATCGGTTCTTATGGCAAACAAAATGCGAATGGAAAATCAGCCTCAATCAACAACCATCATCAAAAAATCAGTATTGAAGCAGCCAATGCCACACTGAAAGGTCGTTTGCTAGCAGATCAACTCAGCAGCGATGGCTTTGCAGTTAAACCGAGTGATTATCCATTGCAAGGGGATGAACAAAAACGTCAACAATACACGCTTTATGGCGCTTGGCAGCCAAATGATCAGTTCATGTTATGGACCGATTTCAATCAATATAAAGAAAAAGATCATCAAAAAGATTTACTCTTTGTCTCTCCTTTCAACTTAAAACAATACAAAGTTGAAGACATTGAACGTCAACGCATCAGTGCAGGTTCACAACTGCAACTCTTAGATTTAGGCAAAATTGATTTAAAGGCTGTCCATGAAACCTATGATACAACTTCAGTTCAAACTGTAGATGGTTTTCTATCCGCACTGCGTAACTCAAAACAAGAAAATAACCATTTCAGTTCACAATTTTCATTCCCGACTTGGCATAAGCAAAATTGGCAATTCGGATATGATTGGCACGAAGAAAAACTAGAACAAAGCAATAACGGTAAGTTTGAAATGCAAGGCGGTAAAGCACAACGCGATCGCCATGAGTTTTATCTACAAAATGATCTCAATCTACTCAAAAATCTAGATGCAGTGTTAGGCTGGCGCTTTCAAAATGATGATGATTTTGGCAACCACAATGCCTTTAAACTCAGTACAAAATATCGCGCTTATGACCACAACAATCTTTTGGCTGATCTGCGTTTTAGCTACGGTCAAGGCTATCGCGTACCCAATTTAAAAGAACGTTTTTATTCTTTTGATCACAGCCACTTAGGTTATGTCGTCATTGGCAATCCCAACTTAAAACCAGAGTCATCGGATAGTTACCAACTCGGACTTAGCCTTGTTCAAAATGAAGTATGGAATGCTGACATCAATCTGTTTTGGAATGATGTTAAAGACCTCATCCAAACAGACTATGACAATGCAAGCAGCAACAACGGCATTACCCTATACAGCTATAGCAATGTCGCAAAGGCTCAAACCAAAGGCATTGAAAGTTCAGCACAATGGAAAATATCCCCGTCTTGGTCACTAAACGGCGCTTATACCTACACCGAAGCAAAAGATAAAACCCTAGGTACTTTCTTAACCCGCCGACCAAAACATATCGCGCGTCTAGGTAGTGATTTTGCACTCAATGATCATCTTGATTTGACCATACGCGCCCGTTATCAAAGTGAAGAATACACCGATAACAGCAACAAACTTCGTTCTCCAGATTGGTTCAGCATCGACACTCAAGTTGATTATCAAATCAACCCGATGATCAGCACCTTTGTCGGCATCGACAACATTTTTAATGAACAACGTGATTTCTCTGCCCCTGTCGATTATCGACCACTTGCTGGTCGCTATAGCTACATGGGTGTGCGCTTTCACTGGAATAATTTTTAAAGGATCAATAAAGTATGTCTAATCTAAGCACACATTTTTGCAAACTTTTTACACTAAGTACCTTAAGCGCTTTACTGATCGCGTGCGGTGGTGGTGGCGGAAGTGGTAGCAATAACAATACATCAAATAACGGTTCCAGCAATACCGACCAATTTAAAATCAAATCAGCGCAATGGACGATTACACCCAGTGCAAATTCTTCCTATTGCTATGACATTGACACGCAAGCAGAAGTTTCATGTACAGCATCGGATTGGGATTTGCAATTTGCAATGGGTACACGTACGCCAATGTTATTTACCAACAGTGGTGTGAGTGGATCTGGTAATGGCGGAGCACTCTATTCACCCTTCTCAGCAACATGGGAACAACTCTCAAAAGAGCTGGATGCAACCCAAGGTGGAAGTTTACCAAGTCAAGCTTGGAATATAGATGCCTACAGCAATGCATTTATGGCAACGACAAATGGTTATAACAGCTTTTTGGAATATAATTTATTTGGTGATCATCGAATGTCACCAAATTTTAAAACCTTTTTAGTGACAACCAATACTGCTTCCACCAATGTAATAGGTACCACAGATCAACCCGTATTTGCGGTACAAATCTACAACTACTACCAAGGAACTACGTCAGGATATGTTTCGATCCGTTATATCGACACTCGGTATCCGAATGATGTCAAAACCTTAACCGTTGATGCCACACAAGGCTGGAACTATGTTGACCTTGTCAGCGGCACCACAACCAAAGATACTCAAGCAAAATGGCAACTCGCATTTAATCGTTACTATGTGCAAGTAAATCAAAATATTGGTAGTGCAGTTGCATCCCAACCTGAAGGATTCTACTCTGCTGAAGGCAAAGTCATCTTAGATAAATTCAAAGATATCAATGCCTATGCGAGCACTGAAGCAGACCTCAAAGCAGCTATTTCAGCAAAAATAACGCGTTGGGGGTCTAATACCATTAGCTCTATCCTGAATCCAACACCTCAAGAAACTTCTTCACAAAAACTATCGTATGGCTGGTATAACTACTATCCAACGCTGGCGGCTGCTCAAGCAGATGGACTACAAGCGATGCATACCATTAAAGCAGACCCTACTGGAGCAAGCATGATCCGTAGTAACAAAGGTAATAGCTATGCACGTATGCATCTCACCGATATTCGTTATGCAGATCCAATGAACAATAAGAGTGCGACCACATGGACCTTTGAGTTTGATATTCAACCAGCAAAATAAACCATAAAAAACGGAGCAATGCTCCGTTTTTCTTTAGATTTAATTCAGTAATGGTATCGCTTTACGCAATCTTATTGCCAATTCTTTTAAGCCATAATTGACAGCTACCACCAACATAAAGCCAATCAAGAAAGCCCCCATGATATCAAAGGGGAAATGTACGCCGACATAAATTCGAGATAATCCAACCACGAGACTCAGCACTAAGCCGATACCGCCAATCAGCTTAAATCCAGCCATCAAATATGAGCATGCAATGATCACC
The DNA here is from genome assembly GCF_022549455.1 of Acinetobacter sp. NIPH 1852. Classification (NCBI taxonomy): domain Bacteria; kingdom Pseudomonadati; phylum Pseudomonadota; class Gammaproteobacteria; order Moraxellales; family Moraxellaceae; genus Acinetobacter; species Acinetobacter sp. NIPH 1852. Next base: position 254,853 of record NZ_JAKZGG010000001.1, on the reverse strand, counting down.
ATCGTCAAGGTATGCTGACTCGGAAAGGATGAACTCGAACCATGACCGATCAATTTATGTCCCACCCCAAATTGAAATGGGCGTGGATGATGATAGAAAGTATCCACTAAATCACACAATAACAACGATATAAGAACGATGAACAATGTTTTTGCAAACACTACATTGTAGATTTTCCACTGCACAACCAATAAAAACACAAGAAAACTGATAAAGACTGTGTTTAAATCATCAGCCAAGAATATCGCTATTTTGTCTAAAATCGGATATTTCAAAGCAAAAGAATTTATACAATGAAATAAATGAAGGTTTAAATTTTCAAAAATCATCTCAAGTCTATTTTTGATCAATGAATGAGTTCCAATAATTGTACAACAGTAAGATGAACGAATGATGTATTCGATTCTCCAAACCCAAGCCATTGAGATGAAATATTTAGAATATTTAAACAATCGAGATAATGAAGTATAAAAGGAGCAATGATGAATTCCCCACATTCACAGTCATCTGAGCATACTGCTCATGAAAAGATGCAGACCATTTTTACCCAACAATGCGCGGCTTTCGATGCTCAACCCTATCCAGACCTAGACACACGTCGCAGCAAATTATTTAACCTCAAAAAACAGATCATTCGCTATCAAGATGCGATCGCAACAGCGATCAACACAGACTTTAGTTCACGCTCACTAGACGAATCCAAACTACTGGATTTACTGGGTTCAGTATTAGAAGCAGAACATGCGATTCGTCACTTACGTAAGTGGATGCGACCGAGCAAACGCAGTACTGAATTACTTTTCCTATCCAATCGTTTACGTGTGCAATACCAGCCCAAAGGCGTTGTGGGTGTTGTGGTACCGTGGAATTTCCCCGTTTATTTGGCGCTCGGTCCTCTCGTTGCAGCGATTGCAGCAGGCAATCGCGTCATGATCAAACTTCCTGAGATTACCCCAGCCACCAACGCCATGCTCAAAAGAATGTTGGCTGAAGTTTTTAGTGAAGATGAGGTATGTGTATTTGGTGAGGAAATCACTGATCCATCACTCTTCACATCGCTACCGTTTAACCACATCGTCTTTACTGGCTCACCTGCGATTGGACGTGTCGTGATGCGCTCAGCCGCAGAAAACTTAACGCCTGTAACACTTGAATTAGGTGGTAAGTCCCCTGCACTGATTAGCCGAAATTATCCATTAGCCGATGCAGCAAAACGTATTTTGCATGGTAAAGCCACCAATTGTGGTCAGATCTGCGTTTCCCCTGACTATGCGCTAGTGCCTAAAGAAAAAGTTGAGCAGTTCGTGCAGGAATGTAAAACCAATTTCACGGCGATGTATGGCAACAATATTCACAATAATGACAATTACACTTCTATTGTAAATGACCGCCATTTAAAGCGGATTCAAGAAATATTAGAAGACGCAAAAACCAAAGGTGCTCAAATCATTGTGTGTGGTGATTACGACACTGAGAAAGATGCGCGCCGTATGCCAGTGCATATCGTACTGAACTGCACAGCAGAGATGCGCATTTTAAAAGAAGAGTTGTTTGGACCTGTACTCCCTGTTGTTGCTTACGACACCTTAGATGATGCGATTGATTATATTAAAGTGGGTGAACGTCCATTAGCCTTATATTGCTTTACTCATGACGCCACAGAACGTGATCACATTTTAAAACAGACTCACTCTGGCGGTGTCACCATCAATGACTGGGGTTGGCATGTTGTCAACCATGATGCACCATTCGGTGGGATCGGCAACTCAGGTATGGGTACATATCATGGTGTAGAAGGTTTCCGAGAACTTTCACATGCAAAAACAGTCTTTATTCGACATCGATTCTTCCCAACCCAATTATTTTATCCACCTTATGGTACATGGGTACAAAAACTCGCTTTGCATTTCTTTTTGAAAAAAGGCGATCCAAATATTAAATAACCTTCAATAATAAAAAGCCTCATTCAGAGGCTTTTTATTATGTGTATGAACAATGGATTACTTCACAACACCATCTTGTTGATATCGAGGGGATCGTGGTCCATAGAGCAAGCCCAAACCCGGATTATGCTGCGTCGGTGTAAATAATTGCGTATTCACAATCGTTGCTAAAGGATAAGCACGATCATTTAAACTACCCGCAATTTGTTCAACCAATGCCCCAACAAGTGCAGTGAGTAAATCATTGTTGCCATTATTACTGGATTGAACCGCCTTTTTCTCACCTGTCCAAAGCGTCTCATTGGTTTTTAAATCAACTAGCTTTGCCTCTACACTCACCGTCGCAACACTTTGGATGACTTGATATTTAGAGCCATATTCTTTAATTCGAATATAAAGTGCAGCATCAGCACCAAAAATTTCGTGTAATTTCTGAGTCGGAATGCTTTGAGCATCATGACCATTGGTCACGCCATTCTCTTTAAACATCGAATCAACCACAGAAATTGGAAAGACATAATAACCTGCTTCAGCAACAGGTGTGATCACAGTTGGCCAATAGCTATAGGTTGCCTTCACATCTGGGGAATCATTGACAGGCGGTAACACCAAAATTGATTTTGGCATATGCTGCTTATACACAGTCATATCTTTATTCACTGCAGGAGAGGATGCACAGCCCGTAAACACCAAACCTGTGAGCAAAAGACTCGCAACTAAAAACGTCTTGATCATGGCTGTGTCGATCCTACATTGGCATTCATTTTCTGCAACAAACGATCCATCAACACGGTTGATTCTGGATAAACTTGTCGTTCCAACTGGAAATATTCAACTGCTTTTTGCGCATTGTTCTGTTGTAAAAACAACAACCCTAAATGCGCATAGAGTCCCGGTGGAACAGCCAAATTTTTCGCTTTTGCTTTTTCTATTTCCGCTTCTAACTTGATGATTTGTGCATTGGGTGTGGCTTTTTCTGGCGCGTTATACATCAAATAAGTCTGTTGCGTATAAGACCCCCAACTGTATAAAGGTTGAGGTCCAGCAGCACAGCCAACCAATCCAATACTCATCAGACTGGTGAAAAGAATTTTTTTCATTTTTACAGCGACCCTGTCTTATTGTGCAGTCCAACGGTTATTCTGAATATCGGTAACCAAATTGTTGACTGCTTCACGTACCGCTAAATCAAGTACCTTACCGTTCAAGGTTGAGTCATAAGAAGCTGTAGAACCAAAACCAAGTACTTCGCGCGCGCTCAATGCATATTCGCCCGCACCTTGCACTGAATGCACGATCTCTGATGTTTTCACATCCACAATATTCAAGTTCACTTTGGCATAAGCAATTTGTTGTTTACCTCGTCCCAAAATCCCAAATAATTGCTGATCACCAACTTCTTTGCGGCCGAACTCAGATACATCACCTGTGAGCACATAACGCGCGCCTTTGATCGCTTGAGTGGTATTGCTATAACCTACTTCTTGTTTGAGTTCAGACAAGTTATCGCGGTTTAAAACCGAGAAATAACCAGTTTGCTGTAGGTGAGTTTCTAAAATGGTTTTCGCTTGTCCACCAAGACGATCGACATTGTCCGAGAATATTCCTCTCATATAACTTGAACGATTATCAAACTTACCAATCGAAACAGGTACTTTCGCTCCGTTATATTTAATTTGTTGTACCGCGGCCGTCACTTGTGGGCTTTGAATTGATTTTGATGTTTCTGTGGTTGAACAGGCCATTAAGCCTAAAGAACTAAATGCCGTAATCACTAATAATTTTTTCATTGTTGCTCAATCAAAATAAAGATAAAAAAAACCGTAAAATTATAGCTTAAAAACGTTTAACCACCTAACAATTTACAATTCAAGCATCCATTTAAATCAGAACAAATCATTTTATAATCCAATCAATTAGATCGACTTAATCGACACTATTCGCAAAATCGCAAACCAACTCCAGCAATCGTAAAAATATAATGTGGCGTTGCGGCAGAATCACCAATTTTAGTTCTAAGCTTTTTCAGTAAAATTCTGAGATAGTGAGTATCTTCTTCATGGGTGATGCCCCACAACTCATTCATAATTTGTTTTTGCGTCACTATTTTGCCTTGATGGCGGATCAACAATGCAAAAAGCTGAAATTCTTTTTTGGTTAAAACGATTTCCTCACCAGCAAGTTTCACGACATGCTCAGCGACATCGACAAATAATTGCCCATCATTAAAAATGATATTGTGTTCTGATTGCTGTGATTTATTACGAAACAATACACGGATTCGAGCGCATAACTCCTGAATACTAAATGGTTTGGTCACATAGTCATTGGCACCCGCATCCAGTAGCTTAATTTTTTGATTTTCATCGGGTCGTGCTGAAAGAACAATGACTGGAATATCGGACCATTGCCTCATTTCAGTTAAAACAGCTTGCCCTTCCATATCAGGCAGACCTAAATCCAAAATCAATAAATCTGCACCGCGAGTTGCTAATGTCTCCAACCCTTTCATACCAGTTTCAGCAACATGCACTTGATAACCTTGAGCACGTAAGGCGATATCTAGAAATTTTCTGATTTGCGGTTCGTCATCAATAATAAGAACCGACGCTTGTTGATTAAATGTTTGTGGCATACAAATGATTTTAATCCTGATGTAACGGTAATCGTATTCGAATTAAGGTACCTTGACCATATGGTCCAGCATGGGCTGTAATGCTGCCCATATGTGCACCAATAATCGCTTTGACGATAGCAAGACCTAAACCTGTTCCAGTTTTACCACGATCACCACGTTGCATGGTATAGAACATATCAAAGATTTGCTCTCGCTCATCTTCAGGAATCCCAACACCTTGATCTACGATATCTATTTGAAGTTCAGTTTCATGCTGCTGGATCTTTACTTCAATTGGAATGTCATCGGGTGAGAACTTGGCAGCATTTTCCAAAACATTGAAAATCGCCTGTTCAATCAAAGCAGGATGCACATAGAGTTGCGGCAAATCTTGGTGAAAAGACACTTCAATATTGATATTCGGCTGATAACGTTTGAGTCGTTGGGTTGCAGAACCGATCAACTCATCCACCCCAATCCAAGCTCGACTGAGCGTCAAACCTTGATGACCCAATCGCGTCATATCGAGTAAGTTTTGAATATAACGATCTAAACGTTCCCCCTCGATATGAATCGTATCCAATAAATCGTGACGGTCAGACACCGACATCTGTTCACTATAATATTTTAAACTGTCCGCAGAACCAATCATCGCAGCCAATGGTGAGCGTAAATCATGCGAAACAGATGACAATAAGGCTGAACGTAACTTTTCAGTTTCAGCCACGACCCGAGAGTTTTCCAACTGTAATGACAACTGCACCCGAGACACAGTTTGAGCAATATCATCAATCATCAACTCAGCCAAACGTTGTTGTTCAAAGCTGATGGTTTGGGGATGTTGGTTAAATTGAATCGCAATAACACCATATCCATCAACTAAATGAACTGGATTGAACCACCATTCCGACTGAGTCAATGTATTGGTAAAACGCCCGCAGGGTTTAGCATTTTTTTGCGTCCAGTCTGCTGCGATTTGATCTTTTTTATTCAATAAAGAAGCTGTCTCACCTAACTCTTGAGTCCCTATTCTCAACCAAACTGCTGCATTTAAAGCGCTTTCTAAATGTTGTTTCGCCACATTTAATACTTGCTCAATATCAACACAACTTGAGAGCTTCCTTTCCAGTTCTTGGAGTTGTAAGGAAACTGAATTTGCAGCACGTAAACTCAATACTTGAGCACGTAACTGATTTGCCAAACGTCCAACCAATAATGCTGTGACGATAAATGTCACAATCGTAATCACACCACGTTCGGCACTGACTCTAAACGTATAGCGAGGGTCAATAAAAAAGTAGTTATAAAGTAAAAAACAAATAAATACCGTCGCGATGGTAATCACCATCCGCGCTCGCATAGCGACCAAAAGTACGGTAACAATAAAAATTAAAGCTAAATCACTATAACCAATAAATCGGTCACTCACGACCGCAGCAAAAAATCCAAGGAGAACGATAAAAATACTTTCAATCATTTCACGTTGATTAAAAGCGAAACCTTGCTCGAAAAATGATTTACTTGAAGCATTCCCTTGCTGTTGATGATCATTCTGCCTATCCTTCAACGGCTGAACAAAAGTGATCTCAAAAGGATGCTGTTTTTCTAAGAGTTGATCGGCAATATGATCTGAAAATAGTCGCTGCCACACTGATTTTTTGGGGCTCTTACCGAGCAAAATATTCGATGCGCCATAATCATAAGCCGCTTGTAAAATACTTGAGGCGATATGATTGCTATAGAGCAAATAAGTATCTGCACCTAACTTACGTGCCAAATTAAAAGCTTTAGTGACTGCAAAGGTTTGCGTGTCTTGATATCGACTCTTTTGAATCGACATCACGCTCCACGTTGCATTGCGTCTTTCTGCGATTCGATGTGCTCGTCTGACCAAATCCTCTGAAAACTCTGAACCATCAATCGCCAGCATGACATGATTTTGGATCGGAATAATTTGCCCTTGAGCAACAAACTTTTCTCGATAATCAATTTCCACTTGTCCAGCGACAGTTTGAATTGCTAAATCACGTAACGCAGTCAAATGTGCTGGCTTAAAAAAACCTTGCAAAGCATGCGGTGCAACATCCGCTCTATAAATTTTTCCGTGATTCATCCGTTCCAACAATTCTGGAACGGGCAAATCAACCAAGCGAATATCTTTCAGACGTTTCAATAACGCATCGGGAACTGTTTCACTGACTCGAATCCCTGTGATTTGATAGACCACATCATTCAAACTTTCGAGATGCTGGATATTTAAAGTGCTATATACATCAATCCCAGCATCAAGTAATTCATTGACATCTTGCCAACGATATTCATGGCGACTATTGGGTACATTACGATGTGCCAATTCATCAACCAACACAATTTCAGGTTTTAAACTCAGTATGTGATCGAGATCCATCTCATCCAAAGTTCGATCCTGATATTCAACATTCTTCCTTGGTATAACATTGAGCCCCTGAATCAAGCGTTCCGTATCAGATCGACCATGTGTTTCCACCACGCCCACAACCACATGATGACCTTGTTGCATCAACTCATGTGCTCGGGTCAGCATAGCATAGGTTTTACCCACACCTGGCGCTGCACCCAAGAAAATGGTTAAACGTCCAGATTGTTCACGCTGACTATGTGCCAACCATGCATCAGCTTTATTGTTACGGTCAATCTGCATAAAGTTTGCTCTATCAACGTGGTGTAGAAGATAATTGATCTAATGCCAAGTTTAGCTGAAGTACATTCACTCGGGCTTGCCCATATATCCCCCATTGAGCAGGTTGAATATGTTGTTTGACCAGATTAGTAACCTGTTGCTCAGCTAAATGGTGTTGTTCAGCCACACGTTTGACCTGTAATAACGCACTCTCAGGTGAGATATCAGGATCAATCCCACTTCCCGAAGCAGTGATCATCTCATTCGGTACTTGCTCTGCCGTCGTATGATTGTATTGCGCAAACTGGGCTGTTCTTTCATTTATTTGCTGATGTAATTCAGGATTTGAAACAGCCAAATTACTTCCCCCAACCGCAAACGCATCATAGGCAATAGCGCTAGGGCGGGCGTGAAAATAGCGATCACTCACAAAGGACTGTCCAACCAAGCTTGACCCTACAACTTTACCATTCGTAGTAATTAAACTACCATTCGCCTGCGTTGGAAATATGAGCTGTGCAATCGAAACACTCGCACTGCAATACAGCACACCAGCTATCAGGAACCCAACCATAATCAAACCAAGGCTAGGACGTAGTAACGACTGAGACTCAATCATTGATGGAAGTTTTTCTAATGTATTCATTTCACACTCCTAAATCCACAATGAAACAACAAGATCAATCAGCTTGATTGCAATGAATGGAAATACCACCCCACCGACACCATAAATCAGCATATTACGGCGGAGTAATTGCAAAGCACTCGCTGGCTTGAATTGCACCCCTTTGAGTGCAAGTGGAATCAACATTGGAATAATGAGTGCATTAAAGATCAAAGCAGAAATAACGGCACTGCTTGGACTACTCAATTGTAAAATGTTGAGCACTTCAAGTTGAGGGATTGCCACGGCGAACAATGCAGGCAAGATAACGAAGTATTTAGATACATCGTTTGCCAAAGAGAATGTGGTTAACGCACCACGCGTGATCAATTGTTGCTTACCAATTTCAACCACATCTAACAGCTTGGTCGGATCAGAATCCAAGTCCACCATATTGCCAGCTTCTTTAGCGGCTTGCGTACCTGAATTCATTGCTAAACCAATATCGGCTTGCGCCAAAGCAGGTGCATCATTGGTACCATCCCCCACCATGGCCACTAACTTACCAGCAGCTTGCTCTTTACGAATACAGTTCAGCTTATCTTCTGGTTTAGCTTCGGCAATATAGTCGTCAACCCCAGCTTCAGCAGCAATTGCGGCGGCAGTTAAAGGATTATCCCCGGTCACCATAATGGTTTTAATGCCCATCTCACGTAGCAAAGCAAAACGCTCTTTAATCCCAGGCTTGATCACATCAGACAACTCAATCACACCTAGGATCATTTCACGATCAATCACCACCAAAGGTGTTGCACCTTTACGAGCAACTGTTTCGACTACTTGCTTTAACTCAGCTTGAATCGTTTGATTTTGATAAGGTAATTGAATAATTGCATCATAAGATCCCTTACGAATCTGGCGATTTTCTGCCAAGTCCACACCTGAAATACGTGTCTGCGCACTAAAGGGAATAAACTGCATTTCAATCTCAGAAGAATGAACCTGTTCACCTTGTTCTTGTGCCAATTTAACAATCGACTTACCTTCAGGCGTTGGATCAGCTAAAGATGATAATACTGCGGCTTGACGTAAGTTTTGAATCGCAACACCCTTGAGTGGATAAAATGCGGTTGCTTGACGGTCGCCATAGGTAATCGTGCCGGTTTTATCTAACAGCAACACATCAATATCGCCTGCCACCTCAACCGCTTTTCCTGACTTTGCCAATACATTGGCTTTTAATGCGCGATTCATCCCTGCAATCCCAATTGCAGGCAATAATCCTCCAATCGTCGTCGGAATCAAACACACCAACAAAGCAATCAACAACACAAGACTAATCTTGATTCCCACCATTGAACCAATGAACGGTAGTGTTGCAACCACCACCACAAAAGTTATGGTCATAATGTTGAGCAAAATACTCAGTGCTATTTCATTCGGTGTTTTCTGACGATTGGCACCTTCGACCAAAGCAATCATTCGATCTAGAAAGCTATGACCAGCTTCATTACTGACTCGAATAATAATGTGATCAGACAATACCTTCGTTCCTCCGATCACCCCTGAACGATCAGTATCTGCTTCACGGAGTACAGGCGCAGATTCACCAGTTACGGCTGATTCATTAATGGTGGCGAAACCTTGGATAATTTCTCCATCAGCAGGCACAATTTCACCGGCCTTGACCACGACTAAATCATCTTTTTTAAGTAAATTTGCAGATATGACATGTGGAGTCGCATTGAGGTCTGCGATTCGATTTGCAGTTAAATTCTCACGAGCTTGACGCAATGAAGCGGCTTGCCCCCGTCCTTTGGCCTCTGCAACAGCTTCTGCATAATTGGCAAATAACACCGTCACCAATAAAATCAAAGTCAGCAATAGACCAAAGCCTAAACTGGTACTTCCCATTAAAGTTGCAATAACGGTTAAAACAGTCCCCACCCATACACACGCCATCACAGGGTTTTTAAATGCATGTTGCGGCAGCAGTTTATAAAAGGTTTGCTGAATAATTGCTTTATTCAAAATATCCATTTGTGTCGCATTTGAATGATTCATTGAGCTTGCTCCACTAGATGTTTACAGATAAATAATCAGCAATTGGTCCAATCACCAACACTGGCATAAATTGCAATAACGTGAGGATCAATACAATTGCGATCAACGTCAGCGCAAATGTAGGCGACTCAATCTGTAAAGAACCTTTGCTTTCTCCAGCTTGCGGTTTGGTTGCCAAGCTCACGGCGATTAAAACAGGGATGATCAATACGCTATAGCGCCCTGCTAACAATGCGACACTCGCACTGAGATTCCACCACAAGCTGTCATCGCCCAATCCCTCAAAACCAGAACCATTGTTGGCATAAGCAGAGACATACTCATAAAACACTTGGCTGATTCCGTGGAATGCAGGGTTTGAATTGCCTGTCAACGAAGGAAATGCGATTGCAATTGCAGTTAACCCAAGAATCACAACAGGCTGTAATAGGATCACAAATGCTAAAAGTTTAATTTCAGTGACTTCAATTTTTCGCCCAAATAACTCTGGCGAGCGCCCTGTCATTAAGCCTGCAATAAAAACGGCTAAGAACAGATAAATAAAGAACTGTAATAGACCACAACCGATCCCCCCCCAAATCGCATTAATCAACATATTGCATAGCTCAAGCAAACCCGTCAGAGGAGAAGCAGAATCATGCATCATATTGACAGAGCCATTATTTACTTGTGTGGTCAAGCTGCCCCACAACGCGGATGCATCAGCGCCAAAACGGACTTCTTTTCCTTCCATCAATGCTGAGTTTGCAAGCAAAGATGATTTTTCAGTCCACAATGTCAACGAGGCAGAAGCAACTGACATCAATAACATCGTTCCGAAAATCATCCACATCAATTTCCGACGTTGGACAAAGCGCCCGACCATAAACACCACTGATAATGGAATCAATAGGATTGCAATCATTGCAAGAACATTTGAAAGTGGGGTTGGGTTTTCTAAAGGCACACTGCTGTTTGGACCATACCAACCACCACCATTACTCCCTAATTGCTTAATCGCAACCATCGGTGCCACTGGGCCAAGAGGGATACGTTGAGTTTGAACTTCTGCTGATTGATCCAAAACTTGTACAGTCGGGCCAGCAGAAAGCGTTGCTGGAACGCCTTGAAAGGTGAGCAGTAAAGAGAAAATAAATGCTAAAGGAATAAAAAACCGAAATAATGGACGAATAATATCCATCCAAAAATTACCCAGATTAATATTCTTCCATGTCTTTTTCTCAGAGTTTTCTGTTTGACTCGGCTGTAAGAATAATGCTCTTAACATTGCCACTAATAATGCCAATCCCATTAAAGGTGACAAGTATTGCAGCCCCACGATCACTGTCATTTGTGATAAATAAGAAAGCTGTGCTTGTCCAGAATAATGCTGCTGATTGGTATTGGTCAGGAACGAAATCGCAGTATGTAACGCCAAATCCCAATTCATATTTGGAATATGATCAGGATTCAGTGGTAACCAAGCTTGTGTCATTAAAATAGTGACACTGGTCACCAACAATAAAATATTACTCAGAACAAAGGCTGCCAAATATTGGCGCCAATTCATTCCAACTTGTTTTACATTGAGAACAGTATAAATGGGCTGCTCTATCCATTTAAAAAATCGGTCGCTTCGCATCGGTTTTGCTTGCATCACATCGGCGAGATAGCGTCCTAAGGGATACGCTAGAAGCAATGCAAACATAAATACGGAAATAAATTCCCACATAGGTAATGCCATAAAAAATAGTTCGGCATAAGTATGGAAATTGAGTGCGTAAATTCTCTATATTGAAAAAAGACAGATGCGTAAATTTTGCGTAAACTTATTTACTGCACACCTAAACCGTCTGATAGCGCAATTTAAATAACTGTATTGAAAAAATTTCCTATTTATTACAAAAAATCTTTGACCTTAAAAAAAATAATTTTCTTAAAAATGCAAAAAAAAATCCACGCCTCCAAAAAAAATAATTTATATTTTTCATGATTTTATCAATAAAAACACAGATGTATAAAATATATATAGATTATTTTCCGTTCATTTTCATGTAAAAAATCGTACTGAATAGTTCATTTAGAACATTTACTCTTATTTTAATTATGGTATTTTTGTTACATGAAGTTATAGCCAATCACAATAGACAACTGTTTTGTTGTTAATTCATAGCTTCTCAACACTTAAGAATCTTAAAAGTTCAAGGAAAGATTTAAAATGAAATTAAAACACCTTAGCACTGCAATGATCTTAGCAACGTTACCTGCAACTGGAGTTTTTGCAGCGGCGTTAGACCGTTCAGGTCAGTCTATGTCTGCTTTTTTACAGCCAGGCAACTACTTTGAAGCTGGAATTTCAGTTTTGGACCCAACGGTAGAAGGACAAGAAGCTGGTGGTACTCCAACAACACGCAAAATTGACGATATGGCGGGGGATTATTTTTTCCCAAGCGCAGCCTTAAAACTTCAACTTACTGACAAATTTTCATTCGGTTTACTCTACGATCAACCATTTGGCGCTGATGCAAAATACACTGGGGAGAATGTATTTGTATCTGGTCCAAATGATGGTGTTTTGAGTCAAAGTGCTCTCAATAATCTAGCAACTAAATCTATTACCCAATTAGTCGGTGCAGCTGGTGCGGCCTTTGGCCCAGCACTTCAGGCGGTAACAGGTGTTACTGGTGGAGATCCAAGCAATCCAACTCAACTAGAAATTTTGGGTGCATTACAACAAGTTGCTCAGGGCGGTAATACAACCGTCGCAGGTGGTCTTCAGCAACTTCAACAAACCCAAGCTGCTTTAGAAGCGGCAAAAGGCTATCTTGGTTCAAGTACTGGTAACAATAGTACTCAAGTAAAAGTTGATACTCAAAACCTCTCTATGGTCTTTGGATTCCAACCAAATCAGAGCTTTAACTTTTATGCAGGTCCAGTGCTACAAACCGTTAAAGGTAACGTAAACCTCCGTGGTGAAGCGTATAGTGTTTATAATGGTTATGACGCTAGCATCAAAGAAACCACTGGTGTGGGCTGGTTAGCGGGTGCTGCGTATCAAATTCCTGAAATCGCACTTAAAGCTTCGATTACCTACCGTTCAGAAATCGACCATGATGTAAAAATAAAAGAAGATATTTCATTATTAGGTTTTCCACAATTAGCAGGCGTGCTTGGTGGATTGGGTGTTGATGGGTCACAACTTATTTCAGCACTAAATGCTGATAAGAAAACCAAAATCACTACACCACAATCTGTCAACCTTGATTTTCAAACAGGAATCATGGCAAATACCGTTGCATTTGCCAATGTCCGTTGGGTGAACTGGAAAGATTTTTCAATTCAACCTTACAAATTTGGTGAACTCTCTAAAGCATTGGGTGGTGCAGGTTTAGTCGCAGGTAAACCAAATGGTTTTAATCTAGTAGAGTACTCTGAAGATCAATGGTCTGTAAACGCAGGTGTTGGTCGTAAACTCAGCGAGCAATGGGCAGGTAACGTTTCTGTAGGTTGGGATTCTGGCGCAGGCAACCCAATTACGACTTTAGGTCCAACTGATGGTTACTGGAATGTTGGTTTAGGTGTGCAATATAGCCCTACTCCAGCGACCTTTATTGCTGGTGGTGTGAAGTACTTCTGGTTAGGTGATGCTAAAGCTCAAACTGGCGCTCAAGCAGGTACTAATGAATACGTTGCGAAGTTTGAAGACAATAACGCGCTCGCATACGGCTTAAAAATTGGTTACCGTTTCTAATCCATATCAACGAAGTAAGACCGTCACAAGACGGTCTTTTTTTGCTCATAATTTACCGTTAAATAAAAAAATTAGAGTGAATAATCTATAAGTACATATAACTCAACACCTTTCCATGACTTTAGCAGTTCATTTATTGACATTTGTAAAATATTTAGGCTTCCCAAAATTATGTTACTTTCCGCGGCATTCTTGTTATACCGTGATATGAGAGAAAATATCAATGAAGCTGCATGCCATTCAAAAAGCTGTGTTACTCAGTTTACTACCAACGACCTCAGCCTTTGCTGCTGCATTAGATCGTTCAGGTCAGTCAATCGCTGCATTTTTACAGCCTGACAACTATTTTGAAGCGGGTATCACCTTTCTGAGCGCAGATGTTTCAGGAAAAGATACTTCACAAAATAATACAGGGGACATGGCAAACCAGTATTACTCACCAAGTGCCGCATTAAAAATTCAAGCAACTGAGCATTTTTCTATTGGTCTACTCTATGATCATCCTTATGGTGCTGATGCTGAATATCACGGTCAAAACAATTTTGTCGAAAATCGACCAGTACCTTTTAACGGCAGAACATCGGTTACGGTAAGTACCGAAAATTTAAATTTAATCTTTGGTTATCAGCCAACTCGAAACTGGAACGCTTATGCAGGTGCGGTTTATCAAACCTTAGACAGTACTGTGTTATTACGTGGCACTAGCTATAGTGCATACAATGGCTATGACTTTAAAACAGGTAAAGATGAAGCAGTGGGTTGGTTAGCGGGTGTCGCTTATCAAATCCCTGAAATCGCCCTTAAAGCATCCCTAACCTATCGTGCCAAGATTAAGCACGAAATGAATGCTTATGAAAAACATGGCGTAGCAGGTATGACTGGCAATGCTGGTTTTGATGCTATTTTAAATCAAATTAATCATTCAGAAGGTACAACTGAGATTACTACCCCACAGTCAATCAATCTCGATTTACAAACAGGGATCATGGAAAATACCGTTGCCTTTGCTAACATACGTTGGGTGAACTGGAAAGATTTTGCCATTCGCCCATATAAGTTTGGTGAAGCTTCTGTGTTAGCACCAATCATTGCCTCAACAGGTAAAAAAGAGGGTTTCGATCTCGTCGCTTATACCGATGATCAATATTCGGTTACTGCGGGTGTAGGACGTAAATTTAATGATCAATGGGCAGGTAATCTATCTGTCGGTTGGGACTCTGGTGCAGGTAACCCAGTCACCACACTTGGACCAACAGAAGGATATTGGAATGTTGGTGTCGGGGTTCAATATAGCCCTGCTCCAAATTACTTCATTGCTGGTGGGGTGAAATATTTCTGGTTAGGTGATGCCAAAGCACAATCTGGTTCTCAGTTTGATACGCCTAATTATATCGCCGAATTTAACAATAACGATGCGATCGCGTATGGCTTGAAAATTGGCTATAAGTTCTAATTGCGTTTGATAAAATAAAAGGCGCTTTATGCGCCTTTTATTTTATACATTTTTCACACGATGGTGAAAAAACACATATTATTCTGGAATATTACGTTGCGATACAGCGCGAATCGCTTGCTTCAATGCTTCGTAACCATGAAGTGGTGGAAATTGCGGAAACTCAGCAATGACATTGTCTGGTGCATCAAACAAGAAACCATGATCTGCTTCACCAAGCATCGTTGTATCATTATAAGAATCGCCCGCTGCGATCACACGGAAATTCAAACCATGTAATGCTTTGACTGCTTGACGCTTTTGATCAGGTTGACGCAGTTTATACGCGGTAATCATGCCATTTTCATCTGTCTCTAACTTATGACAGAAAATAGTTGGCCAACCGAGTTGTTTCATCAATGGGTGAGCAAACTCATAGAAGGTATCAGACAAAATAATCAGTTGAAAATGAGTACTGACCCATTCAACAAACTCCTTTGCCCCTTCAAAAGGTCCCATATCAGCGATCACAGCCTGAATATCGTTTAAACCCAAACCATGTTGTTTTAAGATATTTAGACGCTGTGTCATCAGCACATCATAGTCTGGAATATCACGCGTGGTCGCTTCGAGTTCTTTAATCCCTGTTTTTTTTGCAAAATTAATCCAGATTTCTGGAACTAAAACCCCTTCAAGATCTAGGCATACGATTTCCATGAATGCGTCCAATGTTGGTTAAAAATTGCTGTATCATACCATTAACATTTTCAATTTTTTGCGCTGTTGTTGAATAAAACGACTTTATTCTGCAAGATTAAAGTTGACGGCAAGCCCTCCGCTTTGCTTAGAATGATTTACAATTATGCCCAAGCCTATCGCCAGGAACATTCATGACTGTTATTCCGACTATTGACCTTGTAGATGCTCTCGCTGCTGACTATGCAGATAAATCGCCACGAGAAATTTTAGAACTTGCGCTCAGCCAAGAAGGTGAAATTGCCATTTCATTTTCAGGCGCTGAAGATGTTGTATTGATTGATATCGCATCTCGTATTGGCAAACCGTTCCGTGTATTTAGTTTAGATACCGGGCGCTTGCATGCCGAGACGTATCAGTTCATCGAAACTGTGCGTAAACATTACAAGATCAATATCGAAATTTGCTTTCCTGAATCAGCAGCAGTCCAGCAACTGGTAGATGAAAAAGGCTTATTTAGCTTTTTTGAAGATGGTCATCAGGAGTGTTGTGGCGTACGTAAAGTACAGCCTTTACGTAAAAAGTTGGCAACTTTAGACGGCTGGATTACAGGTCAGCGTAAGGATCAAAGCCCAACGCGAAGTGACGTTCCAGTGGTTCAAGCCGATGTTGGTTTTTCAGGTGAAGGTAAGCAACTGATTAAATACAATCCACTTGCGAACTGGAGCAGTGCGGATGTATGGAGTTATATCCGTATGATGGAAATTCCATACAACCCATTGCATGAGCGTGGTTTTATTTCGATTGGCTGTGAACCATGTACCCGTGCCGTACTTCCAAATCAGCATGAACGTGAAGGACGCTGGTGGTGGGAAGAAGCCACTCACAAAGAATGTGGCTTGCATGCTGGCAACCTCAAAAAATAATCAATTACAGATTTGGTATAATAAAACCACTGATTCATCAGTGGTTTTATTTTTTATGACTGCCGTGTACAAAGTCATATTTTAACCAGAACAAACCGTATATACTCGACACAACGGTTCAATAATTCTAATAAGAGTTATAGGGTTTGTTGGCACTTCATGGTTGAAATATCAGCAAATCCTACGAGTATCTTATAAAAAATGCGACGAGAGGCTAATCTGCTATGCGCCCATTACACCCAATCGACTTCATTTTTCTTTCATTAGAAAAAAGACAACAGCCTATGCACGTAGGTGGATTGTTTTTATTCGAACTTCCTGAGAATGCTTCGCCGACTTTCGTACATGACTTAGTGGAAGAAATTCGTCAATCAAAAAGCATTCCAGTACCTCCATTTAATAACCAACTCAATGGTTTATTTTGGGGTGAAGACAATGAATTCGACCTAGATCATCATTTCAGCCATATTGCACTACCCAACCCTGGCCGTATTCGCGAATTGCTGGTCTATATTTCACAGCAGCATAGTTCACTGATTGATCGTGCCAAGCCATTATGGACCTGTGACATTATCGAAGGTATTGAAGGCAATCGCTTTGCCATGTACTTCAAAATACACCATGCAATGGTCGATGGCGTTGCGGGTATGCGCTTAATTGAAAAGTCGCTGTCTAAAGATCCAAATGAAAAACACGTTGTGCCGTTATGGTGTGTTGAAGGAACACGCGGTAAACGTTTAAAAGTACCAAAGCCACCGACCGTCAGCAAAATCAAAGGCTTTATAGATGGGATCAAATCTCAGCTTGAAGTCACCCCTAAAGTCATGCAAGAGTTGTCTCAAACAATATTTAAAGAAATGGGGAAAAACCCAGACTACGTTTCAACCTTTCAAGCACCGCCTTCTATTTTAAACCAACGTGTCAGTTCTTCTCGTCGTTTCGCAGCACAATCTTTTGAACTGAATCGCTTGCGCTATATTGCTAAAGTCTTGGGTGTGACCATCAATGATGTAGTACTTACCGTGTGCTCAGGTGCATTGCGTGAGTATTTAATTAGTCAAAATAGTCTGCCGAAAAAACCGCTTATTGCGATGGTTCCTGCTTCTTTGCGCACAGATGATTCAGACGTCAGTAACCGCATTACCATGATTTTGGCAAATCTTGCGACGCACATTGAAAACCCGATTGAACGTTTAGAAATTATTCGTCGTAGCGTACAAAACTCTAAACAACGTTTTAGCCGTATGACTGCAAATGAGATTTTGAACTATAGTGCTGTTGTGTATGGTCCAGCAGGTCTAAATATCGTTTCAGGTATGCTACCTAAACGCCAAGCATTTAACCTTGTGATTTCGAATGTACCGGGTCCACGTGAGCCTTTATATTGGAATGGTGCAAGACTGGATGCGCTGTACCCTGCTTCAATCGTTATGGATGGCCAAGCGCTGAATATTACTTTGACCAGTTATCTCGATAAACTTGAGGTGGGATTGATTGCATGCCGCAATGCATTGCCTAAAATGCAAAATCTACTGACTCATTTAGAAGAAGAAATTCAACGCTTTGAACAAAAGATTCAAGAGTTCGAAAAGCAAAAAGTTGCGAATTAACTTTCAGAAAAAACCAAGGGGCTTTTCATAGCCCCTTATTTTTTAATTGCGCGACACCGTTGTAGCAGTTGATGACAAGCAGAGCGGATCATCGCCGTGGTAATCGGAACTTCTTTACCTTGACTATCGACCATGTAACATGTATTTACAGGGGTGCTGTCCAAAACATGCTTAAAACCGTGACTCACTAATCTTTTACTAACATTCATATTATATACCTCATTATATTTGCTAAGGCACTGAAAAATGCCTATGGCTAATCTTATGGTTCTAGTATTTAAAATTCATGATAGAAAGTAAAATTTCAGTTGTAACAAGGATTAAGCGAAATCTTGTTACAACTTTAGCTTAAAATGATATCGTATTGCTCTTGCGTATATAGATTTTCAACTTGGAATTTTATGACGCGGTTCACAAAATGCTCTAAATCCGCCACGGCTGGGGCTTCTGCTGTTAAGAGCCGATCAATCACCGCTGGGTGCGCAACGACAGTAAAGCCACCCTTGGAGTCAAATGCACGGGCATATCGCATGACCTCTCGAAATATTTCGTAACATACTGTCTCTGCTGTTTTCACATATCCTCGTCCCTGACAGGTTGGGCAGGATTCACAAAGCAAATGTTCCAACGATTCACGCGTACGTTTACGTGTCATTTCCACTAAACCAAGCTCAGAAACTTGAGTAATTTTGGTCTTCGCATGATCACGTTCGAGCATTTTCTCAAACTGACGCATCACCTCTTCACGATGCCCAGCTTCTTGCATATCAATAAAATCAATGATCAGAATGCCACCCAAATTACGCAAGCGGAGTTGCCGACTAATCACTTGCGTGGCTTCCATATTGGTTTTAAAAACCGTATCTTCTAAGCTTCGACCACCCACATAAGAACCTGTATTGACATCGATTGTGGTCATTGCCTCAGTCTGGTCGATCATCAGATAACCACCAGATTTAAGTGCGACGCGTGTTTGCAATGCCTTTTGGATGTCTTCTTCGACGTTATACAAGTCAAATAATGGCTTTTCCCCCGGATAGTGAATCAGGCGGTTTTTGATCATCGGTACAAATTCATCAACAAACTCACTGAGCTTGGCATGAATTTCACGTGAATCGACATAGATTTTAGCGGTTTCACCACTTGCAAGATCACGCACAATTCGCTGTGGAAGTGGCAATTCTTCGAAAATGATTTCAGGGGTCGCAACTTCTTTTTGTTTGCGTTGAATATATTCCCAAAGTTTACTTAGATAATTCATATCTTGGGCGATTGCAGCTTCGTCCACACCCTCTGCTGCCGTACGTACAATCACACTACCGGGAAGAAGATGTTCTTCCTGAATGTGCTCAATGATGCCACGCAGTCGATCTCGTTCTTCCTCAGATTCGATACGCTGGGATACCCCAATATGATTGCCATAAGGCATAAGCACGAGATAACGCGATGGAATAGAAAGATCAGTGCTTAAACGTGCACCTTTGGTCCCCAACATGTCTTTCATGACTTGAACCGTAAGCATTTGCCCCGGATGCAAAAGTTCAAAAACATTTGGGGTCGGCTGTGAACGCGGCCAGACCATATCATTGATATGTAAAAAGGCAGTTCTCGATAAACCGATATCCACAAAAGCCGCCTGCATACCGGGTAATACCCGTACAACTTTACCTTTGTAAATATTACCGACCAACCCACGTTTTACTGTACGTTCAACAAATAGCTCATTGACCGTACCATTTTCGATTAATGCCACACGACATTCCATCGGTGTGACGTTAATTAGCAACTCTTCAGCCATAACCAACTCAAAACTTTATAAAAATTCTTATATCCGAAAGTATCAGCGAAATGCCTTTATGCTTTCTAATAACTGTGCTGTTTCATGCAAAGGCAAACCAACAACATTGCTATAACTGCCACGAATTTGAGGAATATATCGTGCAGCAATCCCTTGTATCGCATATGCCCCTGCCTTTCCGATCGGCTCACCCGTTGCCCAGTATTTTTCCATTTCTGCATGGCTCAAGACTTGTAACTCAACCTGAGTTTTTACAACTGTACTGAGCATCTTAGAGGATTGAGCGACGCATAGTCCAGACAACACGTCATGCCAGTGTCCTGAAAGCGTCGACCAGATTTCAAAGGCGTGCTGCTTTGACTCGGGTTTACCTATAATTTTTCCAGCAAAACTCAAACTGGTATCTGCAGCAATTACAACTGCTTCAGGATAACGCCTTAAAACAACTTTGGCTTTGTCTCTCGCCAAACGTTCCACATAGTGTTCGACTGTTTCACCCGCTAACACCGTTTCATCAACCTCTGGACTAAAAATCTGAAAGTCCAAACCGAGTTGCTGTAACAACTCCTGTCGACGAGGAGAGCTGGATGCTAAAATTATATTCGCCATTTATGTAAACAATAATAAATGACAGGCCATGCAAGTATACCCGTAATGAGCGGTTGCCAATGTCGTGCAATTGAGAAATGTGTACCTGCAATCGTCTGAGCCACCCACAAAAAGGTAATATGTGCAGTAATGGCAATAATCGCAATCACCCATGAATTACCAAAAGTCAAAATTCGACGTTCACGGATAAAATAGCGTGTCGAAAAACAAATCAGAACAAAGCTCAGGGCATTTAAGCCAAGCGGTGCATCTAACAATAAATCGACAAAGATCCCCATCGCAAATGCGAACCAAATACCACACCAAACTGGCTGATAGAGAATCCAAAATAGCGTGATCATCAACATCACCGACGGTCGCCATCCAGATGTATCATAAGCCAATGGATAGACCATCAGTACCGACCCAATCACAATGGAGAGAATAATCATCCAAAGTGGGTCTTTATTGGTTCTGGCATAATTTAATTTAGCGATCGGCATAAGGCTGCTCCTTTGCCAAAGATTCTGAGAACAGAACCACGACATGATGACCACTGGCCAACTGTGCAGTCGGCATGACATCAATTTCAGCAAACTCACCCGAGTTATGACGGCTGACCTTAGAGACTGTTCCAACTAAATAACCTGCTGGAAAATGTTCACCTAAACCAGAACTAAAAACTTTGTCGCCCACTTTAATATTTGCACTGGTCGGCACATATTGCATTTTTAGCTGTCCCAAATCGCCAGTACCAGACACAATCGCTCGCATTCCCGTACGCTCTAAACGTACCGATAAGGAATGTTCTTTATCTGAAAGCAACATGATTCGGGCACTATGCGGATAGACATCGATAATCTGTCCCATGATCCCTTTGTCATCTAAAACGGTCTGACCGATTTTAAGTTGATCGAGCGCACCACGATTGATAATAATAATATGACGTAGTGGATCTGCATCTGTACCAATTACTTCGGCGATTTGCATACGCCCATCAATAATCAATGGCGTATCAAGTAGACCACGTAATCGATTATTTTCAGCAGAAAGTTCTGAAAGTTTTTGCAAGCGAACCTGTGCTTGCAATAACTCAGCTTGCATCGCGGTATTTTCACGGCGCAACTGAGCTTCAGACTTGGTTTGTTGATTCAGCCATTCACGCGACAGTACTGGATAACTTGCCAGCGCATAAATTGGATTATACGCAGCGTACAATACTTCTCTGGCAGGTTGAACCACATGCGGCATGCGCCAATCAAAGAAAAGCACGACCAAACATGTGATGACCGCAATAACAAACGAACGAAAAGAGGGCGGTTTTCTTGAAAAAAGATTCGGTTGCACCGCCTATTCCTTATGAATTAACCAACAAACAGCATGTCATGGTTTGGATTGTCAAAGAACTCTAATACTTTACCTGCACCACGAGTAACACAGGTCAGCGGTTCTTCTGCCACAACGACAGGTAAGCCTGTTTCTTGTGCGATCAATTTATCGAGATTACGGAGTAATGCACCACCACCAGTCAGTACGATCCCACGCTCTGCAATATCAGATGAGAGTTCAGGCGGTGTTTGTTCAAGTGCTGATTTCACCGCACTGACAATACTTTGTAATGGATCAGTAATCGCTTGGGTAATTTCATCAGAAGTCACGGTAATGGCACGAGGAACACCTTCAGCCAAGTTACGACCACGCACTTCAATCTCAAGCGTTTTGCCATCTGCATCTGCAATCGCCATACCGACTTCTTTTTTAATGACTTCAGCAGTTGTTTCACCAATCACGCAACCATGCGCTTTACGCACATAGTTGATAATTTGCTCATCAAAAACATCACCACCGATACGTAGAGAATCTGCGTAGACACAACCTTGCAATGAAATAATGGCAATTTCAGTGGTACCACCACCAACATCAACCACCATAGAACCACATGCTTGCTCAACTGGCATACCTGCGCCAATCGCAGCAGCCATTGGCTCTTCGATCAGACGAACTTCACGCGCACCTGCATTAAATACGGCTTCACGAATCGCGCGACGTTCAACCAAAGTTGATTTGCATGGTACGCAGACCACAACTTTTGGATGATTGGGGAACAAGCGTTTTTCATGTACTTTACTGATAAACTGATGCAGCATCGTTTCAGTAACTTCAAAATCAGCAATCACACCATCTTTCATGGGACGAATGGCTGAAATATTCGCTGGGGTACGGCCTAACATTTGTTTAGCATCAAGACCAACAGCAGCAACTATTTTTTGTGAACCACTGTGACGAATCGCCACAACTGTCGGTTCATTTAATATAATGCCACGGCCTGGTGCATAAATAAGTGTATTTGCAGTACCTAAATCTATGGCTAAATCCGGCGAAAACAAGCCAAGTAGTCTTTTTAGAATCACGGGGGCGTTCTCAATTAAACTTTGTGTGAATACAAGGTGGCAACTTTAACTAAATGTGATGATTTGAACAAGTCAATCGCTTATTATAACGCACTATATTTTGAATTTTTTTGATACTGAATTAGGTAAAGTTATGTCTACATCATCTGATGCGTCACAGACAGCGGATCTAAATGCGCAAACTGTATCGCAAATCGCAAATTTGGCTCGCTTATCCCTAAATGACACGCAATCTGCTGAATATGCTCAAAGTTTGAATAAAATCTTAGGTATGATGGAAACGTTAAAAGGCATTAACACCGATGATGTTGAACCTTTAAAAAGCCCATTTGATCACCCACAACCCTTACGTACTGACGTTGTGAGTGAAACTAATCACCGTGATGAATACCAAGCGGTCGCTCCTGCGACAGAAGCAGGTTTGTACCTAGTCCCTCGTGTAATTGAATAATTTTTATTCGATTAGTCAATATTTTATATTTAGAATGTAAAGAAATTTTTCATATGACAGATTTACATCGCTTAACAATTCGTGAACTCTCTGAAGGCTTACAACAAGCCCAATTTTCATCACGTGAATTGACTGAACATTATTTAAAACGTATCGCCAAAATTGACACAAAAGTAAAGAGTTATGTGACGGTTACAGCAGAACAAGCTTTAGCTGAAGCGGATGCCGCTGATGCTGCACTAAAAGCTGGCAATGCATCTGTACTTGCAGGTATTCCACTGGCGCATAAAGATATTTTTTGTACCAAAGGCATTAAAACCACTGCTGGTTCAAAAATGCTGGATAACTTCATCTCCCCTTATGATGCAACTGTGGTGGCCAAAGCCAAAGCTGCGGGTCTTGTGACCTTAGGCAAGGTGAACATGGATGAATTCGCCATGGGTTCAACCTCGGAAAGCTCTTACTTTGGCGCAACAGGAAACCCTTGGGCACTTGATCATGTGCCGGGTGGTTCTTCAGGTGGCTCTGCTGCTGCTGTAGCGGCTGATCTCGCGCCGATTGCAACAGGTACGGATACTGGCGGCTCAATCCGTCAACCTGCCTCATTCTGCGGTTTAACGGGCTTAAAACCGACTTATGGTCGTGTCTCTCGCTTCGGGATGATTGCTTATGCATCATCACTGGATCAGGGCGGTCCAATGGCACGTTCTGCCGAAGACTGTGCTTACTTGATGAATGTAATCGCAGGCCATGATGCCAAAGACTCAACCTCTATCAATAAAGAAGTTGATGACTACGTTGCCAACTTGAACGCTACATCGGTCAAAGGCTTACGTATTGGTATTCCTAAGCAATACTTCAACGTCTCTGGTTTAGATACTGAGGTCAAAGCCCGTGTCGAAGAATCATTGAAAAAACTTGAGGAAATGGGTGCAAGCTTGGTTGAGATTGATCTCAACATGACTGAAGCCTATGTTCCGACCTACTACTTGATCGCACCTGCGGAAGCATCTTCGAACCTGTCACGTTTTGATGGCGTACGTTATGGCTACCGCTGTGAAAACCCTGTGGACTTGATGGACTTATACAAGCGTTCACGTTCAGAAGGTTTTGGTGCAGAAGTACAACGTCGTATCTTGATTGGTACTTATGCCCTTTCTGCTGGTTATTACGATGCATACTATGTCAAAGCACAAAAAGTACGTCGTCTGATCCAACAAGACTTCTTAAAAGCATTTGAAAATGTCGATGTAATCGCTGCACCATCTGCGCCAACTACAGCATATAAAATCGGTGCGAATCTCAGCCCAACTGAAATGTATTTAGGCGATATTTATACTCTCGCGGTGAACTTGGCAGGTCTTCCAGCCATTAACGCCCCTGTTGGTTTTGATCAAGAAAGCTTGCCTGTCGGCTTACAGTTGATTGGTAACTACTGGTCAGAATCACAATTGCTTTCGATTGTGCATCAATATCAACAAAACACAGACTGGCATACCAAGCGCGCTAGCATTGCTGAGGAGACTGCATAATGACTGAAGCTCAAAAGTTAGCTAAACCAAAATCAAATCTGATTGACGGTTGGGAAGTTGTTATCGGGATCGAGATTCACACGCAGCTTGCAACTAAATCAAAAATCTTCTCAGGTTCATCGACTGAATTTGGTCAAGACCCAAATACGCAAGCCAGCCTCGTTGATTTGGCGATGCCGGGTGTATTGCCTGTATTGAATGCCGAAGTGGTTGATCTTGCGATTCGCTTTGGTTTAGGGATTGATGCCTATATTGACCAAGCATCTGTGTTTGCACGTAAGAACTATTTCTACCCAGACTCACCAAAAGGCTATCAGATCAGCCAAATGGACAATCCAATCGTCGGCTTGGGTCATATTGATATCCAACTTGAAGATGGCACGATCAAGCGCATAGGCGTTACTCGCGCGCATCTTGAGGAAGATGCAGGAAAATCGATCCATGACCAGTTTGAAGGCATGTCAGGAATCGATTTAAACCGTGCAGGTACTCCGCTACTTGAGATCGTATCTGAACCTGATATGCGTTCGGTTGAAGAAGCGGTTGCTTATATCAAATCGATTCACACTTTAGTGCGTTGGTTGGGTATTTCTGATGGCAACATGGCCGAAGGTTCATTCCGTTGTGACTGTAACGTGTCTTTACGTCGTCCAGATCAGCCATTTGGTACGCGTTGTGAGTTGAAAAACCTCAACTCATTCCGTTTCATTGAGCAAGCGATCAATGTTGAAATTGAACGCCAAATGGAAATTTTGGAATACGGCGGCAAGATCGACCAAGAAACCCGTTTGTTCGATCCAGTGAAAATGGAAACTCGTTCGATGCGTTCGAAAGAAGAAGCGAACGACTATCGCTACTTCCCTGACCCTGACCTGCTTCCAGTCATCATTGCTGATGAACAAATTGAAGCGGCTCGCGCTGCACTTCCTGAGTTGCCTAAAGCGCGTCGTGCACGTTTCATCGCTGACTTTAGCGTAACTGAATACGATGCGCATGTGTTGACGCTGTCACGCGAAATAGCAGACTTCTACGAAGCTGTTGTGGTGGCTGCTGGCGGTGCGAAACAAGGTAAGATCGCGGCTAACTGGGTGATGGGCGAATTTTCAGGTGCTTTAAACAAAGCGGGCCTAGAATTGGCGGATTCTCCTGTTTCTGCTGAGCAATTGGGCGGTATGGTGGCACGTATTGTGGATAACACCATCAGTGGTAAGATTGCGAAACAAGTATTTGGCTTTATGTGGGAAGCGGAAGGTAAATCTGCAGATGACATCATTGCTGAGAAAGGCTTGAAGCAAGAAACCGATACAGGTGCGATTGAAGCGATCATCAAAGAAGTGCTTGCAGCCAATGAAAAAATGGTTGAAGAATACAAGTCTGGTAAGGAAAAAGCCTTTAACGGTCTTGTCGGTCAAGTGATGAAAGCGTCTAAGGGTAAAGCCAATCCTGCTCAAGTCAATGAATTAATGAAAAAATTAATTGGTTAAACTAATCTAACTTCAAAAGAAAACCCGCTTTAGAGCGGGTTTTTTAGCTTTTATAAATATTATTTAAAATATTATTCAAAAAATCATCGTAACCATCTAATACTAAATGAATTTTTTGGTCAGCATATTCTTTACATGCTTGTAGCTCTCTCTCATCTAATTTTGCAAATTTTTTCAAATATCTACTTTCAGGATCAATTAAATAAATATTTTTATGGAAAAGTAATTTATCTTTATCCTCTTGTCTCATATAACTATGTACTTCTTCCAAAGCCTGTTCTAAAGATTTAACAATATCGTAAATACAATTATGCATATCAATTAACTTATCAAACTCAGCTTTTTCAGCTTTTTCAGCTTTTTCAGCTTTTTCAGCTTTTTCAGCTTTTTCAGCTTTTTCAGCTTTTTCAAAATAATAATAATTTTTTTGGATTAGTCCTAAAGTATCCCATCTTAAGTTGTCAATTTTTTCAGAAGTTTCTTCAAGTTCATTTGAAATAGAGTTTATATTAGAAAATAATAAATCATCTAAGCTATTACGTATTAGAAATAGATTTATAGTCTTATGTTGACGGGCTAATGATTCCTTTAATTGACTAACAGCCTTTATCCTAGATTGTTCGAAATTTTGTTTTTTCCAAGAATCAAAAGTATATACTAATATTAATGGTGCAAATAAAGTTGCAACTGCAGTAAAAATATAGACGATGTCTGTTCTTGTAGCTGTACTCGATGAAGCTCCTTTAAAGTCAGAGAAAAAATAATATGCAATAATTCCCAATACACAAATAGCTAAATAAGAAAAAAGGAAACAAAAAATATTAGTATATATTTTCTTCTTAGATAAAATTTCTTTCTTAATAACATGAGAAAAATATAAGATTAATGCTGGTAAGTAAAAAACAAAGATGGTTACAAATAAGACAAAAACGCTATATATAAGAACTTCCATCCACCCTCCTATTTTTTAAATTTCTATAAATCAATACAATATACCCCAAAAATTCCACTAAAAAACATGACCATTAAAAATATCCTTAATTGCTAAACTCGAAGACTTAAGACGTATGCAACTATCAAAGTCATTCTTTATGCGTGACTTCCTTTATAGCGAAATCGCCACTTAGTACGGAGTACCCAACTTCCCCGACCATCCTGAGACTGCCACCGTACAGTCACAGAACTATGTAAACAATTACTTAAACCGCTACAAAAAAGTTTGGTCGTATCGCCATTCGATCAGCATATCTCTTACCAAGCGTAAACTAACTCGGCAACGAAAAGAACATAACTGCGCAAGTAACGAGAAGAACTTCGCGAGTCACATTTTGGACTATCTCGATGCAAAAGGCTACGGCGTGTATCGTCATTCCATCATTATTAGAACTGTTGAAAAGATCAGGTAAATAATAGATATGATATAAGACACATCTGTCTATGGGAAATACTTAGGCTATTAAATCTTAGAGATCAATAGTCTCTGCTTTTTAGAATCACTGCCCTCTTAACACACCCAACTTATTCCAAATATCAGGCGTTAAAAAAGTCGTGACTAACTTATTTAAATCAATATAACGCAATGTGCCTTGCAACTGCTGTCTAACCGCTGGGTCTTTCACAATATCCTCACCCGCACTCTGACCTAACTGCTGAAAAGCCTCACCAACTGCTTGAATCCCCTCTGCCTGAATCACCGCTTTAGTCTGAGCCGAACACTGCTCCACGATCACACGCTGTAAAACTTGTGCCAACTTTTGATCAAGCTGAGTTTTTTGCTCAGGCGTGACACTACTAAACGTTTTTAAATCAGGATGTGCCGCTAAAGCACTATAAGTCCATTGCAACACCGTGGTTTTATCCGCTGCCGTAGTCGCCTTAACTAAACAATCACTGAGTTGATCAACTGTAGGCCCTGCCATTGCCACTTGAGTTGTACCTAACACAGCCGCAGCCATGAATACAGAACGACTCAAATGAGAAAATTTACGACGGGGAGAAATATAAACACGAGACATAAGCGCAGTTCCAAAATGCAATCTGTCTCTTTGTACCATAGAGCCAATACAATCATCTGTGAGACTGTGTAACGACAGGTATCATTTCACAACGGCTTCGATCAAATCCAACTCCCACACACCACCAGCAGCTAAACCTTTACACATTCCCGTCCACATATCTCTACTTTGAACAAACTTTTGACCATCCCAAACCCACTCCGAACTTGACCAACAATCCCCAACACCTCGACCTTTTTGCGCACTACCAATCACGCCAGCACCAAAATCAGAAGCATGTTCCGTCACAAAAGTAGCTTTACCCTTTAATGACTCATCCAACACCCACGCACCATAGCCTTCGTTATAAGCCGCGCGCCAGCATAAGCTCATTGCCAATACTTTATGATTACTTAACCTATAGAATTGGATCGGCTGAGATTGCGCACCATCACGAGCATAATCATAAGTCCCTTCACAGAAACCCTCCTCTTTTGGAGTCGGTTGCGCTGCCATTAAACGCTGATAAATAGATGGGTATTGCTTGTTACTTGGTTGTAAGGTCAAATAAGGCTCAGTTGCGGTATTGACCCGCTTGATCACTCGCTTAGGCTGAGCCTTTAAGACTTTGGATTCATCACCCTTACCTTTTTTCACCAATGCGCCTACCGTTCCGACACGCTTCTGAAAATCATCCATTTTCAATAAAGTCGCCGTCATACCAGCGTCCGAGATTTGCCATTGGAAAGACACATTTTTAAATACAATTTCCGATTTTTGCTGCGCCTGTTGCAATAAAGCCGTGACTTGCGATGCAGATAGTTTTCCCATTAAGGGCGATTCATTGCCATCCACCGTCACCTGTCCTAAGTCTTTTCCATTGAGATAGAACCGAATATTTTTTAATTTATGAGCAGGAATACTTTGTTCATCATATAGCGCTAAAGCAAACTTGGCTGTCACCGCTTGCTTCGCACCTGCTTGGCGTGTCAAAAGTAATGAAGCAGGGTTATCTCCAGCCGCATCCGCTTGATAGCCAGCCGCACGACAAATACCTGTATTGCTGCAATACATTTCCCAATTTTGATGAAAAAAAGCAATTCCTTTTATCTCTTGGGCAACAGCAACGGAGCTCATCGCAACTAAACAACAACCTGACAGCAAATTTTTCATGGCTTTTCTCTATTTGGTTTATTTATTATTCATCTCAACAGCAGTTTAACGCTTTTTCTAATTACACTCTAAGCAGATGCCTAAGCACTTAACCTACTCGTATTTAATAACCTCAGAAAATGATTAACTCGCACACTCTTTTCTTTCGTTCGGTAAATTGCATAAATGGGTGCAATGCATGGTTGATCCGCTTCTAAAGGATGATAGACAATCTGCTTGTTCCAAAACTCTTGGATCGAGGCGGGTACGATCGAGAGTCCAATCCCTGCCGCAATCAAATTAAGACTTGAGGTTAAACGTGGCGCCTCTTGGACAATATTTGGACTAAATCCTGCCTGATAACAATTTGCCAAAATATTATCAAATAAGTCTTGTCCGCCTAGACGGCGATATAACACGAACTCATAAGCTTCTAAATCAGGTAAATGAATTGCGCCCTGCTGCTCGACCAAAGGATGGTTGCTCGGCAAAGCCACAACTAAAGGTTCATCTAAGACATACAAACTGTGCAAATCGGCGTGTATCGGTGCTGGTTTCCGCAGGAAGGCAATATCTAATTTTTCATTGATCACCGCATCCACCAAAGCACTACTACTGTCCTCTTCTAAGTGAATGGCAACAGCAGAAAATTGCTCTCGATATTGACGCAATAAAGCAGGTAAAAAAGGGTGTAAACCAATAGAGTGGGTAAATCCAATATTAATCTGACCTTCCTTACCTTGCGCAATATTACGCACTCTTCGGGGAATGGACTCCGCATGATCCAAAATCGTCAGCGCCTCTTGATATAAGGCCTTGCCTGCTTCAGTCACTTCAACACCACGCGGCAATCGTTTTAACAACACGGTATCTAAATCTTTCTCTAAACTTTTGATCAGGCGCGTCAGTGGCGGTTGTTGTATATGCAAGCGAACGGCTGCCTTGGAAATGTTACTTTCCTCAACAACAGCAATAAATGCTTTGAGTTTATGAATGTCGATCATACATACCTTAAAAGTATAGATAAGGAAAAATAAAGCATTTGTAAATATACCACTATTCCACCATCCTATTACTAGTAAAGTCAATCAGGAAACCGTCCCAATGAAGGCTCAAGCCATTTCAATAGCACATGAATCATCATCTACAACACCTGATAATAAGGCGCTGTTTATGGGATTTATGAAATTGGGATTGATCGGCTTTGGTGGGGTTCTGCCATTGGCATATCGCGTCATCGTAGAAGAACAAAAATGGTTAGATGAGGCTAAATTCACAGATCTGCTGGGGATTTGTCAGGTACTACCCGGTGGCAATATTATCAATATGGCAGTAGCGATCGGCATGGAGTTTCAAGGTGCGAAAGGTGCAGTCAGTTCTGTACTTGGCTTGATCTCTGCTCCAACCATCATTGTGTTACTGATCTATCAGACCTACGTGCATTTTCAACATTTATCGAGCGTTAAGCATCTGATTCAAGGTTTAGCTGCCGCCGCTGCAGGCTTACTTTTTGCAACAGGCATAAAAATGTTGAAACCTATTTTTAAAAAACGTTTAACCATTGTCACGATTTTACTGACCTTTATCTTTATGTTGTGGGTCAAGCTGCCATTGCTGCTGATCTTGGTTATTTTACTGGCGATAAATATGTTGGTATTGGGAGTGAAAAAATCATGATATTGCTCACGCTTGCAATGGTATTCACACAACTGTCGCTGGTTGCTTTTGGTGGAGGCAATGCGATCTTGCCTGAAATGCAGCATCAAGTTGTTACCGTTCACCAATGGATGACTGCCGAACAGTTTAGTTCATTGTTTGCGATGGCACAGGCGGCTCCTGGACCCAATATGATGGTCGTTCCATTAGTTGGGTGGCATGTTGCAGGACCAGCGGGACTCATTGTGACATCCATCGCTAAGTTTGGACCATCATCTATTATTACCATTTATGCGCTCAAGTTTTGGCAACGATTCAAACATCACCCTTTACGTGCACGTTTTGAAAAAGCACTTAAACCCATCACAGTCGGCTTGGTTTTGGTCAGTGCGTGGCTAATCGCCGATGCTTCTGCTCAAAACGTTTTGCTGGTTTTGATTGTAATTTTGACCGCAATACTGGGCTTATTTAAGAAAATACATCCATTATGGGTTATGACTTTTGGGGCTGGGTTAGGCATCTGTTTTTTATAAATATAAGCGCATAAAAAAAACCTGCATGATTTATCAATGCAGGTTTTTCTAGAATTATCTATTTATCTAAAATTGATTCAAAGGCTTTAAGACGTTTATGAATCGACAATAGCTCAATAATCGTTTTCCATGACGTAATTAGATATTGAAAAGAATCACGAACTCGATTAAACACGCCTAAAATTTGTTGTAATAAACCTAATGTTAATTTTCCTGCTGCAATGGCGGGAAATAGCACCACGAAATTGTATAAAATATCAAGCTGTCCATACCAAGTTGCAGTCATATTAAAATAAGCATAGTGGAAATATAGTCGGAAGTAGTTTTTTCGAACCTGACCAAACAGCTCTTTTAAAGTTAAAGGTTCGGCCCGATCTGCATGATCTTCACCATAAACCAATTCTTTACGATAAGCCGCTTCAACTTTTTGATTGTTAAATTGTAGACCCGGCAATTTAATCCCAACAACAACCAATAATACAGTTCCAAATATGGACCAACTGACCGCCGCCCAAACTAAGGAATGTTCAATTTCCCCAATAATAGGAATGACAGGCACATGTTTAGACAGTTGGAATAATAGCGGTAAAAATGCAATAAGTGTCATGATTGCTTTGACAAATTCCACACCTAAATCTTCAACAATCGAAGCAAAACGCATGGTGTCTTCTTGAACACGTTGCGATGCACCTTCAACATGTCGTAGTTTTTCCCAATGCTCTACATAGTATTCATTCATCGCCGTACGCCAACGGAAGACGTAATGACTGGTAAAGAAAATATTTAAGATCGCCAAGGTTACATAAACCATCGCGATATAGAGGAAAACGAGTGTCTCTCGATATAACTCAGTGACATCGCCACCACCATTGGTGAGCATTTTCTGAATGAGATCCCAAAAAGGAACATACCAAGCATTTATGGCAACACTGACTTGCACACCAAACCAGATATTAAACAAAATAAAAGCTGAGCCCCAGATCGACCAACGCTGCCATTTATTATCCGAAAAGAATCGCCAAAACCCAGCAAACAGAGCTGTCGCAATCACAAACCAAATATAAAACCAAAGTGATGATGCTTGCCAAAAACGACTAACACCAACGGGTAATGTAGCCTCTGCATACCCTTGAGGAAAACCTAAATATTCACCCCAAGTATTCCCACCTAAAAACCAAGCCAAGGTATTCATGGTGATCCAAATAATCACTGAGATAAAAAATAGGCGTGGGTTTGGAAAAAAAGATTTAAACATTGTGTTTAACAATCCCTGTTGTGCTGCTTTTGATGACCTAGCGCCATGCTATATGATCAAACTTAAATTTGATTAAAAAAAGTTTAATGAATTGTAGTTATTTACCTGTTTTTTCAAACTTTTCATAGCATTTTGTAAGACATTTTTAATTTGTTTATATAAAAGCAATCCTTTGCTAAAAAACAATCAAAGTTATGGCGCTAAATCATTCAACTTTAAAGTGAGGTTTTGCTGAGTTTTAGAACTAGGACGCATCTTGGTTTGAATCGCTAACTGAATATCTGAGAGCTTTTCTTTGGCAGCGTCCGCGCCTGCCTGCATGGTCATTTCACGTCCTTTGACATCAAAGATATGCACTTTTTCACGGAGATCTGGTTGAATCACGATATCCGCATATTTGAGTTCTTCTTCCGCCAAACGCCCTTGCATAATATTAATGTTTTGATTGAATAGCCCCCAAACATTGGTGGTTTCGGTATGAACAGGTTGTGCCAAAATATCAACGGCAATCACCACATCAGCACCCAAATCGCGTGCAACCTGTACAGGCACTGGACTGACTAGTCCCCCATCGACATATTCACTATGACCAATTTTGATCGGGACAAACATACTTGGAATAGAAGCCGACGCTCGTACCGCCTGCCCTGTATTGCCATAATTAAAGACCGTCTTGCTGCCTTCTTTTAATTCTGTTGCAACCACATACATTGGAATCTTAAGTTTTTGTAGCGGAGTATTATGCACTTGCTCATTGACATAATCTTCGACCTTTTTCCCATCAAAGAAACCCTTCAGGCTGACACTGACATCGCGTACATCATTGGCTTTCAACTTTAAAGCAATATCACGCAATTCAGCTGCACTTTTTCCACTGGCATAGATTGAACCAACAATACTCCCAGCACTTGTGCCCACGATAAAATCGGGACGAATACCCTGCTGTTCTAAAACTTCAATCACACCAATATGCGCATAGCCACGCGCACCGCCACTCCCCAGCACTAATGCAATAACGGGGCGTTTTTGCTTTTTGATCTGAGCGAAGGGTTGACTGACCACATGCGCCTGAGCATCGTCAACAATTGGAGATAGATGTTTGGTGGTTTGACAGCCTGTTAACATCATGACTGAAAGTCCAAGTATCCATAACACAAGCTGTTTCATACGCGACATTTGCCATCTTTATTTAATTTCTGGTCGGATTCTAACGACTGCATTGAAAAAAAGATGTAGCATTTTTTTGTATTTTCTCAACAAAACTTCATAAAAAAGCCCCTCGAAAGGGGCTATTTAGGCTTAGAACATTACCAAATATCTGAATCGACTTTTTTCTTCAACTCAGGATAATTATCAATCTTAAACTCAGGCTCTTTAACGCCTTTTTTAAGTTGAGCGGTATAATCTTTCAATAGAATCAAGAAGATTGGGGTCAATAACACAATCGCAATCAAGTTAATGGTTGCCATCAAGCCCATCGACAAATCAGCCATCGACCACACCAATGGTACACTGGTGATCGCGCCGAAGTAGACCATCATTAAGACCATGACACGGAAAATAAACATCAGTTTTGCATTGTTATTGATAAATCTGACGTTACTTTCTGCATAAGCATAGTTACCAATGATTGATGAGAAGGCAAACAAGAAAAGTAAAACTGCAAGGAAACCACCACCCCAAGCACCGATCTGACTTTCTAATGCTTTTTGAGTTAAGGTCACACCTTCAAAACCAGCCTCATGGTACAAACCTGAAACCATAATAATAATAGCTGTACACGAGCAGACCACAAAGGTATCAACAAATACACCGAGCATTTGCACCAAACCTTGGTTTACAGGATGCTTCACATCAGATGCAGCTGCTGCATTTGGTGCAGACCCCATACCTGCTTCGTTTGAGAACAAACCACGTTTAATTCCCAACATCATCGCCATAGAGATCATGGCACCAAAGAAACCACCTGCCGCTGCTTCAAACTCGAATGCTTTGGTGAAAATCAATTTAAAAATTTCAGGTAGCATTGGGAAATTAATCATCGCGATGTACAAAGCAACCCCGATGTATAAAAGTGCCATGAAAGGCACAATCTTCTCTGCAACCTTCGCAATACGCTTAATACCACCAAAAATCACCAGCGCAGTCATGATCACCAGCACGATCCCGAGCCAAGAAACCTCTAAATCAAGACCACCTAAACCCAAGATAACATTGGCTTTATCCCATCCCCAAGCGTGGGAAGTCGCACCGATAATTGCATTTGCTTGAACAGCATTAAAGACAAAGCCATAAGCGAGAATAAGTGAAAGTGCAAACACCACCCCGAGCCATTTTTGCTTTAAACCCTGAGTAATATAGTATGCAGGTCCACCACGGAATTGCTTATTTTGATGATCTCGGACTTTGAACAACTGAGCCAATGACGACTCAACAAATGCTGAACTCATCCCCAAAAAGGCAGTCAACCACATCCAAAAAACAGCACCCGGTCCACCAATCGCAATCGCAATCGCAACACCTGCAATATTACCCACGCCAACACGACTGGCGAGTCCAGTTACAAAAGCCTGAAAAGGGGTAATTCCATGATCATCTTTGCACTCTTTACGGCTACCCTTCATCACACGGATACTTTGCAAAAATAACCGTAGCTGAACTGCACCTGTAATTAAGGTATAAAACAGTCCAACAGCAACCAGTAAAATAACCAAGAAATTCCAAAGTGGATCATTCAAGAATTGTACCCACGACATCAGCGTGGCATTTAATTTTTCATTCATCACTTATTCGCTTTTGCAGATGCTATGTATCAATGGACATAGCCGATTAACAATGGATAAATCAAAAAAGCCCCACAAGGGGCTTTTTAATTCGACTTAGGCAAAGAATTTCAAGATCACTTGAATCACTGTTGCGTTAATTAAATCAACAAAGAACGCACCACATAAAGGAACAATTAAGAATGCTTTATGTGACGGTCCATACATATTGGTAATCGCCTGCATGTTTGCAACAGCGGTTGGTGTTGCCCCCATACCGAAGCCACAATGACCTGCTGCCAGTACCGCAGCATCATAGTTTTTGCCCATGACGCGGAAGGTGATAAATGCAGCATACAATGCCATAACCAATGTTTGCGCGGTTAAAATGATCACCAATGGACCAGCCAAATCTGCCAATTGCCACAGTTTCAGTGATAACAGTGCCATTGCTAAATATAACGAAAGCGACGCATTACCAAATACATCGATTGCACGATCAAAGATATCGACCTTCAACACACTTTCTAAGATATTACGTAAGATCACACCGCCGCCAAGCGCCCATACGAACGTTGGCAACTCAAACCATGTGCCTTTGCTATACCCTGTCATAAACTCTGCAAATGCAAGACAAGCCGCAAACATACCCAAAGTCGTGATCGCATTATCAGCTGTAATCAAACGAACTTGGTGTGGGTTTTCAAAGGGTGCTAAATCATCAGGGTGCGGATCTGGATGAGTATCACGATCTTGGATTTGAGCAGGTGTTTTGGCACGTGCCAAGCTATGACGATTGATCAATAACTTGGCTAACGGACCACCGATAATACCACCGATAATCAAACCAAAAGTTGCACTTGCCATACCCAATGCCAATGCGCCTTGGATACCATATTGGGTTTCAAAAATCTCCCCCCATGCACCCGCCGTACCATGACCACCAGTTAAAGTCACAGAACCAGCAATTAAGCCAATGAGAGGATCAACACCCAATAACGTTGCTAAGCTCATGCCCACAATATCTTGCACAATGATATAGGCAGCGACACAGCCTAGGAAAAGAACCAAGCCAATACCACCTTCTTTTAACTTCATAAAGTTGGCACTTAAACCAATCGAAGCAAAGAAGATCAACATAAAGCTGGTCTGTAATTGGCTACTAAAAATAATACTGTATCCAAAGAATGAATGAACCAGTAATGACAATACTGCTGCAACTAAACCACCAGCGACTGGCTCAGGAATATTATA
Organism: Acinetobacter sp. NIPH 1852; assembly: GCF_022549455.1. Lineage (NCBI taxonomy): Bacteria > Pseudomonadati > Pseudomonadota > Gammaproteobacteria > Moraxellales > Moraxellaceae > Acinetobacter > Acinetobacter sp. NIPH 1852. The sequence continues at coordinate 217,702 of NZ_JAKZGG010000001.1, read as the reverse complement.
ACGCTTTAAAAAATCAATTTTGTTGACGAGCAGGCGCCCTAATAACAAAACGATAACCGCCGAAATTAAGGTATAAAAACCATTAAAAGTAAATTCCATATCTTCTTCCGTTTATTTCATTCGTTTTTTCGACGTTTTTCCATCTAATAAAACAATGAAATAGTAACTCTCAAAATGAGTGAAAACTCAATCAACTTAATAAAAAGCATACAGTTCTTTGTAAGAACCCTGCGCCTATCAAATCAACTCATTTTCACGGATGATTACACCGCAGGATAGGTTAGAAGTTATAACGCGCCATCGCTCCTACACGGCTATCCTTACCTTTTTGTCCATCAAAGGTCTTACGTTCACCATAGATATACTCTAAGCCAAACGTAATTGGTGTTACTGGTGAATACATGACGTTCCACCAACCTTGTTGCAAAGTTTTGTTTTGTGTTGCATCGGTCACAGCCTGTTTAGCAAAGTCATTGCTATCATCTGCAAACATTGCGCCATAAGCTAAAGTACTACGCAGTTTCGGCGTAATCTGATAGCTTGCACCTGCTGTAAATGCATCAAATTCATTGAGATGTATATCCAAATTATTTGGATTTACATTAAAGGCATTATTGCTATACAGCAAAAACTTGCTGTCACCTTTGACATGTGAATAGTCAATCATTGCCTGTAATGCATCAGTGAACTTATATTTTGCACCAACAGCAACACCCCAACCCAAGTCTGAATCATTGGCACTGATTTGTTTATGATCTTTGTCAAAAGCGGCCTTGCTGCGTGCTTCAGTCAATAAAACACGTGCTGAGCTGGTACCTTTACCTTCTGCAAAGTCATATTTCAGTTTAGAAGTGAATGCGGGTACTCGATTATCATCATTGCTCTTTTCCAAAGCAATGGCATAACTTATATCTGAATCCAATTTACCGCTGTAGCGTACCATCGGGGTGCGGAAGGTTCCAATACCTAATGGTGAGTTAAAATCCAGCATTTCTGGCTGTACATCAGTTGCCAAGAACGTTGAAGTGGTTTGACCAAATAACCAGTCGTTATAAGTCAAATACGCATGCCGAATCCGTATCGTATCATTACTACTACCACCACGAAAATCGACTTCTAACTTAGCACCAACCTTGGCGCCCTCGACAGGTGCTTTAAAATCAAGACCAAATCGGGTTACGGTAGCTGTGCTATAAAAACGATCGCTATTTTTTTCTTGGCCTTCCAGGTCAACTTTGTTAATACGGTTGAATATGCCATCACCACCTTTTACTTGGTAGGAAGCATCACCACGTAGGAAACCATAAAGTTGCACTTGAGCACCTGAAGCAGTGCTAAAGCCTAGAGGAGATTTTTGCGTCGCCTCTGTTGTAACCGTCTGAGCATTGTCATTATTTGCGATAACTGTAGTTGGTGTTTCTACAACTTTAGGGGCATCACTTTGTTGTTTTATTGGAGGTAGATATTGTTCTAATAAAGCCCTTAACTCATTTACTTCAGCGCGAAGCTGTTGAATCTGCTCTTGCTCACTGCTTGCGTGTGCATTGTTCATCATCAAGGCTGCAACGATCATTGCCAAACCTTGCACTACGAACGGCTTGCGGATGAGAGTTGAACTCATAAGAAGCTCCTTTGTCTGGTGTATATTTCAACATTTTCCATAAGTATAAAATTGGGTAAATTTAATACACTTAACATGGAAAATCCCCCTCACCTTTATCAGCAAGGAAAGCCTAATCAATTTTTAAAAAGGGCGTATTATGCATAAATTTAGAATATTGTGTGTATTTTTTTATGGGAAGAACAAGAATACTTTGAACATATCTATCTAAATATTATTTCTATTTCATTGTGTTATAAATAAATTTCTTTTTCACAAAAAGAAATCAAATAGAAAAAAACTGATTCTATTTTGACCAACCCCAAGGCGGTCGATTATTTTTCAAACAAATCTTGATTGGTGGTTTAAAAATCACCCGCAAAAGGTCATGATTGCTTTATAGTCTCACCATATGAGAAAGATCAAAGAAACATCAGGAGATTTTATGAACATGGATCAAGTCCGCTACGTTGATGATGCCATTACATCACGCCATTCAGTACGTGCATTTTTGGACACCCCTGTTGATACCCAAACTATTAAAGACATTCTCGCTGTAGCCAGTCGTGCCCCCTCTGGCACAAACACACAGCCATGGAAGGTCTATGTGGTCACAGGAAAAAAACGAGCGGAAATGATTGACCGTGTTTGTACGGCGCAAGTTGAGCTTTTTCAAAAACCAGAGCTGGCACACCACTATCAAGAGACCTTTGCTTACTATCCTGAAACGTGGATTTCACCCTTTATTGATCGTCGCCGTGAAAATGGCTGGGGACTGTATGGCTTACTTGGCATTCAAAAAGGTGAAAAAGACCGAATGGCTGCACAACAATTACGGAACTTTCAATTGTTTGATGCGCCTGTCGCCTTATACTTTACCGTAAATAAAATCATGGGGATTGGTGCAAAAATGGATATTTCCATGATGATCCAAAACGTCATGATTGCAGCAAAAGCACGTGGTTTAGATACGTGTCCACAAGCGGCTTGGAACCATTTTCACCCCATCGTTTTAGAAGTGCTTGGCGCGCCTGAAGATGAAGATCTGGTCTGTGCCGTCGCATTAGGCTATGCCGATCCAGACCATATAGTGAATACTTTTATTACGCCGCGTGAACCCGTAGAAAACTTCACTGTATTTGTAGATGAATAATTCAAACTTTCAACAGTATCTCTAAACGGAGATACTGTTTTGCTGTTTACCAACTTTAAAAATCATCAACAATCCGACACTGGTAAACATCAACATCATCAAACCCATATTAAGCGATGCTTTCCAAATCAAGAAATTGAGAATCACGCCACCGAGTAAACCAAAGGCAAACTGGGTACTGCCCATGATTGCGCTCGCAGTTCCCGCTCGCGCACCTTGCTGAGACATTGCCAGTGCCATCGCATTTGGACCTGTTAAACCGATACCTGATACCACTAAGAACAAGCCAACCATTAAAAACCACAAAGGTGCATTTACCATCAAGCCTGCACTCACCACAATCAAAGCACCAAAGCATTGAATAGAACCACCTAAACGTAAGCGCGGAAAAATACCCATTCGCGTATTCAAATGCTTATTCAATGACGACATCAACATAATGCCTGCCGCATTCAGTGCAAATGCGTAAGAGAATTGCTGCTGAGACAGTCCATATTGGCCCATAAAAACAGCAGAAGCTGAGCTGATATAACAAAATAATGCAGCGCCAGTTAGACAACCTGCCAACATCGGCACTCTAAAACTTTCATCTTTTAAAATCGCAGCATAGAGCGTGGTGACTTGATAAACCGATAGTTTTAAACGACGCTCCACAGGCAACGATTCTGTAAAGAAAAAGTGTACGCACAACCAACAGATCACACCAATGATGGCTAAGCAGACAAAAATAACCTGCCAAGGAAAGAAAATTAAAATCCAAGCACCAAAGATCGGTGACAAAATCGGTGCCAGTCCCATCACGATCATCATGCTAGAAAAAGCCTGTGCAGAACCTGCGACATCCAAACGATCTCGAATCGCTGCTCTAGCAATCACCACACCCACGCAACCACCTAAAGCTTGAAAAATACGCGCGGCTATTAAACTCCATTCATTGGTAACCAAAACGCAAGCCAAACTGGCGATCGCATATAAAGCTAACCCAAAATATAACGGTGTCTTACGCCCAATACGATCACTAATCGGTCCATAAAAAAGTTGACCGATGGCAAGCCCCAAGAAATATGCAGGCAAACTGTTGGCTACCATTTGCGTACTAACTCCGAACTCGTCTGCCATTTGCGGCAATGCAGGTAAATACATGTCGATCGAAAGCGGCCCCAATGCCGTTAATAGGGCAAGTAACATAATCCATGCTGTGGAATACTGACGCTTTTGAGATTGCTCCGCCTGCATAATGCTGTACTTTTCAAGTTTATTGAGATTGTAAGCTTAGCATCCTCGCTTTAATTTGTGCATAATATGAAGAATAAAATCGACGGCACAATACAAAAAGGACAGCTCTTGAATCCTTGGTTCAAACGTTTAAAACAAGCAACCTATAACACCACGTTTATGTACAACGTGCGTATGTTAATCGCTTTTACGGGAACGGCATTTGTTCCTTATTTGATGGGATACCAACTTGCTACGATTCCATTGACTTTAGGTGTGGTTGCGGCGGGAATTAGTGACATTGATGATCGCTTTTCCGTTCGCATCATGAACCTGATTTACACCTATATCGGTTTCTTTATCACCGCTGCCTCGGTTCAATTGTTATTCCCCTATCCAATGGTTTTTGCCATTGGACTGATTGCCTCATGCATTGGCTGGATTCTGTTGGGTTCGCTCGGTCGTCGTTATGCCACGATTGCTTACGGATGTTTGGTTATTTCCGTATACACCATGTTAGGAGTGCATCTATTTGAGCAATGGTATCTACAGCCCGCTTTATTAGTGGCTGGCGCAGCTTGGTATGGTCTCATTTCAACAATTAGTTTTCTGTTATTTCCTGTTCGACAGTTACAAGATCAACTCTCAGCCTCATATAGCGCATTAGGAAGTTTCTTATATGCCAAATCAAATTTGTTTGATGTCGACATGACGCCTTCAAGTTATCAGCAAAGCATGATTGATTTGTCGATGGAAAATAGCAAACTGATTGCGATTTTTAATAATTTACGCGTGGCATTACTGACTCGGCTCAAAGGTGACCGAGGGCAAAAAGATACGCGGCGCAGTCTACAGTATTATTTTGTGGTTCAAGATATTCACGAACGTGCAGACTCCGCCCACATTGACTATCAAAAACTGGCAAAAGTTTTCCAACACAGCGATATCTTGTTCCGCTTCCAACGGATTTTGTCGATCCAAGGTAAGGCTTGTCAGGACTTGGCGCAATCTATTTTAAGCCGCACACGTTATGTGCATAACAAACGCTTTAAACATAGCTTTGAAAACTTAAGACTATCCCTAGAAAAGATGCGTGAAGATGGCATCTATGATCAGGTGAGGATTAATGCCTTATTTGCGCTTTATCAAAATCTAAAATCAATTGATGCACAATTACAAAACCTAGAGACAGAACGAAACCTGCAATTAGACACGGTCCAACAAGTCGAAAACCAGCTCAAAGATGATGATCTTAAAGGGGTAAATGACATTATTGTGCGTGTAAAACAGCACCTAAGTCCTGAATCTGTTTTATTCCGGCATGCTGTCCGCTTATCTATCGTTCTCTTTATCGGTTATCTATTTATTCAACTCACCAATATTGAATATGGTTATTGGATTTTGATGACCGCATTGTTTGTCTGCCAGCCTAACTTCAATGCCACTAAACGACGCTTATACTTACGGATTGTCGGTACTTTGGTGGGGATCATTGTTGGTCTAGCAATTATCTATTTTATTCCTTCAATCGAAGGACAACTGGTCATGTTGATACTCAGTGGAATTTTATTTTTCGAACTTCGGAGTAAACAATATGCACAAGCTACCGCGTTCATTACGATTTTGGCGTTAATTAACTTTAACCTAGATGGTTCTGCATTTGCCGCGGGTCTGCCTCGCTTGATTGATACCGTTATTGGCTGTGCCTTGGCGTGGTTTGGGGTCAGCTTCATTTGGCCAGATTGGAAGTTTCGTAGACTGCCTCGCTCGATTCAACGTTCTTTACAGGCACAATGTAAATACTTAGCAGAAGTGGTTGAACAATATCACCAAGGTCGCAATAACGCATTGAACTATCGTGTGGTTCGACGTACCGCACACAATACCGATGCAGAAGTCGCTTCATTGATTTCCACACTCGCCACAGAACCGAATATTGATAGCACGCGAAAAACACAGGCTTTTGAGTTTCTTTGTCTTAGCCATACCTTTTTAAGCTATATCGCTGCACTTGGAGCACATCGTGAGCAAATTCAAGATCAAGAGGTTTTAACATTGTTAGACCAAGCTCTAGATGATATCCAAGGTGCGTTATTACGCGATGAGGTGCCTGGTTTATCTGCACAAAATATGCTGCAAAACATCCGACAACGCTTGAGTCGCAATGAGGAAAATGATCCAAAGTCATTAATTATTTTACAACAACTCTCGCTCATGTTCAGTATTTTGACGCGTTTAAGCATGCTTAAACAAAGTCTACGGCACGAGCCTAATGAAGACGGCACTGAGTTTGCTTCACTGTAACAAAGTGTGGAGCAATACTAATCGCCTATTACGTCCATATATCTTTGATTGAGAGCGTTTATGTCGTGCCAACACGCGCTAATTAATGCTAAACTTAATCCAGTTCTAGACTCAATTTTTAAACTATGACCGCCAAAAATTTATACGCTTATACGCTACAACCTGTTCCTTATGAAGTTTCTGAAGTTGAACAACGTCAAGCTCAACTTATGATTTGGCGCAGTACCAACAAGTTCAGCCGCAAAGCATGGATCATCATGATCGCACTTGTGGTACTTTCTTTAGTTTCTGCAGGACTCATCAAGTATTATTCTACTTACTCAACAGTGATTTGTTGGGTTGTGATTATCGGGGTTGCGCTTTTCTACATCATTAAAAGATTCGGTCTTGAATGGTACGTAAAACGTAAAATGAAAGAGTTCCCTGTCCAAGATATTAAAGGGATCCGTTTAGGTGTACAGCCTCATGGTATCGTGATGCGTCAAAAAGTAGGCCTGCAAGAAGGTACGGCTACGATTGGTTGGAAAGATATTTACGAGTGGTATAACTCACCAGACTTTATCCTTGTAAATTTCAAAGTGAAAACGCCAAAAGGTGAACAACAACAAGGTGCTTATATCCTGCCAAAACGTATGGACTCTAAGAACTTTGCATTCAAAACAATCCGTAAACACTTGAATGAAACTGTTGGTGCGGCAAAACCTATTTAATATGAATATTGATGTAACCAACCTCTCTTTATGAGAGGTTTTTTACGCCTGCAAGAATCAAATGAGAATAAAAATCAATATTATTCTTATCAAAACGAATGCCTTCCGCTATAATTTGCCCATATTTGTTCTCCCACCTGCATACCGTCAAAACCATGTTTAAAAAAGCTTTCTTTCAGATCCATTGGTTTTTAGGGATCACCGCTGGTCTCATCCTGTCTTTAATGGGTGTTACAGGCGCAATTTACTCATACGATCAACAAATTCTAAAATGGATCAACCATGATAGCTATGTGGTCGAAGCTGCGGTTGTACCCAAATTAACCCCTGCTCAGCTCTACTTACATTTCAATCAACAGCAACCCGAGATTGAAATCAATAGCATTACCATTGCGACTGACCCTACAGCATCCTCCACCGTCAATATTAAAAAAGAAGGCGCACGTCGTGGCTATAACATGATGGTAAATCCCTATACGGCTGAGGTACTGCCCGAAGTAAAGGGACGTGAGTTTTTCCAGTTTATCCAGCGATTACATCGCAACTTAACGGCTGGCGAATATGGTGCACAAATCACAGGTGCATCAACACTGATCCTTATTTTCTTTGTATTAAGTGGTATTTATCTACGCTTTCCAAAGAAACATACTTTTAAACAATGGTTCTTGATCAAACCTAAATTGAAAGGTCGTAATTTTATTTGGGACTTACATGCAGTCGTAGGCACATGGGTGATTGTGTTTTACCTCTTGTTTGCATGTACGGGTTTGTACTGGTCTTATGACTGGTGGCGTTCAGGTATGTTCAAAGTCATGGGCGTAGAACAACCACAACGTAATCAACACAACCCTGAACAACATAAAAATGAACAACCAGATTTATCCAATCAACAAGTCGGCATGATTCTGACCCAAACTTGGACTGGAGTGAATGCCAACATCGGACGCGAATACTCGAGTTTGACGCTAAATATACCGAAACAGGACGATCAAAAAGTTGAGTTAACATTTGTTGATGCAATTGCACAACATGAACGCGCACGCAACCAAGCGGTATACAACTATCAAGAGCACAAATTTGAAAAGTTTGAATTATACGAAGATAAAAAGCTCAATGAAAAAATCATGAGCAGCATGCTGCCTGTTCATCGAGGTAGCTTTTTTGGATCAACTTATCAATTCATTGCTATGCTTGCATCATTGGCCATGCCATTATTTTTTGTGACAGGCTGGATGCTTTACCTTAAACGACGTAAGCAAAAAAAATTAACACTCGCAGCTCGCCAATCTCTGATCGGCCAACAGATTGATCCAAATGCAACGCCTTGGCTCATTACTTATGCATCGCAAACGGGCGTGGCTGAACAACTGGCTTGGCGTACTGCAACAAGCTTACAAGAGGCACAACAACCAACAATCGTCAAACCTATTCAACAACTGACAGAACAAGATCTGCAACACGCTCAACAGGTTTTATTTGTTGTGAGTACCTACGGTACAGGTGAAGCACCAGACTTAGCGACAGGCTTTAACAAAAAGCTGATGCAACAACGCCTTGACCTTAGTCAAATGCAATATGCAGTTCTCGCACTTGGCTCTAAAGAATATGTAGACAGTTATTGCAGCTTTGGTCATGCAGTGAATACATGGTTACAGCAATGCCACGCACAGCCATTGTTTGATTTAATCGAAGTTGACAATGCAAATACCCATGATATTCAACGCTGGAATCAGGCTTTATCGGTTGTGACTCAGCATGAATTGCATGCAATGAATATCGAAAAAACCTTTGATCAATGGACATTAAGCCAACGTAATGTGCTGAACCCAAATAGTCTGGGACAAGCGGCTTATAATATCGAACTCACTGCAACACATGATATGACTTGGCATGCAGGTGATATCGCAGAGATTCAACCTGCCAATAGTTTGGTTGAGATTCAAGCCTTCTTAGACAAACTGCAAATTCCAGCACAAGCATTCATAAAATCACGTAATCAAAATATCGAGCACGCACTTTGGGATAAAAACTTATGGGTTGAAATTCAGCCTTTTAGTGATCTCGAACAATTGCTAGAACAATTACCCACCCTACCGACTCGTGAATACTCAATTGCCAGTATTCCATCGCAACAAGTATTAAGACTTGTGATACGTCAGCATTACGATGAACAGGGTCAACACGGCTTAGGATCAGGCTGGTTAACGACGTTTGCACAGCTTAAACAAGATATTGCTTTGCGCATCCGTACCAACGAATCGTTCCATCTCATTGATGACAACCGCCCTATTATTTGTATCGGCAATGGTACTGGTATCGCAGGTTTAATGAGTTTATTGCAGCAGCGCAATCGTCAAGATTATTCAGCGAATTGGCTTATTTTTGGTGAACGTCAGCGCGACCATGATTTCTTTTACCAAGAAACCCTTCAAGCTTGGAAAAACATGGGCACACTACAACGCCTAGACCTCGCCTTTTCTAGAGATCAAGAACAAAGGATCTATGTACAAGATATCTTGCGCGACAATGCTGATGAGTTAATCAACTGGATCAAGCAAGGGGCTGTGATTTACGTCTGCGGTAGCATTGATGGTATGGCAGCAGGCGTGGATCAAGCTCTCATCGAGATATTGGGTGAAGATCAGGTTGATGAATTACGTCAAACTGGACGTTACCGTCGAGATGTGTACTAAATCCAAAGCAATAAAACGGGTGTTGAATCACTCGTTTTATTGTTTGAAGATTAAATTTGATGATTAAAAAAAGTTTGCCTTTCAATTCATTTTACATACACTGAGCTGATTCAAATCGACTTCGATTAAGATTATGCAACTGAGTTTATGGCTTCGTATTTTTTTTGCCGTTATTGGTATTCTGTTATTTTTAGATGGTGCAATATTGATCGCACTTAAAAAGATTCATATTGGGACGGTACTCCCTCTTCTACTTGGTCTTTTTTTCTGTTTATATTCGCTCTTTTATTACCATATTGAACGCTTCTTTTTTTATCATTTTCGCCTACATTCAATCTGGCGATTCGGCTGGTTATGCTTTTGGGTCTGGTTGGTCAGCTTAGGCTATTTCTTCCATTATCTTGCAAACAATACAACGAACATACAAGACACATCACCTGTGCCTGCAATCATTGTTTTAGGTAGTGGTGTTGAAAATGGACAACCATCTGCCACACTTGCCAAACGTTTAGATCGTGCAGCGCCAGTCGCTTTAGCTCAACCCAATGCAAAATTAATCCTTTCAGGTGGAGTGGATTTTGGTGAAACTGAGAGCGAAGCTTTGGTCATGTCACGTTATTTGCAACAGACCTATCACATTCCCACAGCACAAATTATCTTAGAAGATCGAAGCACCAGCACCGAACTAAATCTCAAGAATAGCCAACCGCTGTTAAAGGGACAGGATATTACAATTCAACAGCCAATAGTTATTGTCACAAGTGATTTCCATACGCTACGTGCCGCAGCAATTGCGAAAAAACAAGGCTACACAAATTTCACGATGGTCGGCTCAACAACACCACTAGCCACGCGATATAACGCATGGTTAAGAGAATATTTTGCTTATGTCAGTGGTTGGCTACTCAATGAATACTGATTAAGGTTTACCCCATCCATCAAGTATAAAATTATGGGTCTGTAAAATCTCAACAGACCCTACTTATTGATGGATTCGGATGTCACGCGGTAATGGCAAATTTAGCTCTTCAAAAATATCAGGACGTTGCAAATAGATTTGGTATAAAAAGTTCTTGATATCCAATAATAATGTATCTGGTGTCACCAACAGATTATTCCCCTCTGGGGTTAAATCTAAAGATAAAATCGTATTATTTTCTTTTAGAAATGGAATCATCTTTTCAATGAAATCCTTTAACGAGACTTCTTGAATACTATATTGCGCCCAATTATCTTTAATTAATAATTTTGCTAGACCTTTATTCTGCCAAACTGACAGGGCATGCTGACCTGAAGGTGTAGAACACAAAGCCCAACCATCGTGATATAACGCAATCACTTGACGTTGCAAAATAATATTTTGAATAAATTGGCGATAAGCGTCTTTTGATGAGGAATTCGATGTTGTTGTTTGAGATTTTGACGCGGCCTTACGTTGATAAGGATTTCTCATAAATTACTTCAATATTAGAATCATTATTGAGGCTAATCATAAAATAATTGGATATTGATTACAATGATTTGAGTGTCTAGAAAGGAGATATGGTGGGCGCTGACGGGATCGAACCGCCGACATTCTGCTTGTAAGGCAGACGCTCTACCAACTGAGCTAAGCGCCCTGAACGAGGATAAACAAAGCGAAGCTTTGTCCGAGTGCAAGAGAAAAATCTTTGATTTTTCTAGTTAACTCTCGTTTCAGAGATCAAGTATAAAGATACTTGTCAAAACTATCATTCTCTTAAAACGATATCAAGAGAATGGCGCAGCGGACGGGGCTCGAACCCGCGACCCTCGGCGTGACAGGCCGATATTCTAACCAACTGAACTACCGCTGCATCGGTATACTTCTTTACGAAGTAAGTATCACAAACTATGGTGGGCGCTGACGGGATCGAACCGCCGACATTCTGCTTGTAAGGCAGACGCTCTACCAACTGAGCTAAGCGCCCTGAACGAGGCCAAACAAAGCGAAGCTTTGTCCGAGTGCAAGAGAAAAATCTTTGATTTTTCTAATTAACTCTCGTTTCAGTGAAGTAGATAAAAAATTTATCCGACTTCATACTATTCCCAACCTCACAAATTTAAAGTGGCGCAGCGGACGGGACTCGAACCCGCGACCCTCGGCGTGACAGGCCGATATTCTAACCAACTGAACTACCGCTGCACTATAATTTTGCAATTATGGGTAAAACGATGTTAAAACTTAAGTGGCGCAGCGGACGGGGCTCGAACCCGCGACCCTCGGCGTGACAGGCCGATATTCTAACCAACTGAACTACCGCTGCACTTGAAGTTTTAACGTAAAGGCTTGGTGGGCGCTGACGGGATCGAACCGCCGACATTCTGCTTGTAAGGCAGACGCTCTACCAACTGAGCTAAGCGCCCTTAACGTCTTTATCGTTTGTGAGGTGCATTATAGAGAATCTTTACAGCGTGTCAAACGCTTTTGACACACTTTCCCGAAAAAACCGTGTGAGTGATTAAAAAATAAGTAATTCTTTGATAAATGCGGTATTTTCGTATTTTATTTAAACACTTATTCACATTTTCAGTATCAATCTTTCAAAGCCTGTTCTGAAATATAAACCAAAGCTTGTTCTGAAATTAGTTCAAAAAGCTCGATAATTTCATCATTCTTCATTCGGATACAACCATGCGACATTGGAATGCCCATCGGTTCTGTCTCTGGTGTGCCATGAATATAAATATAACGCTTAAAAGTATCACAGCCCTCCCCCTGATTAAATCCAGCTTCTAAACCATCTAGCCATAAGATTCGCGATAAAATCCAATCCCGTTGTGGGAATTGTTGTGCAAGTTGTTGATCATAGACTTCACCTGTCGGCTGTCTGCCAATAAATACCGTATTTCTTTCTGCATCAGCACCAATCTTTTGTGCGACTTGATGCCACCCTCTTGGCGTTTTGCCACTATTTTCTTGTTCGCCGATACCATTCTTGCCTGAGGAAATGACATAGAATTTATTGTGTTTCGGCAGTCGTAAAGTTTGCTGTGCCAAATCAATTAAAATATCAGCCTGTTCAAGTGTATAAGGCATTTTCAATCTCTATCTTTGATTCTATTGCTTTATTTCAACATAAAAATGCTGCGATTTCTGTAGTTTTGATTTGTAGTGAAAGATGATTTTCAATTTTTCGAGTGTTCACCACGACCTATGCATCGAGTGACTTTAATTATTCTATACCTCACGCGTATAGCCTCCGTGTTCTTGCGAAGCTTTAGACGTTTCTCAGGGCAAATCCTTAAAGTAGTGTTTTGAGTTTGCTTAACTCGCTATTCGAGCGTAGGTGCTCTGCTTCTTGCGAAGCTTTAAACGCTTCTCAGGGCAAAGCCTTAAAGCAGTGTTTTAAGTTTGCTTAACTCGCTATTCGAGCGTAGGTGCTCTGCTTCTTGCGAAGCTTTAAACGCTTCTCAGGGCAAAGCCTTAAAGCAGTGTTTTAAGTTTGCTTAACTCGCCACTCGAGCGTAGCTCTCGTCTTGCGCTCGGGCAAAGCGTTGCTTTGCTTATCCTCGCTCAGGCTCGGGGCGGAGCCATAGCCAAACAGCGACCGTAAACATGGTGACATTGGTAAAAACTTTGACTAAAAACGGCGCATTGGTAAAGAGCATGATGATACCGCTAATCAACATCATGATACTGGCAAGCCATTTTGCCTTACGCGGCACCGTGCCATTTTCACGCCAGTTACGCAATGTTGGGCCATATTTAGGATGATTGAGTAACCATGCATCCATTTGCGGCCATCCTTTCGATGCTGCCCACGCCGCGATAATCAAAAATACCGTCGTTGGCATCCCCGGTAGAATCGCACCAATTATCCCTAAGGTAATAAAAATGATGACTAAACTACGCCAAAACAATATTTTCATTTCGTATTTAACCAACGCGTCAAAACAACCGTGCTAGTATAAAGTGTTTTCATTGTCGTTTCTTAAACTTAGCGTATTATTTCCATGATTGAGTTTGCTTCATGCTTAAAATAATGACCCGCCCCGCTTTATTTGAACCGTGGTTACAGTTTAAGCATCCTATTGTACGACAGTTGGCTTTTTCCATTGCCAGTCCCAATATTTTGGCTCAAATCCCAAATGAACTAAACCTGAAAAATAGATTCAGCGTTCACAACGACCAAACTTGGCAAACGTTGTACCAGCAATATGAACCACGCTTGAAACAACTTGATCAACAACCAGAACCTCTACTTGACTTTCTCGCACGCCTTAAAAGCACTCGTTTAGGCTTACGTTTTGAAAATTTATTGTGGTTTTGGCTGTTGGATGATGCTTACCATCCCTATCAATTGCTTGGACATAGTATCCAAAAAATTTCAGGAGCAATCACTTTAGGCGAAATCGATTTTCTTGTGCTCAATCAACAAACGCAGGAAGTTGAACATTGGGAAGTTGCTCTCAAATATTATCTAGGTGAGAGCGAATTAAGTTTGTCACAATGGTTCGGACTGAATAGAGAAGATACCTTACATCGAAAATTAAAGCATTTTACCGAGCGTCAATTTCAGTTTTCAGAAGCGAATAATATTCAAATCCAGCGTAAATTTGCAGTGATGAAAGGGCAGCTTTTTTTGCCTCGCTCTCAAGATGAATTAACACTCCCAACATGGGTGAATGCCTCTAGACGTTTAGGGCAATGGGGAACTCACATTCCACAACTTTCTTATTATCGTTTACAGCGCCAAGAATGGCTTTGCCCAAACCAACTTGCATCTTCATCAACAGCGGATTGGTGGAGCGATGGCCTGTACCACAATACAACAGCCGAACCCTTCTTCTATATGTTTCGTCAGCCTTCTCTGCTATTTAAGCGGCGCTGATTTCATTAAATTTCAGTAAGTAACACTTTATAACACTTCTACCGTCAAACAATTATGTTCATTTTCATCTTATTTCTTTAGCCTCTTACATACACCATAATTAAATTGAGTCGGAGACAAGCATGAAAAAAATCTTAGTTGCGTCTATCATGGCCACTTTTGTTTTAACTGGCTGTAATACCTTCAAAGGTTTCGGTAAAGATGTATCTAAAGCTGGAGAAAAAGTAACGCAGTCTGCTGAAAAAACCCAAGATAAAATGTAATTTGAAAAAAAATAGACCAAAAAACCTTATCTTTGAAAAGATAAGGTTTTTTTTAACATACCTTTCTTGGCAATATTCCCCTATTATATCGGTTCAAATTTCACCAGATTTATCTACATCTCGCATGAACCATTCCGATACGCTTGAACTTAGTTTACAACTCCTCCGCCAACCGTCTGTTACCCCTGTTGACCATGATTGCCAAAATATCATGGCTGAGCGATTGGCAAAGATTGGTTTTAATATCGAAAACTTACGTTTTGAAGATGTTGATAACTTGTGGGCTCGTCGTGGCACGGAAAGTCCAGTTTTTTGTTTTGCAGGACATACAGATGTTGTTCCTACTGGACAACTAGATGCATGGAACTCAGATCCATTTTTACCATCCATCCGCGACGGTAAGTTATATGGGCGTGGTACTGCGGATATGAAAACAGCTTTAGCCGCGATGGTGGTTGCTTCTGAACGTTTCGTTGCAAAACATCCTAATCATAAAGGTTCTATTGCCTTTTTAATTACCTCTGATGAAGAAGGTCCATCGATTAACGGTACAGTTAAAGTTGTGGAAACCCTAGAAGCACGTCAAGAAAAAATGACATGGTGTTTAGTAGGTGAACCGTCTAGTACCCATCAATTGGGTGATATTGTAAAAAATGGGCGTCGTGGTTCGTTAAATGCTGTTTTAACCGTTCATGGTAAGCAGGGGCATGTTGCCTACCCTCATCTTGCAGAAAACCCAATTCACGCCTCATCTAAAGCGCTCAATGAGTTATGTGAAACCGTTTGGGACAATGGCAACGAATACTTCCCTGCGACCTCTTTCCAAATTTCAAATATCCAAGCAGGTACAGGCGCGACCAATGTCATTCCTGGTTCATTGAAAGTGACATTTAACTTCCGTTATTCAACAGAAGTTACTGCTGAAATCCTTCAACAACGTGTTCTCGACATCTTAGATAAGCATCAACTAAATTATAGCATTCAGTGGACCTTTTCAGGCTTACCATTTCTAACCCCAGTCGGGGAATTGGTCAATGCCGCAAAAGTCGCGATTAAAAATGTAACAGGTGTAGAAACCAAACTTTCAACCAGTGGCGGAACATCTGACGGACGCTTTATTGCCCCGACAGGCGCTCAAGTATTAGAGCTTGGTGTGTTAAATGCAACGATTCATCAAATTAATGAGCATGTAAACGTTGCTGACCTTGAACCTTTGGCAGAGATCTACGAGCAGATTCTAGAACAACTACTAGCAAAGTGATAACGACATAGATAAAAAAGGAGGAACTCAATCATCGGCTGAGTTCCTCCTTTTTATATTCTTTATAAACCCAATTGGGTTTGTATATTCTGCAAATTGGGAACATAAAATGTATTGCCGCCAATTTTCACATACTTAAAAACATTGGCATCATCAATTTCACCTTCATCATCAACGATCTCTGAGATACGTAAACGAATCGATGAAGGCATTTCATTACAGATCAAAGCAAAGCGTTCTGAAACATCATCACCTTCAACCACCAAGGCAACACCCTGTTTCTGGGTTGGATCATTTACCGCATAAATCGGCAGTTTTAAATCATGCCACTCAATATGATCAACCTGTGTCTGTGTATCCATCGCAGATAACACGATATTTTGCGGTAGCAGCATTGGAACTTTTTGATGACATTCAATAATGTATGCGTCAATAAATCCAGTTGAAACCGTAATTAAATGCTGCAACTCTTGCTGGTCAATTTGACCCAATATCGCATTTGCGCCTTTTTTCACCATAATTATTCACTCCTCAGCGCACAACAAGTAAGCTATCTATATTTTCCAAAAGTGTTTCCTCTTGGAATGGTTTACCCATGTATTGGTTTACCCCTAATGATAGGGCACGTTCACGGTGCTTCTCACCTGTCCGTGAGGTAATCATTATGATCGGTAGATTTCGATGGATTTCATGATGTCGAACCAGATTCGTGACCTCAAAACCATCCATTCGCGGCATTTCGATATCGAGTAACATTAAATCAGGTTTAATGGTTTCCAGTTGCTCTATCGCATCTACACCATCTTTCGCTGTCACAACATCATAGCCCTGACGTTCCAACAAGCGTGACGTAACCTTACGTACGGTGACTGAGTCATCCACAATCATAATCAAACGACGTTCGTCATAACGCTGTTTGGTGTATGTTTCATCTGCTTGTTTCGCACGTGGCGTTGACTGAGCTTGGCGAGCAATATTTTGACCATCTAAAATCAAGCAGACCTGACCATCACCGAGAATGGTTGCCCCAGCAATCACGCCAATACTTGAGAACTGTTGCCCAACTGGTTTTACAACAATTTGACCACGTGAACCAATGAGCTGGTCGATCAATAATGCGGTTGTTTGACCTTGTGCCCCTTTAATCAACAATACAGGCAGAGAATGCACAATACCGCTTAAGCGTGGAATCGGCTGCCCTGCCACAAACTCGGATAAATAACGCAAACGATAGCGCTCTTGATCAATATCGAAGTAGTCTTCTTGGCTATCAAAGTATTGCTCTAACGCCATCGGTGAAATACGCACAATACGATCAATTTGTGCCAGTGGGAAAGCAAATTGTTGGTCGCCCGCTTTCACCATAAGTGCATCGCTGACGGCCACTGTCGTCGGTACTCGAATGGTAAAGGTCGTGCCTTTGCCAAAAATAGAACTCACACTGACATGACCACCCAAAGCTTTAATATCACTTTGAACAACGTCTAAACCAACACCACGCCCAGAAATCTGAGTCACTTGTGCCGCGGTACTAAAACCAGGATGGAAGATAAACTGTAAAATCTCATCTTGATCAAGTTTTTGTTCTTTGGTCATTAACCCCGTTTGAATCGCCTTATCTTTAATACGATTTACATCAATCCCTTTACCATCATCACTAAAGCTAACAACAACATCTGTACCTTGACGACCGATATTTAAAACAATATGTCCTGTTTCAGGCTTTTTCGCTTGTAAGCGTTGCTCACGGTCTTCGATACCATGATCAATCGCATTTCGCAACATATGCTCAAATGGTGAGACTAGACGCTCCAAAATACTACGGTCTAATTCACCTTCGGTATTGTTCACAACCAGTTCCGTTGGTCGGTTCAAAGTAGATGCCGTTTGACGAACAATACGTTGTAAACGTGGCAACAGCCGTGAAAATGGAACCAAACGGGTACGCATCAAGCTTTCTTGAATTTCTGCTTGGATACGTGACTGTTGTAACAATAGACCTTCAGTATCACGGATCTTCTCAGAGAGTGTCGTTTTAAAGTCAACCAAGTCAGATGCTGACTCTGCAAGAGATTTTGACAACTGATTTAAAGATGAATATTGATCCATCTCTAAAGGGTCAAAATCAGCATAACGTGCATCTTCGCCACCATGTCGTGCAATAATTTGACTTTCTAACTCACCTTCCATTCGACGTAATTGATCCGCCAAACGCTTAATCGCGAGCTCCATTTCCGTCAACGTACCGCCCAACTGACCTAAATCCATCTCGATACGTGAACGGTTAATCGCATTTTCTCCTGACAAATCAATCATCTTCTCGATGACCTCAGCAGAAACACGTATCATCTCATTATTCTGTTCTACCCGCTCAGTTGACTCCCACTCACCTTGCATAGATGGTGGCTCAGTTCCATCACCCTGAACAAACTCCATGGTGTATTCAGGTGTAAAAATATCCCGTGCAGACAGCTTTTGTGGCAATTGTGCTGAAACGTCAACAAAGTCCATTTTTTCTAAATTATGTTTTAAACCATCAAAATTCGCATATTGACGTTTAAAGACAGCATCATTGAGCCATGCAAGCGCGGTATTGAGTAAGTTGTCGTATACATTTGAATTAAAATGATGCACACCAAATTGTTCAAACGCATTTTCTAAATGATAGGCAATGACGGCAACTGCATCTAGCTCAGCCATCCGCGCGCCGCCCTTTAAACTATGGGCATTACGTTGTAGTTGTAATAACACACTCCGATTACTACGTTGCTCGAACCATTGTTTTAATAACTGTTGAGCCTGTTCTAACAACTCTTCTGCTTCTTCAAGGAAGGTCTGTTCCACCAGTGAACGAACATCATCCTCGGCAGTTTCTTCATCAACCAACGCTACGATTTGATCAGGAAACTCCGCTTCAACAGCAACTTCTGTCTCAACTGAACTCAATTCTTCAGTTGTTCGCTCAATGTCGTCTGTCGCAGACTGCTGTTCAATCGTCTCATGTGTATCAGACAGCATTTCGACTTCACTGTCTTCAACTTGAACTACAGATTCAACCGCGTCAACGCTTGGCGCATGACTTACGCCACCATCAGATTGCTCTGCTTGCTGGAGTAACTGCACAACATGCGTTGATGGGTAGTCAACGTGTTGATCACGAATCGTCTGAATACGATCAGAAATATCATCTTGTACCAAACGAATCAATGCTATGAGCTGAGGTGTTGCTTGTAGTTGTTGATTGATGAGTTTTTCATAAATCGTTTCTAATTCATGCGCAATCAAACCAATATAAGGGGCTTGAATCATATTTGAACCACCTTTTAAGGTGTGCAAATAGCGCATCAAATTTTTCAGTGCATTTAGATTCTGCTGATCAACCGTCCATGTATTTAGATCAGCATCGATCCCCACCAATAACTCATCGGCTTCTTCTAAGAAGATATCCAGCAAATCTGGATCAAAGTTTCGATTGGATGCTGCGGATTGTAATTGTTGTTTATCCAGTACCAGTTGAGCAGCGAGATCGGTTACATCGACGGCAGCATGAGTAGTTACTGTCTGAACAGCAACATCTGTAGCAGACACTGTTGTTTCTTCATCGACGCTCTGTTCGCTAACAATTTGCGTAGCTACCTTGCTTTCAGCATCAGTCTTCGCTGTCGATGCTGTTAACTGTACGAGAGCGTCTACGACATGGGGCGAAGGATAATCTATTTGCTGATCTCGAATCGTTTGAATACGATCTGAAATATCATCTTGGACTGAGCGAATCATCGCAACTAAGTTCGGTGTTACTTGGAGCTGCTGATTAATAAGCTTTTCATAAATGGTTTCTAGCTCATGCGCAATCAGACCAATATGAGGGGCTTGTATCATATTTGCGCCACCTTTTAAGGTGTGCAAATAACGCATCAGATTTTTTAATGCATTGAAATTTTGACCGTCTACTGTCCAAGTATTGAGATCTGTATCGATCCCAGCCAATAACTCATCCGCTTCCTCTAGGAAAATATCCAAGAGATCAGGATCAAAATCGCGATTTGCTTCAGCAGATTGTAATTGCTGTTTATCTAAAGCAAATTGAGCCGTTAAATCAGTTGCAGCCTGTGTAGGTACATTGTTCTCTTCAATTGCGTCTATTTGTGTTGATTCTGCGGTTATGTCAATCGCAAGTTGATCTAACGACTCTACATTTTGTTGTGTAAATGAACTGAGCTCATTTAAAACACGCTCATGCACTTTGGTTAAAGTGACACGCTGTCCCGCTGCCAAGGTATCAAACAATTGAGTAAACTGTTGATGGACTTGGTGATATAACTCAAATGCAGCATCTAGATGAAGTAGATTTGGTTTAAAAATTAAATCTTGATAGCTTGAACGCAACAAACTTGTATATTGATACATCCCAATCGTTGCGTGATGATGGGTATGTTGCAACAATATTTCAGCTTGTTGACTAAGCAACTGTAGATATTGAGGAAATTCTGCACGTGCTCGTTTCTCAAAATCAGATTCCACATCAAGCAAATCATGGATATTGAGTTCCAACAACTGAGAAACTAGACCTTGTGGTCGCACCGAACCATTATGTTGTTCTTCTAATTGGAAGTCATAGCTATCCCATGCCGCATTGAATGTGGCATAGATTTCATCAGATTTCTGCGGTGTATCTTGTTGTCTTAAATTATGCAAATAATCACGAACGAATTGAGCATAATGCGTTAGTAAAGCAGTTTCATTTGAACTTGAATCTAGCTCATCTTGTAATAATGTTTTAAATAGATTTTCAACTTTCGAGCTTGCTTCAAAAATGTGATCCACATGCGCCATCGCAGAGCTACCACGAAGCGTATGCAAAGCTCGAATCAAAGTGTTGTATTGTTCATTTGTTTGGCGATCATCCTGTAAAAAATGATCAATGGTTGCCAGATGCTCTTCTGCTTCTTCCAAGAAAATTGCTAATGTCTCTTTAGCAAGCATCTCATCTTGGGCTGATTCCATTTCAGCTTTGGTGAATACCAGCTCAGCATCTGATTCGCGCTGTTCTAATGCCAGTTCGTTATCACTCACTGAATCATCAAGCAATTCCAGGCCTGTCAGATCATCATCATGCTTTAATTGATTGGCAAGATTCAATAAATCAGTCAATACAGAATCAGGTTTTTTCTGTTGTTGCAATTGTTGACCGAGTAAAACCAGTGGCCTTAAATCGATAATATGCGCTTTCACCGCTTTAAAGTCATGAATAAGCTTAAAGCGATAAACATTAAAAATGACCTGTACATACCGTTGGATTTCCGTATCGAACGGAATCGTTCCAGCTAAGACACGATTGAGCAGGTCTTCAACCGTCCAACCTAACTCCCCAGAAGATTTTGCCCCGACCATTCTTCCAGAACCTTTAAGGGTATGGAAATGTCGACGAATATCCGTGAGCACATTCTGTTGACTCGGCTGTTCAATCCATTGAACTAATAATGGCTCTAACTCAACAAAGATTTCATCTAATTCTTCAATAAAAATCTCAAGAATTTCTGCATCTTGTTCAAGATAACTGTCTTCAGGAAGCGTCATCGTTTCAACTAACGTTTTTAATATTTGTTTCATAGCGGCTTCTTTCGTTTTTATCCACCAGTTGTGGCTAAAAAATACGTGTATCTATCACACAAGATGTCGTTCCATTTTGCCATCACCTTGTTGAGATATCCTACATCTCTAAAAAAATGGAAAGACAGACACCCCCATCTGTCTTTCCAATCCGGCTTAATCCGGCAACTTAAAGTCAGTTACCGATTCACGTAAAGATTCAGCCATGTTTGCCAATTCAGAAACTGAACGCGCTGTATCAAACGTTGCTGTTGTTGTTTGTGACGTAATTTCCTGTACAACATTCATCGTCGTCGCAATATGGCTTGCTGAAGCAGACTGAAGCTTCGCAGCATCAGAAATGCTCGCAATCAGTTTCGCCAAATCACCAGATACGGTCTGAATCTCATCCAGTGCAATCCCTGCATCTTTAGCCAAGTTCGCACCACGCACAACCTCAGAAGTCGTTTGTTCCATTGAAATCACGGCTTCGTTGGTATCTGTTTGAATGGTTTTTACTAAGCTTTCAATCTGCTTGGTTGCTGATGCAGAACGTTCTGCAAGACGTTGTACCTCATCTGCTACAACGGCGAAACCACGACCTGCCTCTCCTGCCATCGATGCTTGAATCGCAGCATTCAATGCCAAAATGTTGGTTTGATCGGCAATATCATTAATCAACGAGACGATGTTACCGATCTCCTGAGATGATTCACCCAAACGTTTAATACGTTTTGAGGTTTCCTGAATCTGCTCACGGATATGATCCATACCTTGAATCGAACGGTTTACAACATGTGCACCATTGGTCGCAATTTTTACAGAACGGTGTGCAACCTCAGCTGATTCAGATGCATTGGCCGATACTTGGTCGATCGACAATGCCATTTCGTTCATCGCCGCTGATGCACCCGCGATCTCTTGTGCTTGATGCTCAGATGCCTCAGCCAATTGGTTGGTAATATTTTGCGTATTCTGTGTATATCGTGCAACTTCTTGCGAGGTGTCTGTAATTCGAGAAACGAGGTCACGTAACTGATCGATTGCAAAGTTAATCGAGTCCGCAATTGCCCCTGTAAAGTCTTCAGATACCGTCGCATAAGAGCGTAAGTCGCCGTCCGCCAAATCAGCAATTTCATCGAGTAAACGCAAAATCGCATTTTGGTTACGGTCATACTCATCTTGTAAGCGTGTCACACGTTCTTTATCGGTATTACTACGCAAAGCAAGTAGCTGTAATGCAGAGAAAACCAAGACAGCTAAAGCCAAAATCAAGGCAATACCTGCAAGCACGTTGCCCCAACCACCTTCAGCTTTATCTGATAAAGTCGTTAAAGATGAAAGGAGTGCATCAGATTGAGTGAAAATTTCAGAAGATGCTTGACGTACATGCACGATCTGATTGGCATTTTTCAAGACTGTATCTGCAGCTAATCTTAAAACTGAATCATAGTCTGATTTGATGCTATCGACCGACTCACGCAAATCAGATGAACCAATACGATCTACACCAAGCTCAGAGCTACCATTTAATTGTGCATTTAAGTAAATACCAAAGGTATCAATATCTGCACCAAAGTCATTGGCAGAAGCATTTGAGTTGTCTGTACCCACTAACACGGAGTTAATAGAACGTAAAATACGCTCGGCAATGAACACTTGGTTTTTAGTGATAATTACCTGACTACTTGGCATGTTTTCACGAACCATTTGGTCAACCATCAGGTTATATTCAGCCTGAATCTCAGGAATCGTTTCACTGATTGAAATGTTGGTTTCATAGAGTTGATTAATGACTTCTTCTTGAGACACAATCAAATCAATATGCTTTGCAACAGTCCCCCAAAGCGCATCAACCTTTTTATATTCTTCCGAATTGGTGTTATAGCGATTGCCCACAATTTCAAGATTTTCAGCGAATCGCTTTTCCGACTCAACCAAACTTTTCATTGATTCTGATGTGCCTGATGCGGTTGCCTCAGTTGCTTGACGCGAAATCATCTGCGACAACAAACGTAATTCACCTAAACTTCGAGTCAACTGATTAGAACGCGGCAGACTCACGAATAAATAGATTAAGAGGATAACTGCAAGGACCAAAGCAATTAAGGAACGATAGATAATTGGTTTTGATTTCTCAGTCTCACCAAATAAACGAGAAAACTGATCCACTTGAGTCCGAATTTTTTCTACAAAAGTTCCGCCCCGTTTCAATCCCGCACTATCACTACCATTCTTCTTTTTAAGTTTAAAGCCCATACCAGCTTCTCCCCGAAATACCTGTTAATTTTCCACAGCGTATTAAATTAGTTTATAAACTTTATTGATGCATTCATGTACTGCGGATTTTTTAATAATCGACTCAGTAAGAACACATGCCATTGCTGATTATGTTGGTGGAAATACCCCTGACAATAGTCTTTTAATTTATTGTCTAGCTCATCCGTTTGAGAGAAAAAACTCTTTTTATTGAAGTGCTGAATTCCCAAGACCTGATCTACGACCAACCCCACATAATGGTCTTGATGACTAATACAAATCACTTTTTGCATTGGAGAGAATTGACTTCGTTGCCCCGAAATAAAATGAGTTAAATCAGAAACTGAAAGCAAGCGTCCGCGGATATTTGCTAGACCACGCACCCATGCTTGAGTATTTGGTACCGGCGTATATTTCGGAGGATAAATCACCTCAGAAATTTCCCCCAATGGTGCAACAAAATATTGCCCGAACATTTCAAATGCGATACCAGACCAACGGCTGACTTCATTTTGACTTGAAGTATATTGTTTATTGCCTCGCTTGGATAAGCGAAGCAACTCGATAAATCCATTTGCTGCCATACTCTATCCCATATTGAGTCATGAAAAGCGGAGTAATGCGAAGACCATATTGAGCAACAATCAATTAACTTAATAATTCTTTGATTACGTCAATAAGTTGTTGTTCATCAACTGGCTTCGTCAAATAATCGCTTGCACCTTGACGCTTTCCCCACACTCGATCTGTTGCTTGATCTTTGGTGCTGACAATCACAACAGGAATATGCTGTGTTTCTTTTGCTTTACTAATCTGGCGTGTTGCTTGAAAGCCATTCATCCCTGGCATAACAACGTCCATAAGCACCAAGTCAGGCAATTCTGCTTGTGCCATCGTAACCCCATCCGCACCATTGGTTGCTTCTAATACATCATAACCGTGCTTCGTTAAAATTTCTCTAAAGCGAAATGTTTCAGTAGGTGAATCATCTACAATAAGTATACGAGCCATTTTGTCCTCAATTTTTAAATTTTATGCGCTAACATGGTTACGGATCGCACTTAACAGCTCATCCTTACTAAACGGCTTAGTCAAATATTCGTCAGACCCCACAACACGCCCTTTCGCCTGATCAAACAAACCATCTTTACTTGAAAGCATAATCACAGGAATATTTTGATAATTTAATGAATTCTTGATCAATGCACAGGTTTGATAACCGTCTAAACGTGGCATCATAATGTCAACAAAAACGATATCGGGATTGGCTTCAGCAATTTTTGATAATGCCTCAAAACCGTCAACCGCAGTAATTACCTCACAACCTTCCCGTTGCAATAAGGTCTCTGCTGTACGACGAATTGTTTTTGAATCGTCAATCACCATCACCTTTAAGTTTTGAAATTTATCTTCCATTTAATTGTTCCGCCCCATTCACTCAATACACACTATATGGTTGGTTTAATTTATTTTATACAGTTTGATATTTTTAACATATCTTTACTTGCATTATCAATGAAGTTTTTTGAACCGATCTATCAGTTTTTCCAAACAACCGCTATTAGCTCACACTTTTAATTAAATTCATATTTTTTTTGCATGCTGACTATTTTTAATTGTATAAATAACCACTAATATACAATTGATTATTATTTAAAAATAAGTGATTTAGTTGACTTTTTACGGGAGATGTAATGACTGATTCGTTAAAGTGCGGTTTCCGCGTTAGACACTTTAAAACGATTGCACGCATTTACATTTGCTCATTTTTTTTATTGTTATCTCCTTACGCTTCATCTTTCGCAGCAGCCGATCAAGCAAAGGCGGTCTGGTACCGCTATTATGATAAAAATGGGATTGCCAACGTCAGTACCTCTGTGTCTCCTGACCATATCCGTTACGGTTATGAAGCGCTTGATCGAAATATGCAAGTCATTAAACGGAATCGACCTTTCAACGCTCTAGCAGATGCGCAACAATCTTCACAACGAGAATCGCTTGCACGTCAACGTGAACAAGATTT
Source organism: Acinetobacter sp. NIPH 1852 (assembly GCF_022549455.1). Classification (NCBI taxonomy): domain Bacteria; kingdom Pseudomonadati; phylum Pseudomonadota; class Gammaproteobacteria; order Moraxellales; family Moraxellaceae; genus Acinetobacter; species Acinetobacter sp. NIPH 1852. Next base: position 191,779 of record NZ_JAKZGG010000001.1, on the reverse strand, counting down.
GCGCTTGAAACGCGCTTATGGCAGTGTTCAGATTGCAACCGTAAAAAGGGATCAAATTTTAGCAAATCTAAAAAAACAACTCAGCTATCAACAGGAACAATTACAACAATTACAAACGGATAAAATCAGATTTAAACGCCAAGAAATGGAATATCATCGCAAAGGACAAGCGATTCCAGCACAACTCAAAAGCAATCTTACAAACAATACCCAAAATATTGATAACGTCAAAAGAACGGTTGAAAGTCTACGCAACGCTTATCAAAAAACCGAAACTGAATATACAGACATCATTCAGCGCCTAAAAAAACTTGAATAAAATCAACGTGAAAAATTATTTAAGCAGTACTATATCTCGATAAAACTGTAGACTGACTTTTATATTTCTTCAATATTTAAGCCTTCTACAATAGGTTATACTGCGCCAAATTGAATGATTCATGTCATAATGCCAAACGGCTGAAAAGTGGGTGTATTATTTCATCCATTCTTACTTGGCTTTTTTATAACACTTAACTTTAGGACAGTTTCCATGCGCGCAAGCCGCTTTTTATTTGCAACGTTAAGAGAAACCCCAAATGATGCTGAAGTCATTTCACACCAGCTCATGTTACGTGCGGGGATGATTCGTAAATTAGCTTCTGGTTTATACTCTTGGTTGCCCATGGGAACGCGTGTACTAAAGAAAGTCGATGCGATTGTTCGTGAAGAAATGAACCGTTCAGGCGCATTAGAGGTTTATATGCCTGTGACGCAACCTGCCGCACTTTGGGAAGAATCAGGTCGCTTTGAACAATACGGCCCAGAATTATTGCGTTTCAAAGATCGTCATAACAATGATTTTGTTTTAGGCCCTACGCATGAAGAAGTCATCACCGACTTAGCGCGGAATGAATTAAAAAGTTATAAGCAACTACCATTGAATTTTTATCAAATTCAAACCAAATTTCGTGATGAAATTCGTCCACGTTTCGGTGTGATGCGTTCACGTGAATTCATCATGAAAGATGCGTATTCTTTCCATGCGAATCAAGCATCTTTGCAAGAAACGTATGACGTGATGTATGACACTTATAGTCGCATCTTCACTCGTCTTGGTTTGGACTTCCGTCCAGTACAAGCGGATACTGGTTCGATTGGTGGCTCAGCCTCTCATGAGTTCCATGTACTTGCAGCCAGTGGTGAAGACGATATTGCATTCTCAACTGAGTCAGACTATGCAGCTAACGTAGAAATGGCTGAAGCTGTTTTAGTTGGTGAACGCGCACCTGCTACGCAAGCTTTTGCATTAGTCGATACACCAGATCAAAAAACCATTGCAGATGTTTGTGCATTCTTAAACGCTGATGCGAAACAATCGGTAAAAGCATTGCTGGTACAAGGGATTGCAGATGAGAAAGGCAATACACCTGTAGTTGCCCTGTTCTTACGTGGCGATCACGAACTAAATGATATTAAAGCTGAAAAGCATCCACTTATTGCTGCACCTTTGACATTTGCAACTGACGAGCAACTACAGCAACACGGTTTAACCGCAGGTTTCTGTGGACCTCAAGGCTTAGTTGAAAAAGGTTTAACGGTGATTGTGGATCGTGCTGCATCTATACTGGCTGACTTTGTTGCTGGTGCAAATGAAGTGGATAAACATGCCACTGGCGTGAACTGGGATCGTGACGCGAAATTCACTGAAGTATTTGACCTTCGTAATGTCGTAGAGGGTGATCCATCTCCAGATGGTAAAGGCACACTGCAAATCAAACGCGGTATTGAAGTCGGTCATATCTTCCAACTCGGTACAAAATATTCAGAAGCTTTAGGCTGTAAAGTGCTTGGTGAAGATGGCAAACCATTTACCGTCACCATGGGTTGTTATGGCATAGGGGTTACACGTGTGATTGCTGCTGCCATTGAGCAGAATTACGATGACAAAGGCATCATTTGGCCTCAAGCGATTGCACCTTTTGACATCGCAATCGTTCCAATGAATGCACATAAATCACCGCGCACCGTAGAAGCTGCTGAAGCACTTTATACAGAGCTACAAGCACAAGGTTATGATGTACTGCTTGATGATCGTAATGAACGCCCAGGGGTTAAATTCTCTGACCTTGAGTTGATGGGTATCCCTCATCGTATCGTGATTGGTGAAAAAGGCTTAGATGCAGGTATCTTCGAGTACAAAGGCCGTCGTGATGCAGAAGCAAGTAATCTGAGTAAAGATGATTTATTGGCTAAACTGACACGCTAATATTAGTCCATAGAAATCAAAGAAGCCGTTTCATTGAAACGGCTTCTTTATTGGGAAATTTAAACCGTTAAGTCTTTAAGTTTTTCTGATGGACCATTATTTTTGACTGAATCGATGCCTTTATCACGAGATTGCTCACTGGCATAAAGCTGACTGGTTCCAATCACCTGATGATTTGCAGCCTTTAAATTAAAATAAGCTTTATCATTTTTTGACATTAATCGCTCATAATGAACATCATCTGGGCTATTCTTTTGCACCGATGCAATCCCATTCAATGCCGATGCCTTGGTCTTGTATAATTCACTATTTAAAATGACTTCACCATTTCCCGCTTTCAAGACAAAACGATATTGCCCATCGCTTGCCCGACTCACCTCAAACCATCCAGCCATAAACAACCTCTATTATTGGAATTCATATTGTTTTATTTCTTCCATAATATAAATCAGTCACAACGGTTTAAATAGATTGTTTTTTGTTCAATTTTGGTAGCTTAAAATTCACTTTTGACATAAAAAAGGAGCATTTGCATGCTCCTAGATAAGATGGTTGGAATTAAACCTTTTTAACAAACTCAGATTTAAGCTTCATTGCACCAACACCATCAATTTTACAATCAATATTATGGCCATCACTCGCATCAGCGACCAGACGAATTGATTTAACCTTTGTACCGACTTTAACAACTGATGAAGAACCTTTGATTTTTAAATCTTTAATGACCGTAACACTATCACCATCTACTAAGACATTACCGTTGGCATCTTTAATAATTTCTTGTGCTTCTGAAGCTAGACTATCACCTTCTTTCCATTCATGTGAACATTCAGGACAAATAAGGAGTTCGCCATCTTGGTAAGTATATTCTGATTGGCATTGTGGGCAATTTGGAAAAGACATAAAAAATCTCAAAAGTCTTATTATGAGCGATAGAGACCATTTTTCAAAATTAAACCGCTTATTGATCTGGGATTTCAGCTTGAATCAACAAACCCAACAAATGAAGTGACTCTTGCCACCCCAAATAACAAGCTTCAACAGGGATCACATCTGGTAGTCCCTCTTGGGTAATATTCAGCTCTGTACCCACAAGCACAGGCTTGAGTTGGATGGTCATTTGGATCTCACCTGTCAGATGAGGGTCATCGAACTGATCCGTATAGCGAAGCAATTCATTTTGAACAATTTCGATATACTTTCCACTAAATGAGTGCATGCTCCCTGTAGAAAAATTAGTAAACGACATCTTATAAGTACCGCCAACTTGTGGATCTAAATGATGCACTTTAGCGGTAAATCCATGAGGTGCCATCCATTTGACCAACGCATCTGGATCTAAGAAGGCTTTAAAAACACGTTCAGGGGGCGCATTAAATACGCGATGTAATCGTACTGTACCTGGCATTGTTATTCTCCCTTGAGACTATTCTTTTATATATGGATTGAGCATCACAATTTAATCATCATTGCGATCTTTCCAATCTCTTTATTTCAACATGAATATCAACAATCAAAAGCTGCTTTTTTGTGAAAAATGGCGCAAAATAATAGTCCATATTTTAGTGACCAAAACGCAGCTTTAGGATCGATCTATGAGTCAGCTTGCTTTTACTGCTTTTAGCTTAAATGGTATAGATGCACAAAAATTTTTACAGGGTCAGGTAACTGTTCACACTGAACGTTTGCCAGAAAATGAAAATCGATACACTGCTATTTGTGATTTAAAAGGGCGTATTCATTTTGGTTTATGGATTAAAAAATTAAATCCAGAAAGTTTTGAACTAGTCACCACCCAAGATCAAGCAGAAGAGTTTTCCAAACATATCAAAAAGTTTGGTGCTTTTTCAAAAATGAAATTAGAAGAAATTGGTCAAGTTTTTCCAAATATTGTTGGACATCAAACTGAGTTCTCTCAGACAGAAACCGATGTAAAGACTTGGCAATTACAGGCCATTCAGTCTGGACAAGCTTGGATTACTCAGACAACAGAACATGTGTTTCAACCACAAGAATTACGCCTACATCAACGTGACGGTGTACATTTTGATAAGGGTTGCTACTTGGGGCAGGAAATCGTGGCGCGCCTTTGGTTTAAAGCAAAACCTAAACACTGGTTACATTTAATTCAAGGAAAAGGTGAAGCTCCCTCTCCTGCGGCTCAAATCACTAAAGATATAGAAGTGGTCAATAGTGTCGCCATTGAAGATGGCTATATCGCACTTGTGGTAGCAAAACCAACTGCTCTAGAAGAGCTTGATTTGACAGTGTTGGACTTGCCAGAAGCGCTAAGTGGTGATGTGGCGAGACCGAGCTAATCTGTTGTTAAAAACTAGCCTGTAAGTTAAAATTCAAAACTCATGTGTTATCGCGGCTGCTGAACCCGATTAATTCATGAGTTTTTTAATAATGGATGATTTACTGCAACAACGCACGAGAGCTTGGAGACGCAAGAAAAAGTTTCATTTCAGAGGTCGAGACTGTCGGCATACTTCTCTTTTGTGGAAACCCCAGAAAAAATGGAAGTACTTGTGTACCCGTCAAGATAAACTCGCTCGCTCAAAAAAATTTGGAATCGAATATCCTCGAGTTTCTAAAATAAAGAACTTAATTGAAGCTCGTTTTAATTATTGGACACTATAACTCTGAACGTTTTATTCATCTGTAGTCGTAATCAATGGCGTAGTCCAACTGCTGAACGCATCTTTGCACAAGGGTATGGTCTCCATACCCGATCAGCTGGTACCAGCCGCCACGCTAAACATACAATTTCGCTCAAAGATATACTTTGGGCTGATCAAATCTTTGTGATGGAAATACGACATAAGCAACAAATTAAAGAGAAATTCTCTAAACAGCTCATGAATAAGAAAGTGTTTGTTTTAGATATCCCTGATAATTATCAATATATGGATTCTGATCTAATTGAATTGCTACAACTCACGATGCAACGTTATATAGAATAACGTTAGCGTTTATTTCCTCATTCACTTTCTCTCCATAAATCCTCCACAACAACCCTACAAAAGATAATCATAACCAGTTGTTTTAATGAGTCTTTATTTAAAAACAATCAAAAATTAAAGGTATTATTCGGGCATGATATATACAAAATCATCATTTACATTTTTTACCAAACTTTTATGATGTGCACATCAACGAAATATTCTGCTGTACAACGGATTAAAGCAGATCGATGCGAAGGGAAAGAAAAATGAAAAAGTTGCTTATAGCCAGTTTAATGATTGTTGCAAGCCACGCCACACTAGCAGCAGACAGCAAAGCTTCAGCCAAAACAGATGTTTTTGCAAAAGCAACCCAACTCTATGAAGCAAAAAACTACCCTGGCGCATTTGCAGAAATGCAACGTCTCGCAGAGTCAGGCAATGCTCAAGCCATCTACAATCTTGGCTACATGACCCAAAATGGACAAGGAACGACTAAAGATGAAAAAAGAGCTTTGCAATATTACCAAGATGCTTCAAATAAAGGCTACGGCAAAGCTAGTTTTACCTTAGCGCAACTTTATCGTCATGGTGGATTGGGTATTACACCGAATACGCCAAAATTCAAAGAGTATTTAGATAGAGCATCAAAACAAGGTTCTGACGAAGCAATCGTGGAAATCGCAACACTATTATTTGCCCAAGGCAAACCAGAAATAGACCAAATTGCGATTCGCCAACTCAGACCATTGATTCAAAAAAACTACTATCCTGCTATGCACATTAGGGCTTTATATGATTTAGCGCAAAGTGATAAAAACAAGAATCCTGCGATGCGTCAACAAGCAATCAAAATGATTCAATCCCTTGCCGAAAAAGGCTATGCACCATCATTAATGGCACTAGGTAATATGCTGGCGAATGGCGATATTCTTCAACAAAACTTACCAGAGGCGAAAAAGATTTTTACAGAACTGGCGAGACAAGACATCCCTCAAGCCAAAGAGTCTTTGGCAAAAGTAGAACAGATTATAAAAGCCAAAGAACAACAAGCCAAAGCTTCAAAACCGTAGTATTTTATTTTACCCGTAACCACCAAATATCGACTTTTCTAGCAGATATTTGGTGGTGGTCAACAGATTAAAACTGTTTAGTGACTTTAATCCCAGCACCCCAATTGCGCCCATCCGCAGGTTCATAGAAGCGTCCATTGCCATCATTTACAATCACTGAACCGACGTAATTTTTATCCAACATATTATCGACTCGCGCATACGCATTGACGTTCCAATCATTCAATGTCCAGAGATAGCCTGTGTAGGCTGAAACAGTGGTATAACTTGGCGCTGCTTCAGTGTTGGTATCATTCACATAGATTTTGTCATTATACTGCGCATCTAGCCCACCATAAAAACCAGTGTTTGGTTTCCATGCCACCGCTGCATAAGCACGTTGCTTCGCAATACCAGGAATCAGATTTCCTGAGGCAATTTCTGCTACAGAGCCAACAGCAGGAACCGTTGAATCAAAAGTTGCATCTAAATAACCATAACTGGCATTAGCCACCAAATCACGCCAAAGTGCTTTGTTCCATGTCAACTCAATCCCTTCACGCAAGGTCTTATCAGCGTTACGAAAGGTCGTGCGTCCATTGCTTGCGCCTGCGGAGACAATGTCGTCTTTGGTCTTAGTTTGAAAAACAGCCAAAGTAAAATCACCGAGTTGATTTTGTGATTTTAAGCCAAGTTCATAGGTATCACTGCTCGATGCATCAAGATCAAAATTAAACCCACCAGATCCGTCTGGGCGATAAGCCATTTCAGTGAAAGTCGGCGTTTCAAAGCCTTTGGCATAACTGACATAAGCCAAAAGTTCGGGAACAACTTGCCAGCTCAAAGCAATGGACGGAAGAAACTTAGAATAATTATGTTTGCCACTATCATCACCATTTACACCTGCAATGTAATGGTCTTTAGATTTGTAATGTACATTACTATAACGAAGCCCCGTATCTACTCGCCATGACGGTAAAAACTGCCATGATGCTTGTAAATAAGGATCGATATTCCATAAGCTATTGTCTTCGTTACGACGTAAATTACCTTTCACGCCATAACTTGGTTGATTACTCATTAAGACAAAATTTTCATAGCCTTTACGCTGTTCATCCATGCTATCAAGTGCCACACCAAGACTAATGCTCGTATTTGGGAGCAACTCTTTTCCAGTCCAACGGAAATCAGCACCATAATAATTACGATCGAAATCAATCACTCCACCAGCATGACGTGGATTGGCCTGAGCTGTAGCGGGTATAGATTGATATTGTGTTACCTGACGATTGCCCCAATACCCCATCATATATAACTCATGCTGATCGTTAATTGGCTTCGACCATGTCACCCCGGTTTGGGTTTGTTCAATATTTTTACGTACATCAAATTGCTTAAGAAATGGAACTTGTTGCTTAGGATTTTCATCCCATAGTTCACGCGTTAAACCTTGAGGGTCATTTGCATTGATTTTGACGTAATTGGTAATCCAATTAATCTTCGAACCATCTTCAATATCCCATGTCAATTTGGCATTGTTGAGCACCTTACGTGCATCACTATGTTCACGATAGCCATCGGTATCAAAATACGATGAGCTAATCACGTAACTTGGTTCATTGGCATGTTCTGAACCGCCTTGGAGAACTAAACCTGCACGATTTTTATTGTGACTCCCCCCCGTATAGCTCATTTCAATTGAATCTTTACCTCGCCCCTCTTTGGTCGTTGTCAAGATCGTCCCACCAGAGGAGTTTCCATAAAGGGAGGAAAATGGTCCCGTCAAAACTTCAAGGTGATCTAAACTACTCAAATCAATATTTGAGGTTTGTCCCTGTCCATCAGGCATCGTTGCAGGAATACCATCGACATAAAGACGAATTCCTCGCACGCCAAAAGTAGAACGTGCACCAAATCCACGCATTGATAGCTGTAAATCTTGCGCATAGTTCTCACGGTTATTTAGCTGTAAGCTTGGAATTCCTTTCACAAGTTCAGTTAGATTAACCTGTGCAGACTGTATTTGCTCAGGTGCATCAACGCGAAATACCGAAGCGGGTGTCTGTAGATAGCTTGTATCTGTACGCGTCGCTTCAACTTTAATCGTTGGGAGTTGCAAAGGCTGCTGAGTATCAGGCTCGGCTGCCCATAGTAAGGAACTGTTTAGCCCCATACTCATTGCGACACAACCGTATAACAGGTTAATTTTCCAGAAAGGCATGAAGATTCCTTATTTCTCAAAAAATTGAAACGATGATTTTTAAAAGTAAGCTGCTATTTATTTTATAATTATCTGAAAACATTAATTTTAGCTAAATCAGTCAAAGTTGTTACTGATCTATATTGGCAAATAAAATTAAATATCGACATAATTGTAAGTTAAACATTTACCCTCATTGTATTGTTGTTGAAACAATTTGAACTTATTATGCCCGAACTTCCTGAAGTTGAAACCACCAAAACCAGCCTGTTACCTTTATTGGAACAGCGCGTCCAAGCCGTGAAAGTCTGGAATGCCAGTTTACGTTGGGCGGTACCTGATGATATTGATAAGCTGGTTGGCCAACGCCTAATACACCTTTCACGTCGTTCTAAGTATATTTTAGCTGAGTTTGAACATGATCAAATGCTTTGGCATCTGGGTATGTCTGGAAGTTTTCGGCTGTGCCAGCCCAGTGATGAACTGAGGAAACACGATCATCTGGTGATTGATTTTGAAGATTATCAGCTCCGCTATCATGACCCACGGCGCTTCGGCTGTATACTTTGGCTTGATCAAAATCATCAAACTAAGCTAATTGATACACTTGGCCCCGAGCCGTTAAGTGATGATTTTAATTCGTCATATCTTTTAGAAAAACTAAGTAAAAAAAATGTCGGCATTAAAATTGCTTTAATGGATAATCATATCGTGGTCGGTGTAGGCAATATTTATGCGACTGAAAGCCTATTTAATATCGGCGTTCATCCAGCACAACCTGCGTCAACCTTAACCAAAGTTCAAGTGGAAAAGTTGGTAATTGAAGTCAAACGAATCTTGCAACAAGCCATTGATTTAGGTGGTTCGACTTTACGTGACTATAGCAATGCAATGGGTGAAAATGGTTATTTTCAACAAACCCTTTTGGCATATGGTCGAGCTGGCGAGATGTGTGTTAACTGTGAGACGACCTTAGAGAACCTAAAACTGGGACAGCGTGCAAGTGTTTTTTGCCCACAATGCCAACCATTGAAACTGAAAAAAGCATAGTTTTTTTTAAAGGAGAACAGCGCATGAAAACTGCTATTGTTCGACATATCTTAGTCAAAGATAAAGACATGGCTGAACAATTGAAAAAACGTATCCATTCTGGTGCTGATTTTTCAAAAATTGCGAAGCAATATTCAACCTGTAATTCAGCAAAACGTGGTGGCGAGTTAGGCGAAGTCAAAAAAGGACAGCTTGTTCCTGTTATAGATAAACTGGTTTTCAGTGCTGCTGAACGCGTCTTACATGGTCCGATTAAAAGTCAGTTTGGTTTCCACTTGATCGAAATCAAATTTAGAATGTGAGTCAATAACCAAACCTAAAAACACACAGGCTTGTATACTACTTTAATCTCGGCTAGCCGAAAGAACAATTGCAGTAGTATCGCCATAAGCAATCGATTCAAAGCAAGTTTAAAGAACGTGTAAAAGTTGGCACCAGAATCTATAAAAAATGGCAACTTATAAAATATCAGTTGCCACTCATTCAACTATTTAACTTCGTTCAATTTATACATACTGGCAGATTGTAAAGAAGAAATAGTTAGTACACACCTGCTTTGGTGCTGGTGCTGGTGCTGGTGTTGGTGTTGGTGTTGGTGTTGGTGTTGGTGTTGGTGTTGGTGTTGAAGATGTTAAACCATCAACTGCTGCACTCAAGTTCAGACGTGGAAAACGTTGATTCGTACGATGATCGGTCACCAATGTTCCTGTATTCTTCAAACGGTTTACAATGTCATCTAAGCTAGCATTTGGTAAGGCATTATTGGCAAGCAACACAGCAACTGCGCCCGCAACATGTGGAGCTGCCATGGATGTACCACTTTGGGTATACCCCCCTGCCGTAATCGGTGCTCCTGGTGCTAATAAGGTTAAGTTTGATGCACTATTACTGAAGCAAGTCACTTTATCCATATAGGTCGATTGATCTGAGCAATTTTGATAACCCCGTCCTCCAACATTTGCATCATAAACAGCGCCAACACTGACTGCACCAGCTGTACATGCTGGATATGAGATACCATTGGTATAAGCATCATTACCAGAAGCAACCACAGGGATTACGCCCACATTACGTAATTTTTGGAATGAATTAGTCAACGATGAAGAAGTACAAGTTGATGAATATCTTGTTGAATTACCCAAACTCAAGTTAGCCGACTTGATATTGAGAGTTTCCGCTTGATTCGTCACCCAGTTTAAAGCCGAAATAATGTCGCTATCATAGGCACTTGCGCCACGAAATACATCAAGAGCAACGATTTTAGCCTCAGATGCAACACCAGCAACAATTGAAGATACATTTGAACCATGACCATTGTCATCCAATGAGTTATCTTCTGGTGCAAAATCAAGTGCATAGCTGACTCGACAACTAGCTGGCGTGCCAGGTGCAGTACAACTTCCTAGATCGGGATGTCTATAATTTGCACCTGTATCTAAAACTGCAACTGTTGTACCCGCACCTGTAAAGCCTTTACTTTTGGCTACAGGTTGACCAATTTGGTTTAAACTCTGTGACAATGTGGCTTTGGATACACGGTTCGGATAGACCGCTTTGACATTTGGATTATTTAATAAATTCACCAACGCATTACGATTTTGTATACGATAAAAACTAATAGGTAAGGCATTGTAATCACGCAACAACTGAACACCCGAGTTTTGTTGTGCAAATTGATTAGATATCATTTGTTTTTGTTGTTGGAAATACTTCCTTAACTGTGCCGCAGTCAAATTTTGGTCGGCATCGTTATAATATTCAATAATCAGGTCATTCGATGCATTTTGTAATAATGCATTGATGTCAATTTTACCCTGTTGAATTTTTTGTTTAGCAGCATTACTCAATTGCGCATTTGCAGCCTGCGGTGAAATTTGCGCTTGTACATTACTAGCCCCAAAGGATAACCCCATGCATAGCGCTAACAGAATCTTTTTGTAAATCATGAACATTTTCCTTTTTTTTTGCTTGTTTTAACAAATTATGTTGATCAATTTGGTTCAATAATTTGGTTGCCTACATCGGTTTCTGGATCAATCGGTTGAATGCTCATATCACTTTTAGTATCAACCAATTCATTGTCACCCGAAGTACTAGTGGCAGCCTGTTCAACATTAGAAGCTAACTGAGTTGGATGACTTTCGAAGGCATTTTGATCGTTTGGAGCACTTTGCGATGTTGTATCTGTTGGATACATATTGACCGAAACTGACGTTTCGTTAGTTGGTTTAAAATAAACAACCAGTGCAATCACCAAACCAAACACAATGACAATACTTAAGATAACTTTCATCTTATTATTCATAGCTCTGTTCACTTCTATTTATTTGCTTGAATTAAATTGCGTTTACAATCCGTACACAATCAATAGTTAAAAATTAAACAGCGACTGCCATTTATTGTCTAGATATGGCATAAATTATTAATGTGAATGCCCTCACAAAAGATTTTCTTTCTTTGATTTAAATGCTCAAAGTTACAAAAAAATTTATTATTAAATTTGAAATGTTATAACGTAAAAAATAGCCCATTTTTCTTAGAAAAATTTTTATATTATGTAGATCAGCAAACTAGATGATTTTTCAAGTATATTGGCGCACTCTCAACCACATACAAACAACTATTATTCGACATATCTTAGTCAAAGATAAAGACATGGCTGAACAATTGAAAAAACGTATCCATTCTGGTGCTGATTTTCAAAAATTGCCAAACAATACTCGACCTGCAACTCTGCAAAGCGTGGCGGTGAGCTCCGCGAAGTCAAAAAAGGACAGCTTGTCCCTGTGATCGATAAACTCGTTTTTACTGCTGCGGAACGTATTTTACATTGATCCATCAAAAGCCAGTTTGGTTTCCACTTGATCGAAATCAAATTTCGTATAGATGGTTTAAAGTAATCAGAATTGGGCTTAAATTTAAGCGCCCAGAAACTGAAATGATTTTCAGTCTTGTGCTTTCATCACATAGGTCCATGCCAGTATTTTTTCACCCGAATTCAAATGTACTTCAGTCTGTACCCGTTGGTATTGCATTCCTTCAAAATCGTCCAGCATTTGCCAATTTTCTTGTAATTTTTCAGTGCTAAATAAGTAGCCTGCTACCAAAGTATCTTTTTGGTTTAATACAATTGCAGGTAAGCCTTTATCTGGTCCCCAATCTAAAATATGTACTGTGCCATGCACAAAGGCTTGCTGCCAGTCTCCCCCAATTCCACCGAGAATATGCGCATTTTCTCGATTTGGACATAAAGTACCGTAGACGAACAATCGATTCATTTTTGTCTCTTTCTCCCTCATATTTGCATAGCATCTTAGAATGAAGTTGGCTATTTTCCTAGATGCTTAAAGGACCATCAAATCTATATCGCCAGCTCTCCCCGAAACGAATAGCCATAAAAAACGGCATCTTAAGTGCCGTTTTTTGTTTAAAGCTAATTTAGCCCTGTTTTTTTAGCTCATCACGAATTTCACGTAACAATTGAACATCTTCTGGTGTTGGTGCTGGTTCTGCTGGTGCAGCTTCTTCTTGTTTGCGTAGACGGTTCATCACCTTCACTAATAAGAAAACCACCCATGCTAATAATAAGAAGTTAATAAGTACAGTAATAAAATTACCATACGCAAACACATTTAAACCGGCTTCTTGGGCTGCTGCAAGATTACTAATACTATTCGGGTTATCTCCCAATACGACAAACCAGTTGGTGTAGTCGACATCGCCACCCAATATCCATGAGATAATTGGCATCAAAAGATCTTTGACCATTGAATCAATGATTTTACCAAAAGCCCCACCGATGATCACACCAATGGCGAGATCCATTACATTGCCTTTTACAGCAAATTCTTTAAATTCTTGAATAATACTCATCTTAACTCTCCAGAGTTGAATTTTGTCGTGCCCTGTTTTTGCATTGTTTATTACACAGGCACAGCGACCAGCCATATAGTTGATAATTTAATATTTTTTCAAAAAAATGAAAGTTATTTCACACTTTAACAACATATTTTATTTTAATAAAAAGATGAATTTAAGCACGCTCGTTGTTTTATTTTTTGCAATAAAAAAACCGCTAAATAAATTTAGCGGTTTTTCACTTTTCTGTTAAGAAAAATTATTTACCACGGTTACGCTTACGTTCGCCTTCAGTAAGATAACGTTTACGAATACGAATAGATTTAGGTGTTACTTCAACTAATTCATCATCTTCAATGAATTCAAGTGCCTGTTCAAGCGTGAATTCAATTGCAGGAACTAACGTTAACGCTTCGTCTGTACCAGATGCACGTACGTTGGTTAACTGTTTCGCTTTAGTTGGGTTAACAGCCATGTCGTCAGAACGTGAGTTAATACCTACGATCATACCTTCATAGACTTCAAGCTGTGGCTTAGCGAATAAACGACCGCGGTCTTGCAATGTGAACAATGCATAGCCCAAGCATACGCCTTGAACCATAGAAACTAGAACACCGTTTTGACGTTGTGCGACAGTACCTTGTTTTGCAGGACCATAATGCGAGAAGCTTGACGTCATGATACCCGTACCAGAAGTCATGGTTAGGTATTCTGAACGGAAACCAATCAAACCGCGTGAAGGAACAGTTGCCTCAATACGCATACGACCTTTGCCGTCAACTTCCATATTGGTCATTTCGCCTTTACGGAAACCCATTTGTTCCATAACGAAACCTTGATGCTGTTCTTCAACGTCAAAAGTCACGTTTTCGAATGGCTCGTGTTTCACACCATCGATTTCTTTCATGATCACTTGTGGACGTGATACGCCCATCTCAAAGCCTTCACGACGCATGTTTTCGATCAATACAGAAAGATGAAGCTCACCACGACCAGACACTTTAAAACGGTCTGGACTATCAGTATCTTCTACACGAAGTGCAACGTTATGAATCAATTCACGATCAAGACGCTCACGAATGTTACGTGATGTTACAAACTTACCTTCTTTACCAGCAAACGGTGAATTGTTTACTTGGAATGTCATCGAAACAGTCGGCTCATCGACAGACAATGGCGGTAAAGCTTCAACAGCTTTCGGATCACAAATAGTGTCAGAAATGTTAAGTGCGTCGATACCAGTTACGCAAACGATGTCACCAGCGTTTGCTTCGGTAATATCAACACGTTCTAAACCATGGTAACCCATAATTTTTAAGATACGACCATTACGCGTCTTACCTTCTTTATCGATTACAGTTACTTGTGTGTTCAATTTAACTGAACCACGTTGAATACGACCAACACCGATTACACCAACAAAACTGTTATAGTCAAGTGAAGAAATCTGCATTTGGAATGGACCATCAACATCTACTGCTGGTGGCTCAACGATATCTACAACGGTTTGGAACAATGGCGTCATATCGTCAGCAAGTTCTTCAGGTGAAGGACCAGCAACACCACGAAGACCTGATGCATAAACGATTGGGAAGTCTAACTGTTCGTCAGAACCACCAAGGTTATCAAATAAATCAAATACTTGATCGATAACCCAGTCACAACGTGCGCTTGGCTTGTCAACTTTGTTGATAATCACGATTGGCTTCAAACCACGCGCAAAGGCTTTTTGTGTCACAAAACGAGTTTGTGGCATTGGACCTTCTTGTGCATCAACCAAAAGTAATACGCAATCGACCATCGACAAGACACGTTCTACTTCACCACCGAAATCGGCGTGTCCCGGGGTGTCAACGATGTTGATGCGATACTCAGTGTTTGTGCGTGCATCTAACCATTTGATTGCAGTATTTTTTGCAAGAATGGTAATACCACGTTCAGACTCAAGCGCGTTAGAATCCATAACACGTTCAATCTCGCCTGCGCGATCACCAAGAGCACCTGATTGTTGTAAAAGTTTGTCTACAAGAGTCGTTTTACCATGATCGACGTGCGCAATAATGGCAATGTTACGGAGAGTTTTAATATCTGACATGTATAATTCAATACGCTTTAAATTTGAGGGCAAATTATACAGAAAAATATTACGCTTTAGTAGTGACAGTTTATTGACAGACAACTTTTTTTCTGACGAATTGCAATCGAATCGTTGGTAAAATAGTCCAACTCTATTAGAATATTCCACTAATGCTTATCGCTTTTTTATGCTCCCATGTCGAAACCCCTACCTCAGCAACAGCTCGATCTTGTTTACGGGCTGAATGATCGCCCGAAACCTTTTGTTGCATTTTTAGCCGCTTTGCAACATCTTTTAGCCATTTTAGTCCCGATTATTACCCCCGGATTACTGATTTGTCTCGCACTTGGTGTCTCCCGTGAAGACACCAATATGATTTTATCGATGTCTCTCATCATTTCAGGCATTGCTACTTTTTTACAGTGTAAAAAAGTAGGGCCTTTCGGTGCGGGATTATTAATTGTTCAGGGGACAAGTTTTAATTTTATTGGCCCAATCATTGGTATTGGTAGTGCAATGGTGGCTGCTGGCACGCCTGTTGAACAAGTGATGGCTGCCATTTTCGGGGTTGTGATTGCAGGTTCATTTATCGAAATGGGTGTTTCACGCATTTTACCTTGGGTCAAAAAACTGATTACGCCTTTGGTTACGGGTATCGTGGTTCTGCTGATTGGTTTGACCTTGATTAAAGAAGGTTTGATTAGCATGGGTGGTGGTTATACCGCGATGCAGAATCAAACATTCGCCAATGCTGATAATTTAATCATGTCATGTACCGTACTTGGCATCATTATTTTGCTGAATCGTATTCGTATTATTTGGGTGAAAAGTTCAGCAATTTTGATCGCTTTGGTGATCGGTTATATTCTTGCAGGATTTATGGGGCATTTAGATTTTTCTGTTTTAAATGATGCACCGCTTGTGCAAGTTCCTACCCCGATGCATTTTGGTTTAAGCTTTTCTTGGAGCTTATTTATTCCAATGGCATTTATTTATTTAGTCACTTCACTTGAAGCGATTGGTGATGTCACTGCAACCAGTAAAATTTCAAATCAACCTGTTGATGGTCCGATTTGGATGCAACGAATTAAAGGTGGCGTACTGGTCAATGGTGCAAATTCATTTTTAGCAGGTATCTTCAATACCTTCCCAAGTTCAGTCTTTGCCCAAAATAACGGGGTGATTCAGCTCACAGGTGTAGCCAGTCGCTATGTCGGTCTTTGGATTGCTGCACTACTGGTTATTTTAGGTCTATTCCCTGCCGTTTCGGCTGTGATCCAAGCAGTCCCTCAAGCCGTTTTAGGCGGCGCGGTAATGGTTATGTTCGGTGCTGTTGCAGCTTCTGGCATCAATATCCTGTCAGGTATTCATTTGGATCGTCGTGCCTTGTTAATCATTTCAATTTCTCTAGCTTTAGGTCTAGGGGTTGCACAAGTTCCACAGATTCTTGAACACCTACCCGAATTATTTAAAAATATTTTTAGCTCTGGTGTCGCAACAGGCGGTATTGCCGCTTTGATTTTAAATATAGTTTTACCTGAAACGCATAAATAATCATCCAACCTCGACACTTACCCAGTTTCACGACTGGGTTTTGTTTTGATGAGAGATCAATATGGATCCACGTAGTGAAGTCGTCTTACGTCAACAAGATTATTTAAATGGGCATATCTTATTGATTAATGCCCCGAATGATCAACTCGCCAAAGAACTACCCAGCCAAGCACAGGCATCTGTATGGACTTGGAACTTTGCTGAGCATCAAGGCTTTTTAAATGCTGGAATTTCATCACATTTCTCAGTTGAATTTCCCAAAGCTGTCTTTGAACAAGTCATTATTTTTGTGCCTAAATCAAAGGAATTGTTGAACTATATTCTGCATGTGGTGGTCAGCCATTTACAGCAAGGTCAGCACGTTTTTCTCGTTGGTGAGAAAAAAGGTGGGGTTGAACGTGCAGCAAAACAATTACAGCAGTATGGTCAAACACAGAAATTAGATAGTGCACGTCACTGTCAACTTTGGCACATGAAAATTGAAAAAACTGAACAATTGAAACCACTAGATCACTGGTTAAAAACCTATACCGTACAAGTGAATCAAGATCGTTTAGAAGTTTGCGCACTGCCCGGTGTATTTAGCCAAGATCATTTGGATATTGGAACGGCCGTATTAGTTCCTTACCTTGATCAAGTAAAATCGGGTAAGATTGCCGACTTTGGCTGCGGTGCTGGGATTATTAGTGCATATTTGGCCAAACTAAATCCACAGCAACAAATTTTTGCGCTTGATATTGATGCATTTGCATTACGGTCAACTGAAATGACGTTTCAGCGAAATGGGCTGAATTTAGATCAGTTACATCTTCAACCTGTAACAGGCTTTGGTGATGCACCCAAAGATTTGGCTGCGATTGTCAGCAATCCGCCTTTCCATCAGGGAATCTATACCGATTACGATGCCAGCGAAGCGCTATGCAAGCTTGCAAAATCACACCTAAAACGTTCAGGTGAATTATGGATCATCGCAAATCGTTTTTTGAATTATCAGCCGCTTATTGAACAAAGCTTTGGTCAATGTGTCATCAAAACTGACCAACAAGGATTCAAGGTGCTGTATGCCAGTGCGAAATATAAAGTTTAAGGAATTTTTATGAGCGAGACATCTGCTCCCCAACACCTTCAGCGTAAGCTCGGCGCTCGCCACCTCAATATGATTGCCATTGGTGGATCAATTGGTACTGGCTTATTCCTTGCTTCAGGCTCTACCATTGCAAATGCTGGCCCTGGTGGTGCATTGCTGGCTTACGCTCTGATTGGTCTGATGATTTATTTCTTGATGACCAGTTTAGGCGAATTGGCAACACACACCCCAACATCAGGTGCATTTTTCACTTATGGTAGTCGTTATGTTGAGCATGGCTTTGGTTTCGCCTTAGGTTGGAATTACTGGTATAACTGGGCCATTACCGTTGCTTTTGAACTCGTCGCTGTACAGTTCATCATGAAATTCTGGTTCCCAGATCTTCCCGGGTTTTACTGGAGTGCGATTTTCCTTGCGATTATTTTTGGGATCAACTCGTTAACAGTTAAAGGCTTTGGTGAGAGCGAGTTCTGGTTCTCCATGATCAAAGTGATTGCAATCATCGTCTTTATTATCATTGGTATTGCCATGATTGTTAAAATCATGCTCACGCCAAATGTTGCCGCTTTTTCCAATTGGACCTATCAAGACGCGCCCTTTGTAGGTGGTCTGCAAGCCATGATTGGTGTAGCAATGATTGCGGGATTCTCTTTCCAAGGTACAGAAATGGTCGGGGTCGCTGCGGGTGAATCAAAAGATCCGAAGAAAACCATTCCTTTAGCAATCAAACAGATTTTTTGGCGTATCCTGTTATTCTATATTCTGTGTATTTTCATCATTGGTACACTGGTCAGTTACGATGATCCAATGCTATTAAAAGCTGCCGCAAGTGAAGATATTGCCTTATCACCTTTCACCTTACTGTATGAAAAAGCAGGCTTTGCTTTTGCAGCCAGTTTGATGAATGCGGTCATTCTCAGTGCGATTTTGTCTGCTGGTAACTCAGGCATGTATTCTTCGACCCGTATGTTGTGGAATATGGCACGTGAAGGTCGTGCCCCTAAACTTTTCTCCAAACTGGATCGTCGTGGCGTACCGATGAATGCACTGTATGCGACAACTGCCGTTGCTGCATTATGTTTTTTGACAACCTTTATGGGCGAAAAGCAAGTCTTTAACTGGTTGCTCAATATGTCAGGTATGTGTGGCTTTATTGTCTGGTTAGGGATTGCGATTTCACACTATCGTTTCCGT
Organism: Acinetobacter sp. NIPH 1852; assembly: GCF_022549455.1. Classification (NCBI taxonomy): domain Bacteria; kingdom Pseudomonadati; phylum Pseudomonadota; class Gammaproteobacteria; order Moraxellales; family Moraxellaceae; genus Acinetobacter; species Acinetobacter sp. NIPH 1852. The sequence goes on along the minus strand of NZ_JAKZGG010000001.1, from coordinate 172,514 downwards.
AAAGGATATATTTTACAAGGCTACAAGCTGGAAGACCTCGCCTATCGCGCCAAGTTCTTCCCATTTGCACCGTGGTTTGCATTTATTCTTTGCTCAATCATCATCCTTGGTCAAAACTATGAGGCTGTGCTCGGTGGAAAAATTGATTGGCTTGGAGTTTTATCTACCTATATCAGTATTCCTCTATTTTTAGCAATCTGGCTCGGTTATAAGTGGAAACATAAGACCAAACTAATCGCTTATAAAGATATGAATGTGAAAGCAGGTGAATAAATCATTGATTTATACTTGACTGAACAGCAAATATGAGTAGAATCTCTGCTCATATTTTCAACGGCACTATTATAGAGGAGGACAACACATGCCATTACAACTAGGAAACACATTGTAAGATTTGGCACTGTCACCTCACGGACAAGTGGTAAATCTTCATGATCACTTGTCCGAATGTCTATTTAAACCTAGCATTCGCTAGGTTTTTTTATGCCTATTCGGACAAAAAAATAAAATGACCGAGATAAGAAAATGGGCATACAAAAAATACTGAATGCTGATGCTCTATATGGCGTTCCAGTGAAAATCTTCACCAACGACATTGATAGTGAAAGCATTGAACAACTCAAAAAAATGGCACAACTGCAATTTATATATTCACATATTGCAGTGATGCCTGATGTACATGTCGGTAAAGGCGCAACTGTTGGTAGTGTAATTCCCACCAAGCACGCCATTATTCCTGCGGCAGTCGGGGTAGATATTGGCTGCGGTATGAATGCGATTCGACTCAATCTAAAAGCATCACAATTGCCAGATCACCTTGCACCATTGCGACATGCAATCGAACGCAAAGTTCCTGTGGGTTTTGAACTGCATAAACAGATCAAAGCCAAAGCTTCGAGCATTATTCCTTTGGAAAAGCGCTTACAACCCATTATCAAAAAGCATCCGGGTTTGGTGCGAATGTTAAGAAAGTTTGACGCGACGTGGCAGAAACAGCTCGGTACGTTGGGTGGAGGTAATCACTTTATTGAACTGTGCTTAGATGAAAATCAGGACGTCTGGGTAATGTTACACTCGGGTAGCCGAGGTTTAGGTAATGTGATTGGCACATACTTTATTGAACTGGCGAAGAAAGAAGCTCAACATCGTTTTGGTCATGTTCCAGACAAAGATTTAAGTTACTTTGCGGAAGGTTCCAACAGCTTTGATGACTATGTAGAAGCCGTGCAATGGGCACAAGAATATGCTTATGAAAATCGTCGCGAAATGATGCGGTTAATTCTAGAAGCGATCCGTCCACTTCTACCACCCTTTCAAATGACCAAGGAAGCGATTAATTGCCACCACAACTATGTCAGTCGGGAAAATCACTTTGGTGAAGATCTATTCATTACTCGAAAAGGAGCAATTCGAGCAGGTTTAAACGAATTAGGCATTATCCCTGGTTCAATGGGAGCACGCTCTTATATTGTCAAAGGCAAGGCCAATCCTGAATCGTTCTGCTCATGTTCACATGGTGCTGGACGGAAAATGAGTCGCAATAAAGCGAAGTTACTGTTTAGCCAAGAGGATCTTATTCAACAAACCCAAGGCATTGAATGCCGCAAAGATGCGGGAGTGATTGATGAAATCCCAAGCGCATACAAAGATATTGATCAAGTGATGGCAAACCAATCAGAACTGATCGAAATCGTGCATACACTTAAACAAATTTTATGTATCAAAGGATAATCAAATGAAACTGAAAGAAATGCCAAAAATCAAAGTTCGCAATCCTGTAGCTTTGTCCCCTTTACTAAAGAAAGGAGGGATTCACGAAACAGAAAAGCCACGCGCACAACACCGTCGTGATCGTCAACAAGCCAAACAACAATTGAATAAAGGTGTTTGGTAGACATAGCCTTTGATCAAATGAGTAAGACTGAGGAGAAATAAAATGAATATTTACAGCGTATCGACAATAAAAAAAGCGACTCAAACGAGTCGCTTTTTTATAATTTCAATAACTTGAAATTATTGACCTGGTTGAACTAAAACAGTACGGCTACCAGAAATCGCAGCGAATACGCGACGGTTCATAGCACGACCTTCTTTAGTTTTGTTGTCAGCAATCGGTTGATCCCAAGCGAAACCTTGAGTTGACAAACGAGATGCATCAACGTTGTATTCATTTACAAGTGATGATTTAACAGAGTTAGCACGAGCCAATGATAAACGTTCGTTTAATGCACGTGGACCAGTGTTATCTGTGTGACCTTCAATACGAGCAGTCGCATTCGGGTACTCAGCTAACTTCTCTGCTACTTTCGCAATTTCAGACTTATATTGTGGCTTGATGTCTGATTTGTTTGTATCAAAGAATACACGAAGTTCCATGTTAAGATCTTCGGTCAACTCTTGTGGCTGTGGAGCAACTGGAGTTGGTTCAACTGGAGCAACTTCTACGACTGGCGCAGCAGGCTTCAAGTGACCACCAAGAACTACGTTTAAACCAGCAAGTGCTGTATAGTTCCAGAAGTCTTCATCGATGTTATAAGTACCACGAGCTTCAGTACGAAGAGATAAAGCATCGTTCAAGCGCCAGAAAGCACCGATACCAGCATTACCTAAAGTACCTTCTTCTTTCAAACCACGACCAGCACGACCTAACTGAGTATCAGTTGCATCGGTGAACGAGTATTTATAGTGACCAGCACCTAATAAAACATAAGGTTTGATTTTGCTGTCATAGTTTTTAGTGATCAAATCAGAAGTAACATAGAAGTTACCATTGATTTGTTGTTGCTTATATTCAGAGTTAGCAGCAGCGCCATCAACGTCGCCTTTAACTTGGTTATATTCAACTTCAAAACCTAACCAAGGTGTTAATTCCACACCAATAGCAGCACCAACGAATAAATCGTCTTGTAATTCAGCGCTGCTAGTTAAGTTTTCAGAACCATTGTTGTGCTTACTGTCTTGGAATGTGTAACCAAGCAATAATGGAGTAATTGTTACGCCCGCATTAGCAGCAGCTAAAGGAGCAGCAACAAGCATAGCAAGTGCAATACGACTCAATTTCATGGATAACCTCCAAAAAAAAAATTTGTTTGTTTTCTAAACTTAATCAATTTTGAATACTGAGAAATAGCCTTGTTGTATCTTTTTCAGGTATTCACTTTATGTTGAATCATACAAATACCCAGTCAATTTTCCAAGTATTTAATACCATTTAGCTAGCAGCCACAGAAAAACGACTTATTTCTCTTCCAAAAATCTAGAAAACGCTAATCTGACAATACCCAATAAAGCTGTGAGAGATTATCACTTTTTAATCAAAACATTAACAAGATATCATAATTTTTTTTAATAAAACTAAATAGTCCTCACAATCTATCCAGCATTAAGACAAGATTATTCTAGTTTTTAGCCATTATGTTTACTTTTACATCAATACCACAAAACGTTTATATCCATAAAAAAAGCGACTCAAACGAGTCGCTTTTTTATAATTTCAATAACTTGAAATTATTGACCTGGTTGAACTAAAACAGTACGGCTACCAGAAATCGCAGCGAATACGCGACGGTTCATAGCACGACCTTCTTTAGTTTTGTTGTCAGCAATCGGTTGATCCCAAGCGAAACCTTGAGTTGACAAACGAGATGCATCAACGTTGTATTCATTTACAAGTGATGATTTAACAGAGTTAGCACGAGCCAATGATAAACGTTCGTTTAATGCACGTGGACCAGTGTTATCTGTGTGACCTTCAATACGAGCAGTCGCATTCGGGTACTCAGCTAACTTCTCTGCTACTTTCGCAATTTCAGACTTATATTGTGGCTTGATGTCTGATTTGTTTGTATCAAAGAATACACGAAGTTCCATGTTAAGATCTTCGGTCAACTCTTGTGGCTGTGGAGCAACTGGAGTTGGTTCAACTGGAGCAACTTCTACGACTGGCGCAGCAGGCTTCAAGTGACCACCAAGAACTACGTTTAAACCAGCAAGTGCTGTATAGTTCCAGAAGTCTTCATCGATGTTATAAGTACCACGAGCTTCAGTACGAAGAGATAAAGCATCGTTCAAGCGCCAGAAAGCACCGATACCAGCATTACCTAAAGTACCTTCTTCTTTCAAACCACGACCAGCACGACCTAACTGAGTATCAGTTGCATCGGTGAACGAGTATTTATAGTGACCAGCACCTAATAAAACATAAGGTTTGATTTTGCTGTCATAGTTTTTAGTGATCAAATCAGAAGTAACATAGAAGTTACCGTTGATTTGTTGTTGCTTATATTCAGAGTTAGCAGCAGCGCTATCTACGTCGCCTTTAACTTGGTTATATTCAACTTCAAAACCTAACCAAGGTGTTAATTCCACACCGATAGCAGCACCAACGAATAAATCGTCTTGTAATTCACCGCTAGTAGTTAAATGATCACCACCATTGTTGTGTTTAGTGTCTTGGAATGTGTAACCAAGCAATAATGGAGTAATTGTTACACCCGCATTAGCAGCAGCTAAGGGAGCAGCAACAAGCATAGCAAGTGCGATACGACTCAATTTCATGGATATCCTCCAGAGATAACAATTGTTTGTTGTTCAAGCTCAGCCTATGATTTTTGGCCCCTGAGAACAAGGTATGTTCTACAGTATTTTTTTTAAGCTATTCACTTCACTTTGAATCATACAAACACTTGATGAATTTTCCAAGTGCTTGATAACCTTAACCTCGTAAATTATTGACAAATTTTCTTACAATTTCCGTTGTAGTTCAGTAATTTTTAATTCAAAGCGATAGAGAGAATAGCTTATTGTTCACTGTCTTTGATTTTAGCAGTCTTTGCAGTACGAAGTAATCATTAGTTTGTCTAAATACTAAACTTAACCGAATAAATACAGTCTTTACTTAACACTTTGTTAATAAAAAAATTACAGAAATATTATATGGGTCAAACAATGTTTAAAATTTTAGGTCTCACAATCAGTGAATTAATCACGTGTATCGCAATTTTTGCAATTTTAGTGTGTCTCAGTCTACCCCATTTTAATGACTTAATGATGTCAAATGAAGCCATTCAACTCAAAAGAACACTCACAATTCATATACAAAAATCAAAATCTGATGCACAAACCTATCGAAGAAATGTGACGCTGTGCGCAAGTCAAGATTTATTGACCTGTGATCGGGATTGGAATAAAGGATTTATAAGCTTCATTGATACAAATAACAATCGACAACGTGATCCCAGTGAGACCCTCCTCTACGCCACACCACTCAACTATAAATATGGAAGCTTAGACTGGAGAGGTACACTAAGAATCAATTCGATTACTTTCCAAGGCGATAGTGGGTTACCGAGAGGTTCAAATGGCAGTTTCTTTTATTGTGCAAATTCCCCCAAATATCATACGCGAATAAAATTAAGCCAAATGGGTCAAATTACCCCTGAACCTCTAGCCACTTGCTAAGAACTGTTCAGTCTAGCTTAAGCGATGTAAAACACTTTCTTCATTGCTTTTTTTTACTATACTGCATAGGTTTTGAACATTCTCTGCAAACGAATTATTTGCTACAAACTATAAAGTCTGGAGACACATAATGACTGACATCGTAATTGTCAACGGCGCTCGTACAGCAATGGGCGGCTTCCAAGGTGCATTATCAAGCGCAACTACACCTGAATTAGGTGCAATCACAATTAAAGAAGCAATTGCTCGCTCAGGCCTACAACCCACTGATGTAGAAGAAGTCATCATGGGTTGCGTTTTACCAGCAGGCTTAAAACAAGGCCCTGCTCGCCAAGCAATGCGTAAAGCAGGTCTGCCAGACTCTACAGGTGCCGTGACCATCAATAAACTGTGTGGTTCAGGCATGAAAGCCGTCATGCAAGCAGCCGATATGATTAAAGCTGGCAGTGCAGAAATCGTTGTTGCGGGCGGTATGGAGTCAATGACCAACGCACCTTATGTTTTACCAAAAGCGCGTGCCGGTTATCGCATGGGACATGGTGAAATTAAAGATCACATGTTCTTGGATGGTTTAGAAGATGCTGAAACTGGTCGTTTAATGGGTTCATTTGCGCAAGATATGGCAAACAAGCGCAGTTATACACGTGAGCAAATGGATGACTTTGCTATCCGTTCATTGAAGCGTGCACAAAAAGCCATTACTGAAGGCTATTTCAAAGACGAAATCGTTGCAGTCACCGTATCGAGCCGCAAAGGTGATGTTGTGGTTGATCAAGATGAACAGCCTTTAAATGCAAAAATTGATAAAATTCCAAGTTTAAAACCTGCTTTTGCGAAAGATGGAACGATCACAGCAGCCAATGCCAGCTCAATTTCTGATGGTGCATCTGCTTTAGTATTAACATCAAGTGATGTTGCTGCTCAGCGTGGTTTACAACCTTTAGCAAAAATCGTAGCAACGGCTTCAAACTCTCAACATCCATCTGAATTTACCATTGCGCCAGTTGGTGCAATCGAAAAAGTCTTGAAAAAGGCAGGTTGGGATGCACAAGACGTTGATCTATGGGAAATCAATGAAGCGTTTGCAATGGTCACTATGTGCCCAATCGATGATTTCAAACTCGATGCAGAAAAAGTCAATATCAATGGTGGTGCATGTGCACTTGGTCACCCTGTGGGTTCTACAGGTTCACGTATCATCCTGACACTGATCCATGCGCTTAAACGTACTGGCGGTAAGAAAGGTGTTGCGGCACTTTGTATCGGTGGTGGTGAAGCAACGGCGGTTGCGATCGAATTGATCTAAGTTCTAACCGATTCTATAAAAGGTCTTGCTTCATGCAGGATCTTTTATTTTCAGAATTACAAAATAATAATCAACCAATCGTTAAATTCCCGCTATGTTATGCATTGTATAAAAAAACAACAATGGAGCTATCCTATGCAACTGAATCATTATTTAAATTTTCAAGGACAAACCGAACAAGCATTTAACTTTTACAAATCAGTTTTTGGTGGTGAATTTGCAATGATCAGCCGCTATGGTGACTTACCACCGGAAGAAGGTGTGACGTTCACCGAAGAAGAAAAAAACTCCATTCTCCATGTCTCTTTACCGATCAATGACTTCACGGTACTTATGGCTTCAGATACAAATGATCAATTTTGTGCCCCAAACAGTGTATTTACGCAAGGGAATAATCACTATATATCCATCAATTTAGATGCGGATGAAATGGATGAGGCTAAACGTTTATTTGATGCCCTTTCTGTCAATGGCCAAATCGAAATGCCGCTAGAACAGACCTTTTGGGGCGCACTGTATGGTGCTTTTACCGATCAATTTGGCGTGAAATGGATGGTGAACTGTCAACTTGACGGTGAATAACCCTCTACCAACATCCTGCTGATGATTTCATCCGACTATCCATCCATAAAAAAAGCTGAACCGTAGTTCAGCTTTTTTTATTTTCAGACGACTTATGCACCAGTCTGATAACTTGCTTGTGGTACAGCCGTCGAAGCTTGATAAGGATTGGTAAAATCTTGAAGCCCAGCAGCCGCTTCATGAATATCCTTACCTTCTTTCACAACAAAGGTATCGAATCCAGAGCGTTTTAAATAATTTAAAACATCCTTAAAGATATCGCCCACCGCACGTAATTCACCTTGGTAACCTTGACGACGCAATAACGCAGCAAATGAATAACCACGACCATCGTTAAAGCCAGCAAACTCAATGAAAATGGCATCAAAATCATTTAATGGAAATTGATGCGTTTCAGGAGAATCATTCACGGTCAAATAAAGTGCTTTTTTACCTTGTATATTTGCCAATTGATCGATTTGCGCAGTTGTTACAACCACATCACCTTGAGGAATCACACCATCTTCAGCGATGACTTGATAAGTATTGTCGGCAATGGTGCAATCTTTAGAAAGCACTTGTAGCGTTGTATTAAGCATAAGCACGCTCCTTAAATGGTTGAATCCCCACACGACGATAGGTATCGATAAAACGCTCACCTTCTGTACGTAAATCAAGATAAGTATTCAAAATCTCTTCAATCACATCAGGGACAACGTCCGCAGCAAAAGATGGCCCTAAAATATCACCAATCGATGCATCATGATCTGCATGACCACCTAAAGTGATTTGATAGAACTCTGCACCTTTTTTATCGACACCGAGGATTCCGATATTACCGACATGGTGATGACCACAGGCATTCATACAACCAGAGATATTCAGATCAAGTTCGCCTAGATTGTAAACAGTATCTAAGTCATCAAAACGACGTGTAATCGCTTCTGAAATTGGAATCGATTTGGCATTTGCCAATGAACAGAAATCACCACCCGGACAGCAAATGATGTCCGTAATAAAACCAATATGCGCACGCGCCATATCGTTCTGGTCAAGTGTTTGCCACAATTCGAACAAATCTTTTTGTGGAACATCAACCAGTGAAATATTCTGTTCGTGTGTGGTACGGAACTCACCAAAAGTATACTTATCCGCTAAATCTGCGATTAAGTTCATTTCTTCAGAAGTTACATCACCTGGTGCAATACCTGCCCGTTTCAAAGAAATCGTCACGATACGATAGCCTTTAACCTTATGGGCATTGGTGTTGACGTTAAACCATTGTTTGAATTTTGGATACTCAGCAAACAATGCAGTAAAATCTTGGTCTTCTAAAGCTTGATAATCAAATGGCGTGAATTCTTGATCTAACTTTTTCAAGATTTCAGGTTGAATCTTTAATGCTTCACGGGTGTGTTCAAATTCAGCTTCAACTTTTTGTGCAAATACTTCAGGCGTTAATGCTTTAACTAAGATTTTGATACGCGCTTTATACTTGTTATCACGTCGACCATGTAAGTTGTAGACACGTAAGGTTGCCTCTAAATAAGCAATCAAATCTTCACGTGGTAAAAATTCACGAATGACATTACCAATAATTGGTGTACGACCTAAACCACCACCAACCATAATTTTATAACCCATTTCGCCTGCTTCATTACGTACCAGATAAATACCAATATCGTGGAATGCAGTTGCCGCGCGATCTTTTTCTTCTAAAGCAGAAACAGCGATCTTGAATTTACGAGGTAAAAAGGCAAACTCAGGATGGAAAGTACTCCACTGGCGAATTAATTCACAGGTCGGACGTGGATCAGCCACCTCACCTGCAACCACACCTGCAAATTGGTCAGTTGTGGTGTTACGAATACAGTTACCAGAGGTTTGAACAGCATGCATTTGCACAGTTGCAAGTTCAGCAAGAATATCAGGCACATTTTCTAATGCAGGCCAGTTCAACTGGATATTTTGACGTGTTGATACGTGAGCATAACCACGGTCATATTCAGTCGCAATTTCTGCAAGTTTACGTAACTGTTTAGAATTCATTAAGCCATACGGCACAGCGATACGCAGCATTGGCGCATAGCGTTGCACATATAAACCATTTTGCAAACGTAATGGACGGTACTCATCTTCAGTCAATTTTCCCGCTAAATAGCGTTCTGTTTGATCACGGAACTGAGCAACACGTTGATTAATCAATTGTTGATCGAAATCAGTATATAAATACATGGCGTACGGCTAGTAAATTCATGATAAAGGCGACTAGCATAACCAGCTTTCCTTCATCAACAAAATGCTTTTTTTGCATATTTAATAACTGTTTTATTGATAAGCCTATATGACGACCCACAAAAAAGCCCAGATGAATCTGGGCTTTCTTACATTATTTCTAAAAGAAGTTATTTTTTCTCTGGCAATGCATACGCAACGAGATAGTCGCCCATTTTGGTACCAAATGAACCATGTCCACCAGCCATAATCACCACGTATTGTTTGCCATTAATTTCATATGTCATTGGTGTTGCTTGTCCACCCGCAGGTAAACGCGCTTCCCATAACTTATCACCATTACTGACATTAAATGCGCGAATGTAATTATCTTGTGTCGCTGCAACGAACATCACATTACCCGCAGTCGACATTGGACCGCCTAATCCCGGCACACCAATTTTCACAGGTGGTAATTGGAATAACGTTGGCAAACTATCACGAATCGTACCGATACGTTTCTTCCAAACCACATCATGGGTCTTCAAGTCAACACCAGCGACAAAGCCCCAAGCTGGTTGCTTACATGGCAAGCCAAATGGTGAGAGGAACGGGCTAATATCAACACCATAAGGCGTACCATACATTGGCTGCATACCGTGTTCAGTACCCGCACCACGCGCAACCGCTTGACGATTTGGGTCTGCTGGTATTAAACGACTTACAAACGGTAAGCCAATTGGATTCATGACTGCAACTTGACGATCCGCATTGACTGACATGCCGCCCCACTCAAACACACCTAAGTTACCCGGGAAAACCAAAGTGCCATTTTCAGATGGTGGCGTATAAATACCATCGTAGTTCAGACGTTTAAATTTCACACGACACATGAGCTGATCAAACATCGTGGCACCCCACATGTCTTTATCAGTTAACTTATCTTTCGGTGCTAAATTAAAGTCAGAGAACGGCTGAGTTTTTGAGTAAAACTCACCTTTGGTTTGTGGTCCCCATTTCACTGTTTGCGGTACTGGTTTCTCATTAATCGGTACAACAGTCTCACCAGTACGGCGATCTAACACAAATACATTACCTGTTTTTGTTAATACATAAATCGCAGGAATGGTTTGACCAGATTTATCTTGAATATCAGCGAGCGAAGGTTGCGATGGTACATCCATATCCCACAAATCATGATGTGTGGTTTGGAAATGCCAGACCAACTTACCTGTAGTTGCGTTAATTGCGAGCATGGAGTTGGCATAACGCTCTTTTAACTCAGTACGATCTCCACCCCAAATATCAGGGGTACCCACACCTGTCGGCACGTAGACAATATCAAGTTTTGCGTCATAGGCAAGTGGCGCCCATGCATTCGGAGAGTTGTGAACAAAAGTTCCACCCTCACCTGGCAATGCATTTGGATTTTCAGCACCAGTATCAAATGCCCACAGCAATTTACCTGTATTTACATCATAACCACGAATGACACCAGATGGTTCTTTATTCGAGTGGTTATCTGTCACAGAGCCTGCAATCACTACAGTTGTACCTGATACAACTCCCGGTGAAGTCGGGTTATAGCCACCCGGATAGGCAAAAGGCATAAAGGCTTGTAAATCGACTTCACCATTGTCACCAAAGTCAGAGCATGCTTTACCCGTATCTGCATTGACCGCAACCAAACGACCATCATTGACAGGAACAAAGACTTTACGCGGACATTCTGTCGAACTTGATTTTTTAGCCTGTAAGCTTGTTGCAAACTTGGTGGTATTATCCGCATCGTAGTACATCACACCACGACAGGTTAAGTGTTGGAAGGTTTTATCCGTTTTCAGTTTTGGATCAAAGCGCCATTTTTCTTGACCAGTTGCAGGATCAATCGCAATTAAATGCTGATGTGGCGTACACATAAACAGATTATTACCAATTTTGATCGGTGTAACCTGATTGGTGGTTTCACCTGAATCATTTTCGGTTCTAAAATCACCAGTACGGAAAGTCCAAGCAACTTTCAAATCTTTGACATTTTGGTCATTAATCTGTGCAAGTGGAGAATAACGCTCGCCACCTTGGCTACGACCATAAGCTGGCCAATCCTCAGGTGCAATCCCTTCAAGCGCTTTTGCTTGTTCAGGTTGCGGTGTTTCGATCACACCATTGATTTCTTGTGGATCATTAAAGATCGAATACACCATTACCACGATAGCAATCGCCAAAGTAGAGGATAATGCAACTTTACTTGAGGTCAGATTATCAATTCCTCGCGTTACCGCAGGAACTAAAAGCCACAAGCCTAATATACCTAATATATCTAGACGTGGTGCTAGTGCCCAAAAGTCAGTACCAACTTCCCAAACACCCCACACCACACTGCCTAACATCAAAGCTGCATAAACCCATAAAGGTCCAGATGCGCGCTTATACAGTTGCACTGCTACGATAAGCAACAACACACCAGCAATTACATAATAAAAAGACCCGCCGATTGCTGCGAGCCAGATACCGCCAACGAGCAAGAACAATGCAATGAGGGCAAGAATTATTACCGTCAATGTTCTAAGCCCCGATTTTGAAGCAGATTGATTCATACGATCACCTTGCATCTTTTGTATTTTGAGGTCCATCAACAAGACAATCAATCTTGCGAATGGTCGAGTTCAAATCACAACGAAAAACCTTGCAGATCTCACCCAATAGATGAATCAAATCTGCAAAATTTTTCGAATGTAGAATTAGAAAATAGTTTGGAACTTAATGCCGCCAACCCACGTTTTATCGCCATTCTTCAATGCACCCACATGGTGTACATATTGAATATTTGGTCGAATGGTTAGCCAGTTAGTCGCATGAATGCCGTAATACAATTCAGTGTTGTATTCTTCATTCAATAAACTGTTGTTTTTGTCATTGGCATGAATACGCGCAACACCCAAAGCAAGTTCGTCTTGGGGACGTTGATCAAGTAAGCCTTTATAAATCAAACCGACATTTTGCATGTCTTTGACTGAGTTGGTTTTAGAATCATGCACCGTGACATTGACGAAACCTGTTAGACCACGATCAGATTGACCATCATGACGGGTTAACTGTTGCTTGGCAGTAAACCAACCACCCTGCTTATGTGAAGTTTTCGCTGGATTCGCAATTTCTTCTGCATCCGCTGTACTGTAGTAATAGCCAAAACGGTACTCACCAGCTAAAGCAAGCGCACCTAACTTTGGTGTCCAAACAAGTTCTGCGGGAATAATCGCGCCATGTGAGCCATCAGTACTTAAGTTGAAGCCCTTGCCGCGCTGTAAGTTTTCAGGGTTATATTCATATGCCCCAATTTGCGCATAAAGGTCAGGCTGTAAATTGTATTTCACACGCAATGCCCACTGACTCACTGGCCAGTTATACCATTGGTCGCCAACCCAGTTACCGACTTGTGAACCACATAGCGCTAAGTTTTGGAAATCACAATCAAAACTGTTGAAATCCGCACCTTCGCCAAAACGACCAACCTTAATATCCAGCGCTTGATCTAAAAATTTCTTTTTGATCCACAATTCAGTTAAGCGCCAAGTTTGACCACGTCCCCAGACTTCTTGTGCAGAACTTAAGTGTCCTTGCAGACCATTTGCAGTTTGTGACAAAGACTGACCATCACGATAAGTTAAAGTGAGTTGTGCTTCGGTATCTTCCCAACCTAAAATTTTATTTAGATCAAGATGTGTACCTAAGGCAAGTTGACCAGTATATTCACTACCATGACTAGAATGCTGTTTGGAGTCTAAAATTCCCGCGAATTCACCCGTGTAATCTGCAGAAAACTGATAACCCTGTTCTTGTAACGCCGTGCGTTGACCGTTCCAATCACCAAACATCCACTGGCCATTTGGATCAAATGCTGCGGCTGCTTGAGTATGATGTGAAAAAAGACTCAATGATAGAACGGATAAACAAGAAACAATCATAGATTTAGAGATTGTCATGTTTACGTAACCTTTTATGTTATTGTCTATAAAAGGTTACTCCGATTTTTAAATAACAATTTATTCAAAATGTTAACAATCTGTACAATATTTTAACAATCAGTGATTATATGCACATATTTTCTACCATTTACCCTCTCCCAAGCCCTGACCAATAAAAGTATATTGCATTTTGGAGCGAGAAAATTGAATCGGACAACCCAATTGAGGTTCGGTCTGTTCAGCATTCTCAGATACCGGAACATCCACGACCCAACCGCGTTGTTGAGCAATTGTCGATACCAATGCCTCATCAAGACTCAATACAGGTTCTACGCAAATATCTAAGGCCTGAAATATTGACTGCCAAACTGCGAAGTCTTGAGTTTTAAATTTATCTTTTAAAGCTTGTTTTACTGTTTGACGATCTTCTGGATCAAATGATGTGCCTTTTGCCATCAAAATAGGTAGCTCTAATGCTGCTGCTAAACCCGCCATAAACTGTGGTTCTAAACTGCCTACAGAAAAATAGCGACCATCTTTAGTTTCATAATAGTCATAGAAACTCGCACCGTTTAACATTCCTGCTTCAGGTGCTTGTGGTGTTTTCCCAGCAAGAATGGCTGAAGCCGCCATACTATTTAAACTCGCCACACAATCGGTCATGGAAATATCTATATATTGTCCTAAACCACTGCGCTGCCGCTCGACAACTGCGGCTAAGATTCCAATCACCGCATGTAGAGAACCACCTGCAACATCAGCAATTTGAATCCCCAGTGGCGGTGGCCCACTATCTTGACGTCCACTATGACCTGAAATACCTGCAAGCGCTAAATAATTGATATCATGCCCCGCTCGATCCTTATATCCTCCCGTTTGACCATAGCCCGTAATCGAACAATAAATTAAACGTGGATTTATCTCTGCCAAGGTTTCATAATCCAAACCTAGACGGCGCATTACATCGGGACGGAACTGCTCAAGCACAATATCAAACTCAGAAATTTTATTTTTGATCAGTTCAATATTTGCCGCATCTTTCAAATCTAGTGCAATCGACTGCTTATTTCGGTTGAGATAACTGTGTGCAGTGGCTTGACCATTGGCATAGGGTGGCATAATCCTTACAAGATCTGGACGCGTTGGAGATTCAACATGGATCACTTCTGCACCCATGTCTGCTAGATACATACTGGCAAATGGACCGGGTAATAATGTGGAAAAATCTAGGACTTTCAATCCCTTTAGTGCAGATGGCATAATAATTTTTACTCAATTTGTTCAAATTTTCTTTTATACTAGGTGTGGATAAACACAAAAACAATGTCATGTTCAGCCATTTACCTTGATAGTTTCGGCAATTTAACATGTACGCATTGGGCAATTATTTTTATTGTCAATTGCCCAATTTGATATTTTAGACGGTTATTTAGGTCAATTATCGTGAATAGTAAAGAAACTGAAGGATTCAATATGAGCCGTGATACGATCAGCATCCACTTCGTGAATGCGGCTTTAACAGGTGTAAAACGCCTAGGCATGGACGTTGAAACATTACTTTCACATGTCGGTATAGAGGCTGAGCTGCTGCGACAACCCAAAGCACGGATCTCCCCAGAGCAGTACACTCGCTTTGTCAAAATGTTATGGATGGTCACCCAAGACGAGCATGTTGGTTTCGATGTCCAACCGCGTCGTTTAGGTACATTTGCCATCATGTGCCAATTAATAATTCACTCGAAGACACTTGGACAAGCACTTGAGCTGTCATCCCAATTCTACAAACTGTTTGGTGATGAATGGTCAGTAAGCTTAGAACGCGATAAACATGAAGCGCGTTTGGTTCCACATATTCCTAAAGCATTAGACCCAGATCATTTCATCACTGAAAGTATGTTGATGATTTGGCATGGACTTGCCTCATGGTTGATTGAACGTCGTTTACCATTAGAACGTGTTCATTTTGGTTATGAACGTCCAAATCATGCCGATGAATATGATGCACTGTTTTTTGCGCCTGTGATGCAATTCGACGCACCACGCACCGAAATTACTTTTGCCGCAGATTATCTTGATTTACCCATTCGTCAAGATGACAAAACCTTGGAAGAATTCTTGAAAGCTGCGCCAGCTCAGTTATTGGTGAAATTCAAAAACACCAACTCGCTGACGTCACGTATTCGTGATGTGCTAAAAAGCCAAATCGGCGAAGAGATGCCGACACTCAATGATGTTGCGTCAATGTTGTATTTATCTCCACAAACCTTGCGTCGTCGTTTAGCTGCCGAAGGTAAGAGTTATCAAGGTGTGAAAGACGCATTACGTCGTGACGCTGCGATTCACTTATTGTTGACGCCGAATCTCACCCTTGAAGATGTTGCTCAACAAGTCGGCTTTAGTGAAACCAGTACTTTCCACCGTGCCTTCAAGAAATGGACAGGTGTCACGCCGGGTTTATATCGCCAGTTGCATGGACATCATTCTTAATCAATTTTATAGATAGCCTGAGAATATTCAGGCTATTTATTCTTCTGCGATTAACCACTGCTCTATCCTTTTTGGATAAATAAGATGTCATTCCGACATATCCATAATCTGCTGTAAAAATACTGCCGCCTGCTTAGGTGAAGTTAAACGAATAAATCGAATATGCTGATATTTGGGATTTTGCATCATTTCTAAATATTTCTTTCGATTTTTGGCATGATGATTCATCATCCATAAGATGATGGAATCTTTAGATAGAAAACTTTTCCTAAAACTTTCTCGATTGTTAGAATTAGCCCATAATCTTTTTTGCGTAGCAGCTCGGATGATTGCTCGTTTTAATGAACGATAAAGATTTAAAGAAAATGAATAATCCAACCAAATAATCGTATCAATATACTTTAATTTTATATTTTGAGTCCGTGAATAGTTACCATCCAAAACCCATCCATCTTTTGCTTGGTCCATTTGCTTTTGCAATTTAGAAAAAAATTCATCATCTGATGTTTCTTGCCAATCATCCAACCAAAATAAGTCATCCATTTCGATAAGCATGAATCCTCGTTTTTGTGCTAACTGACGGGAAAACGTTGTTTTGCCAGAAGCAGTTGTTCCTACAACATTAATGAATTTCATCAAGATAATTGGGTTGAATTATGGCTGTCTATTTTACTAAACAATTCACTTATTAGACAATCCAGTAAATTGGCGAAAAACATCAGATTTGCCAATGTTTATCATCATTGCACTGACATTTAAATTGAGTACACTCAATACACAACAATTTTAAGGTGACACAAGGAAAAGCTATGAGCGAGGCCTATATTATTGATGCCATTCGCACACCACGCGGAAAAGGAAAAAAAGACGGCTCACTGCATGAAGTCAAACCTATTACTTTACTCA
Source organism: Acinetobacter sp. NIPH 1852 (assembly GCF_022549455.1). NCBI lineage: Bacteria > Pseudomonadati > Pseudomonadota > Gammaproteobacteria > Moraxellales > Moraxellaceae > Acinetobacter > Acinetobacter sp. NIPH 1852. The sequence continues at coordinate 155,615 of NZ_JAKZGG010000001.1, read as the reverse complement.
CAACATTACTGAATGAATTACAACAACGCCATCAACTCGATACCTCAAAAGTCGATGATATCGTTTTAGGTTGTGTAACTCCTGTTGCTGACCAAGGCGGTGATATTGCCAAAACCGCAGCGATTGCAGCGGGTTGGAATGATGATGTTGCAGGTGTCCAAATCAACCGTTTCTGTGCATCTGGTTTAGAAGCCGTAAATATGGCAGCACAAAAAGTACGTTCAGGTTGGGAAGATATCGTGGTTGCTGGTGGCGTTGAGTCAATGTCACGTATTCCAATGGGTTCAGATGGTGGTCCATGGGCGCTTGATCCTGAAACCAACTTAAAATCATCTTTTGTTCCTCAAGGTGTTGGCGCTGATTTGATTGCAACGCTTGATGGTTATAGCCGCGAAGATGTCGATGCTTTTGCTGTGGCTTCACAACAAAAAGCAGCAGCGGCACAAGCAAATGGCTATTTCGATAAATCAGTCATCCCTGTTAAAGATCATTCAGGCGTAATGATTTTAGACAAAGACGAGTTCATTCGAGGCAACACCACCGTTGAAGGTTTGGCAAAACTGAATGCCAGCTTTGAAATGATGGGACAAATGGGTTTTGATGCCGTTGCACTACAGAAATATCCTGAAGCGCAAAAAATTAACCATGTGCATCACGCAGGTAACTCATCAGGTATCGTGGATGGTGCAGCAGTTGTATTGCTTGCTTCTGAAAAAGCAGTCAAAGAACAAGGCTTAAAACCTCGTGCCAAAGTACTTGCAACCGCATTGGTGGGTACAGATCCAACCATTATGCTGACTGGTCCTGCACCTGCTGCACGTAAAGCATTAGCCAAAGCTGGCTTAACCATTGATGACATTGACCTGTTTGAAGTGAATGAAGCTTTTGCCGCAGTGGTTATGCGTTTTATCACTGAACTTAAAGTTCCTGCTGAGAAAGTCAACGTTAATGGTGGTGCAATCGCAATGGGCCATCCATTGGGTGCAACTGGTGCAATGATCTTAGGCACTTTACTTGATGAATTAGAGCGTCAAGGCAAAAAACGTGGTCTGGCAACTTTATGTGTTGGTGGTGGTATGGGCATCGCTACCATTATTGAGTTGGTGTAAATCACTCAAAACCTCCCTGAAATATGAGACTCGGAAACGTCATTCGCAACCTGAGCAAGCCAAAGCGGCTAAAGCTTTGGCTCAGCGCAAGACAAACAAAGTGCGTAGTTTATGCTCAAGCATAGCTTTCGCCTTGCGGTACGGCAAAGATTATTAATCTTTGCTATTCGTACCTCAGGTTTTGCGAATGACAATGGTTTTGCCTACTTTTGACGAAACAAAAGTAGGTCGAACCGAAGGTTTATCCTAAAATTAGATAAGAGCTTAACAAGACGCTGCGATGCTTATATTTACTTATGCAGGTCACTTACGATTAAGCTCATAAAATATTGGACGATGATGTATGAGCGCTATTAAATACGAAAAAAACGCTGACAATATTGTAATTCTTACCCTTGATTCATCTGGTCAATCTGCCAATACCATGAATGCAGAGTTCCGTGATTCATTGAATGAAGTGAGTCAAAAACTCAAAGCTGAAACTGATCTCAAAGGTGTTATTTTCCGTTCAGCCAAGAAAACCTTCTTTGCTGGCGGCGATCTTGATGAACTGATTCAGGTTCAACCTGAACATGCCACTGAATTTTTCAACATGATTGAAAAGCTCAAAGGCGACTTGCGCAGCATTGAAACGTTAGGTGTGCCTGTCGTTGCTGCTTTAAACGGCACGGCACTTGGCGGTGGTTGGGAAATCGCTTTAGGCTGTCACTATCGTATTGCTATCAATGACCCGAAAAGCAAGTTTGGTTTACCTGAAGTGACTTTAGGCTTACTTCCGGGCGGTGGTGGTATTGTCCGTATGGTACGCCTACTCGGCTTACAAAATGCCTTTCCATTCCTTATGGAAGGAAAACAATTTGGTGTAGATAAAGCAAAATCTCTCGGTTTAATACATGACACGGCTGAGAATGAACAAGAGCTGTTAGATAAAGCTATTGCTTGGGTTAAAGCCAATCCAAAGTATCAACAACCCTTTGATGTCAAAGGCTACAAAATCCCGGGTGGTGATCCAAAAACCCCAGCAGTCGCTCAAGTGCTTGCGATTGCACCAGCCATGCTGCGTGATAAAACCAAAGGCTGCTACCCTGCACCTGAAGCCATCATGGCAGCGGCAGTTGAAGGTGCACAAGTTGATGTGGATACCGCTTTACGCATCGAATCTCGCTACTTTGCCCAATTAACAATTGGTAATGTCGCCAAGAATATGATTGGTACTTTTTGGCATGGTCTGAATGCGATCAAGTCAGGCGCAAGTCGTCCTGCCGATGTCGCAAAATGGCAAGCGAGCAAAGTCGGTGTACTTGGTGCAGGTATGATGGGTGCAGGTATTGCCTATTCAACCGCGATCAAAGGCACACCTGTAGTACTCAGAGACGTATCTGTCGAAAATGCAGAAAAAGGCAAAGCTTATTCGCAGAAACTATTGGATAAACGCGTTTCACAAGGTCGTATGACTGCGGAAAAACGTGATCAGGTTTTAGCATTGATTACCGCCACAGCAGATGCAGCAGACCTACAAGGCTGTGATTTGATTATTGAAGCAGTGTTTGAGAATCAAGCACTCAAAGCCAAAGTCACCCAAGAAGCTGAACAGTATTTAGCAGAAGGTGGTATTTTTGCATCAAATACCTCGACATTACCTATCACGGGTTTAGCGCAAGCTAGCAAAGATGACAAAGCATTTATTGGCTTACACTTCTTTAGCCCAGTCGACAAAATGCAATTGGTTGAAATTATCAAAGGCAAAAACACATCTGCTGAGACTTTAGCGAAAGCCTATGACTTCGTTCAACAAATTGGCAAAATCCCAATTGTAGTGAATGATAGTCGTGGCTTCTTTACCAGTCGTGTGTTTGGTACGTTTATTCAAGAAGGTATGCGCTTACTGGCTGAAGGTGTACACCCTGCCAAAATTGAAATGGCGGCACTGAAAGCAGGTATGCCCGTTGGTCCGCTCGCCATTCAGGATGAAGTGTCACTCACCTTGACTGAACACATTACCAATGAAACTCGTAAAGCACTACAAGCCGAAGGCAAAGACCTACCAAAAACACCTGTGGATGATGTGGTACACAGCATGGTTCACGAGTTAGACCGTAAAGGTAAAGCTGCGGGTGCAGGTTTCTATGAATATCCTGAAAGTGGTAAAAAGCATCTATGGGATGGCCTCAGCCGTTGGAGCAAAGACAATGACATTTCTGAACAAGAAATGATTGATCGCTTCTTGTTTGTTCAAGCACTTGATACTTTGCGTTGTTATGAAGAAGGCGTTTTGGAATCTGTGATTGATGCCAATGTCGGCTCGATTTTTGGAATTGGTTTTGCACCGTGGACTGGCGGTGCGATTCAGTTCTTAAATCAGAATGGTATTGAAAAATCATTGCAACGTGCTGAACAATTGGCTGCTCAATATGGTGAACGTTTCAATCCACCACAATTGTTGAAAGACAAAGCACAAAAGAAAGAAATCATCCAATAATTGATTTCTTTATAATAAGTTAAAGCCCATATCGATCGTCATGATCGATATGGGCTTTTTACTATTCGACAAAATCACTGCAAAACTTCTGCCTAATACATCACAAAATATGCTATAAATTCTCCTAATTCTGCCTTATTTTTTGTCCTTTGGAAATTTGTCTTATGTCTGAGAAATTGTGCCCAGAAACTTCACCTTGGGGGTGGAAAGCGCTGATTATCACGATCATTCTAAGCTTTGTTTTTATGGTTATTTTTTACTTAGCGATTACCAACGAACCTGACTATATGCCAAGTCACAAACAAACCAGTAGCCAACAACATGCATTGAAAACAGCACCTGCAATGTCTCCAGAAGCATTAGAAGCGGCTAAAAAAAATGCGGCAGCAACAGTTGCCCCTGAATCAGAGCATCATCAGCACTAAAGTGCTATTGTCGAACATGATAAATCCGTGTTAAACAGGGATTTATCATGTTATTCGAGATTTTCAATGCTTCAACAAAATCGTCAGGCACTCGTCGTTGAAGGTGGTGGAATGCGTGGTGCATTTACCAGCGGTGTCTTAGATGCATTTTTACAGCAACAATTTAATCCTTTCGATCTGTGTATTGGCGTTTCCTCAGGCTCAACCAATGTTGCAAATTATCTTGCAGCCCAACACGGTCGCACATTAGAAATTTGTTTAGATCACTCCCTTCGTTCTGAATTTATCCATTACGGTCGCTTTTTCAAAGGCGGTGACTTACTCGATTTAAAATGGATGTGGGATGTAGTAGAAAAAGAGCATCCACTAAATCAAAGCCATCTATTTTCCAATCATCCAGAATTTTATATGGTGCTGACCCATGCCATTTCAGGTGAAGCAACCTATATCAGAGCTTCTAGAGACAATATTCTTGATGGGTTAAGAGCATCCAGTTCTATTCCTGTGCTGACACGTCAGGCCGTTGAGGTCTTTGGTGAACCTTACTTTGACGGTGGGGTGGCAGATGCATTGCCTGTGCATTGGGCAGCCAAACAAGATCATGTTTCCAAACTGATGGTATTGCGAACGCGTCCTAAGAATTACTATAAAGCCAGTAGCAAAGGCGATCAGTTTTTGGCGAAATATTTATTTAAACAACAACGTGGTTTTGCTCAAAGTCTACTAGCAAGAACCCAACGTTATAATGATGCGGTCAATTTCGTACGCTCGTCATCGGAACAAAAAATCCTAGAAGTCTGCCCACCTGATTTAAAAAACATGGCAAGTCGACTTTCCAAAAATAAAGCGAAGATTCGCTATAGTTATGACGTCGGCGTCGAAACAGGTCTAAAAGCCATTGAAGACTGGCATTCTCTTTAGACCCGATAATCTTCCGAATTTTTAAGCTAAACAAAAGAAACGATTAGATCGCTTCCAACATTAATCACACCCTCTTTGTGTTTCTTCTATCGGGAGGAGCACAAGGAATCGTGTAAGAAGTCTATTTAAGGTATTGCACAACAAAGCATAAACCTCTACAAGTCTCCCCCTTGTCAACGGATATAAAAAAGGCGCAAAATCACATTTTTATATTTGGAATCTCTTATGAGCAATCAACCATCCCCACAAAAAGATTCAAATGAAACGGTATTGGGATGGAAGTTTGTCATCATTGTTGGGATATTAAGCACGATCTTTTTAAGCTTTTTCTATTTGGCGATGACCCAAGAGCCTGACTATATGCCCGGCGCTCAACGTAAAATTCAACAAGAAAAAGAGCTGAACCATAGCCATTCCGCAGCCTCAGAAGTTGCGGAACAACATCAACATCCTTAATACCCATTCAAAGCTAAACCAAGCAATCAAATAAGTGATGAGTTCACCTGCTGACTCGACTTATTTGATGATTGGCATCATCATTTCAATATGCGGAATACCACACTCATCATATTCATCACCTTGCACCGTAAATCCAAGCTTTTCATAAAATGAAGTCGCATGCGTTTGTGCAGAAAGATGTAACAATGGTCGATTTTGGGATTTGGCATAAGCAATCATGTCAAGCATGATCAATCGCCCGATGCCCTGCCCTCGATATTCTGGTAGTACCGCAACACGTCCTAGATGATGATCTGGCAATAACCGAGCCGTCGCAATCGCTCGATCTTGGTCATAAACCACAAAATGTTGTGACACTGGATCTTGATCATCCCATTCATCTTGTTCAGGAATATTCTGTTCCTGAATAAAGACCAATTCTCGAATGAATTTAGCGTCTTGCTGTAGCTGCAATTGACTCCATTGCCCATTTTCAACTTTAAACATATCTTTCTCAGTTTGAATTAACATTTACAACCCAAGTTCTCGATTGGCATTTGATCTTGCAACAACAACTCCAAACTTTGTTTTTCAATGCCATACATGGTTTTCAAGGCTTGAATTTGTTGCATGATCTTAGGGTCGGGTTGTTGAACATTTTTACGCTTGGTCGCCAAGATCATCTTGTTTTTACTGGTATGTTCCAAAGACACGAACTCAAAAACTTTGGTTTCATAGCCATACGCCTTAAGCAACAAAGCACGTAAAGTATCTGTAAGCATTTCTGCCTGTTGCCCTGCATGAATCCCAAATTGCAACATCGGTTGCAACACTTCTGGACTCTTGAGTTGTGGTCTTAATTCTTTATGACAGCACGGTGCACACATGATCATCGAAGCATTGAGACGGATCCCTGTATGAATCGCAAAATCCGTTGCCACATCACAGGCATGTAGTGCGATCATCACATCTAAGTCACTCGAACGAGGTTCTCGCCTTGCGCTCGGATGAAGCGATGCTTCATTTAATCCTCGCTCATCAGGTTGATAACTACGTACGTCTCCCTCAAAGAAATCGAGGTGATTAAATCCTACCTCATCAGCCACTTTCTGACAAAACTCAACCAAGTTTGAGCGGAGTTCAACCCCAGTAATCAGTGGTGTCTTGCCTTGTGCTTGTAAATAATCATATAAGGCAAACGTTAAATAGCCTTTACCTGAACCAAAATCAACGATCTTCAATGCTTGTTGTGAGGCATCAATTTGCTCATAGGCATTGGAAAAGATCTCGATAAACTTATTAATCTGTTTCCATTTACGCGCCATGCTTGGAATAATTTGGCCATTGGCATCGGTAATACCTAAATGCGTTAAGAACGGACTTTGCTGTTGAATATAACGTTGCTTTTCACGATTGTGCTGTTGTTCAACGATGCCTGTTGCCTGTTTTTTCTGTGCATTTAACATGGCTTTCTTTTTATTTTTCTTGAGTTGAATCTCTTGTGTTGCGCTAAATAAATTCGCCTGCTTAGACTGAGCTAATAATGCTGCAATTCTCTCTACACCCTCGTCCATAGTATAGTTCTTGGTGATGTCTTGCGTCTTATGGTGATATAAACAGGACAAAACCGCCTGCCCTTGCAGCTCAATAATCCGAAACGTCATTTTCTCTAAATCAGCCAACTCACCTTTATATTGACTGAGAATCAGGCGATCAAAACTTCTATTTTCAATAGCTTGCTGTACTTCTAGAAAAAACTGCTGTTCTTGTTCAAAAGAAAAAATCGGCGCAAACATAATGAAAACCTAACAAATAGAAACTAAATTTTAAAGCGTCTTACTTTAAAAGGGAAATTGCATTACGATACAGTCGTATTTTTATGCAAAGCATATTGCCATGAACATGAACTCACTGTTGGATTATGATCCAAAAGAAGAACGACTAAACGCTTATAGTCATGCTATTGGCGCAATATTCGCTTTAATTGCCTCAATTTTTCTCATTATCAAAGGTTACTATCTCCCTTTAGCTCAATGGATGAGTTTATGGATCTATGGTTTTAGTCTAGTGCTATTACTCCTTAGCTCAACGCTCTACCACTTCGCCCAAGATGAAAACAAACGATATTGGTATAAAAAACTAGATCATACCGCAATTTATTATCTCATCGCAGGGACATATACCCCCTTTTTAAGTATCGCGATTCCAACGGCAAAAGCACATTACCTACTTATTGCACTTTGGGTCATCGCAATGATCGGAACACTGTTTAAATTAGTGTTGATTCACCGTTTCCAAAAGCTTTCACTGGCAGCGTATTTGGTCATGGGCTGGCTCGCTGTTCTACTGATGGATGATATGCAACTCTATCTCTCTCGAGAGGCGCTAGAGCTATTAATCGCAGGTGGACTGGCTTATACCGTCGGTACATTGTTTTATGCCTTAAAAAAGGTAAGATATAGCCACGCAATTTGGCATGTTTTTGTGCTGCTAGGAGCAGGGTTACATTTTTTAGCGATCTACTGTTATGTCCTATGATGAGCACCAATAAATACGCGCTCCATAACATCAGGTTTCCTGAGTAAACTCCGCATTAAAAAAGGAATATCCAAACAATACATCTATCTATGTCTTGGATAATGAGAATTAAGGTCTTGTATGTCGTCAAACGCTACGGCTGCCACCCCTGAAGTGGCAAGTAATTCAAAAGTACGGGTATTATTTGCCAGTCTGGTTGGTACTACGATTGAGTTTTTTGACTTTTATATCTACGCCACAGCCGCAGTACTGGTTTTCCCCCATCTCTTTTTCCCTGAAAGTAGCGATGGCGCAGCCGTATTACAATCCCTTGCAACTTTCGCACTTGCCTTTATTGCCCGACCAATTGGTGCTGCAGTTTTTGGACATTTAGGTGATCGAATCGGACGTAAGGCAACCTTGGTTGCTGCCTTGCTCACCATGGGGATTTCAACCGTCTGCATCGGCTTACTGCCAACCTATGTACAAATTGGTATTGCAGCACCTCTACTGCTCGCCTTATGTCGTTTAGGACAAGGTTTAGGCTTAGGTGGTGAGTGGAGTGGTGCGGTTTTACTCGCCACTGAAAATGCGCCTGAAGGAAAACGCGCTTGGTATGGAATGTTCCCTCAATTGGGTGCACCGATCGGCTTTATCCTTGCAACAGGTTCATTTCTATTACTGAATGCATTTATGTCGGAACAAGCCTTTATGCAATGGGGCTGGCGTATTCCGTTCATCGCCAGTGCAGTACTGGTGTTAGTCGGTTTATATATTCGTTTAAAACTGCATGAAACGCCTGCTTTCCAAAAGGTCTTAGATAAGCAAAAAGAAGTGAATGTACCCTTCAAAGAAGTCATGACCAAACACTTCAAAATGTTGGTACTCGGCACAGTTGCTGCGATTTGTACTTTTGTGGTGTTCTACCTGACAACGGTATTTGCGCTGAACTGGGGAACCACCAAACTCGGTTATGCACGTGGAGATTTTCTTCAGCTACAACTGGTTGCCACCTTATGTTTTGCTGCATTTATTCCGATAGCAGCCATTCTCGCAGAGAAATTTGGTCGTAGAAAAACCTCCATCGCAGTCTGCATACTTTCTGCTTTATTTGGATTGTGTTTTGCGCCCCTACTCGATTCAGGTAATCCAATACTGGTATTTTTATTCTTATGTATTGGTCTTTCGATCATGGGACTCACCTACGGTCCAATCGGTACAATTTTGTCTGAACTTTTCCCAACTTCAGTCCGCTACACTGGCTCAGCGTTGACCTTTAACTTGGCTGGCATTTTTGGTGCTTCATTTGCACCTTATATTGCAACCAAACTGGCTGAAAGTTATGGACTTGGTGCGGTGGGTTTGTATCTCAGCTTGGCTTCAATTTTATCGTTGATCGCATTTTTAATGATGCGTGAGACTAAACATGACGATGTAAATAACCAAGTTTAATCACGTCTTTCGTCGAAAATACACCTCCCTTACACAAGGGAGGTTTAAATAAATATACAAAAAATCAACGAATTGGCATCCATTCATCGCATGGCGCGGCAATCAATAAAATTGATTTTATCGCAACATTCTACACAATATTTTTTATGCTAAAATGGCCGCCTCCCATTTTCTAGATGATTGCACTTATGTACGCAGTGATTATCGTTGCCGTATTTTTAGTCAGTTTTTTATATACATATTATCGTGGCAAAGAGCGATTAAAAGCATCTCGACAATTATTCGATCATTCGACCTTCTTAGCGCCTATCAATATGTTTATGACTGGTTTCTCGAAGTTACCGAACCAGCCATTTTTTGATGTGGCGCAATTCCCTGAACTCAAACCACTACAAGATAATTGGCAAGTGATTCGGGAAGAAGCGATTCAACTACAAAATCAAATCAAAGCCGCTGAAAAAAATAATGATGCAGGTTTCAACACGTTCTTTAAACGTGGTTGGAAGCGTTTTTATTTGAAATGGTATCGGGATAGCCACCCTTCCGCACAACAACTTTGCCCAAAAACTGTGGCATTACTAGAAAGTATCCCATCAGTCAAAGCCGCTATGTTTACTGAACTTCCATCTGGAAGCTATTTGGGTAAACACCGTGATCCTTATGCAGGTTCAGTTCGTTATCACTTGGGTTTAGTGACGCCCAATAGCGATGATTGCTTTATCGAAGTCGATCAGGAGCGCTATAGCTGGAGAGATGGTGAAGCCACTGTATTTGATGAAACCTATGTGCATTGGGCACATAATAAAACCGATCAAACTCGGATCATCTTATTCTGTGATATTGAACGTCCAATGAAATGGGGCTGGGCGCAAAGATTTAATCACTGGTTTGGTCGCAATATTATGTCGGCAGCAAGCTCACCAAATGATGATCAAGATAAGACTGGTTTTATTAACCGTATTTTCAAATATGGTTATGCCGTTCACCACTATGGTCGTGGCTTAAAACAACGCAATCGCCCACTGTACTATGCTTTAAAATGGTTAATGTTTGCGATCATTATTGGTTTGATTTTATTACCAAGCCTCTTATAAAGGCTTGTATTAAAATAAAAAAGAGATGCCTTAGCATCTCTTTTTTATTGAAAAATGATCAATTAATTTGTTTTCGCTGTTTGAGTGCTTGCTGTCTGTGGTGCTTGTGCACTCGCAGTTTGTGCAGCTGCTGCATTCGCAGCTTGTACCGCTGCTTCACCAATTAAAGCAATCTTGGCTTTTTCTTGGCTCTTTTCAGAGAGTGCAGGGTTTGATGCCACGATACGATTGATATTGGCAGAGTTTGCTGGTGCAATCGCAGCGGTTTGCAACACGATTGGACGGTTACCTGTATCGCCTAAAGTATAGCGAATGCCCGTACGTGGACTGATCACCGTTGTGACATCATGCTTAACCTGTGCTTGAGCAGAAGTCTCTCCTTTTGCAGCCTGCACTTTATCCACTGTCGTAGTTTGTGGAACATCTGCCGCAAGCGCAAAACCTGATGTCGCCGCACTTGCTAAAATTAAAAGTTGTAATGCTTTTTTCATTGTCTTCCCGCTTCTAATATCAATTCAACGAAGAACTGTAAGTCTGCTAATAAAACTACAAAGCTTGATTCCACTCAAGTAGTTTATCGTAAAAAAAGCAGAGTCTATGCTCTGCTTTTCTATCATGACCAAATAAAACCTAAGCTTAGATTTTACCGTGACACTGCTTGTATTTTAAACCAGAACCACAAGGACAAGGTGCATTGCGACTCTCAGGCACTGGGAATACTGCATTTTGCTGTTCTGTTTCTTCAGAAGCAGTCACTTCACCCGTTAAACCATCGACCTCATCATGCTCAAAAGAAAGACGCATTGATTCAGCTTGACGCTGCTGCTGTGCTTCCATTTCTGCAAGTTCTTCAGCCGTCGGAACATGTACGCGAGATAGATCAGTCACTACATCAGATTTGATCACACCCAACATATTCACAAACAAATTAAAGGCTTCTTTTTTGTATTCTTGTTCAGGATTTTTCTGTGCATAACCACGTAGATGAATCCCTTGACGCAAGTAATCCATCGCAGCCAAATGCTCTTTCCAGTGACGATCAAGTGAATTCAACATAAAGTGACGCTCCAGCATAACTGCTGACTCTGCACCCATTTGCTCGCGACGCTGAAGATAGCGGTTCACAATTTCATCAGAAATACGCGCAACTAAACCTTCTTCATCTAAACGACGATCTTGGTCTAACCACTGTTGCACTGGCAATTCAACGCCCAAATCGGTACGTAAAGCAGTTTCTAAGCCTTCAACATCCCACTGATCATGTACCGATTCTGGTGGAATAAAGTTTGCAATCACACCCTTAATCACATCTCGGTGCATTTCTTCAATGTAGTCTTGTAAAGTGCTTTCAGTGAGGACTTCATCACGCTGAGCATAAATAATCTTACGTTGCTCATTATTAACATCGTCATACTTCAATAAGTTCTTACGAATATCAAAGTTACGTGCTTCAACTTTACGTTGTGCATTTTCGATCGAACGGCTGACCATTTTGTGTTCAATGGCTTCATTTTCTTGTAAGCCCATCGCGCGCATCATCGCAACCACACGATCACCCGCGAAGATACGCATCAAGTCATCTTCAAGCGATAAATAGAAGCGAGATACACCTGGGTCACCTTGACGACCAGCACGACCACGCAACTGGTTATCAATACGACGAGATTCATGACGCTCAGAACCAATGATATGCAAACCACCAGAACTTAGAACATCCTCATGGTCTTTTTCCCATTGCGCTTGTAAACGAGTTTCATCTTCCGCTGTTGGATTTTCAATTTTCGCCAGTTTTGCTTTCCAGTTACCACCTAGCAAAATATCTGTACCACGACCTGCCATGTTGGTGGCGATCGTGACTGCATTTGGGCTACCTGCTTGGGCAATAATATCGGCTTCACGCTCATGTTGTTTTGCATTCAAAACTTCATGCTGAATACCCGCCTGTAATAACTTAGAAGATAAGATTTCACTGGCTTCAATCGTTGCCGTACCGATCAGAATCGGTGCAACACCCTGCTGACGAATATTGGCAATTTCTTCAATAATGGCACTATATTTGCCATTACGATTTAAATAAATTAAGTCATTATGATCTTTACGCACCATCGGACGATGCGTTGGAATAATGATCACGTCCAAACCATAAATCTCTTTCATTTCTGCTGCTTCTGTATCAGCAGTACCGGTCATACCTGAAAGTTTTTTATAGAGACGGAAATAGTTCTGGAATGTCGTTGTAGCAAGCGTTTGATTCTCAGGTTGAATTTCCATACCTTCTTTGGCTTCAACCGCTTGATGCAGACCTTCTGACCAACGGCGACCAGGCATGGTACGACCTGTGCTTTCATCCACAATAATGACTTCTTCTTTTTGAGTCTGTGGATTTACACCGATGATATAGTGCACATTTTTTTGATACAGATAATGCGCACGAATCGCAGCCGTAACATGATGAACCAAGTTCAGATTGGTTGCTGAATATAAGCTCTCGCCTTCAGCCAATAAACCCATACGAATCAGTTCATCTTCTACTGTTTCATAACCGATTTCAGTCATTTCAACTGAACGTTGTTTTTCATCAACCCAAAAGTGTCCACCGTCAGCCACTTTTTCTTCTTTCTGTGGGCGTAATGTTGGTGGAATACTATTGATTAACTGGTAAAGATGCGATGAATCTTCACTTTGCCCAGAAATAATCAATGGTGTACGTGCTTCATCAATCAGGATGGAGTCAACTTCATCAATAATCGCATAACTTAAACCACGTTGTTTTTTCTCTTGTAGAGAAAACACCATGTTGTCACGCAAATAGTCAAAACCAAATTCGTTGTTGGTTCCGTAAGTAATGTCGGCGATATAGGCTTGTGCTTTTTCATCGGGCATTTGCATGGAATAAATCACGCCAATGCTTAAACCTAAAAACTCAAATAATGGGCGGTTAAGCTCAGCATCACGTTGCGCCAAGTAATCATTTACAGTGATCACATGCACGCCTTGTCCACTCAATGTATTGAGGTAACATGCTAAGGTACCCATGAGGGTTTTACCTTCACCAGTACGCATCTCAGCAATTTTACCTTCGTGCAAGGTAATACCACCAATCAACTGCACATCATAATGACGCATGCCCATGACACGCTTTGCAGCTTCACGGCAGACCGCAAATGCTTCAGGCAATAATTGATCTAAACTTTCACCGTCTTTATAACGTTGTTTGAATTCTTGAGTTTTTGCAGATAGGTCTGCATCGTTAAGAACAGATACCGTCGGTTCGAGCGCGTTAATTCGTTCGACGATTTTACGCATACGTTTGAGCTCACGCTCATTTTTAGTACCGAAGATACCTCCGATCAGACTTGCCAACATGAAGAACTCTCTAATCCTGTTTGTTTAAGTTTAAATAGGTAATTTTTTCTTAGCTGTTATTATGGAGTCAGAAATAAGAACTACAAGGGCTTTACATTCAAACAGGTAAAAAAATCTGCCCTACGATTCTGACATCACACAACCAAAGAGCGTTAATGTAGCAAATTTGCATTTAAGTTACACCGATTTAAATGTGAATTCCTGATCAATTTTTTAACCCCTCTACTTATTCGATATCTAAAAACATCATAAATATATGAAAAAACAATCATTTTATTTATAAAGTCGATACTGCATATTAAAGACAGCCCACATAAAGTATGTATTGAGGATTGATATGACACTACGTTTAGGCGACATCGCCCCGAATTTCCAGCAACAATCAAGTGAAGGTACGCTTGATTTTTATGATTTTTTAGCTGATGGCTGGGGGATATTATTTTCACACCCAGCAGATTTTACGCCCGTTTGCACCACTGAACTTGGCTTTACCGCCAAGCTTAAAGATGAGTTTATAAAACGTGGAGTCAAAGCGATTGCGCTTTCTGTAGATGATGTTGAATCTCATCAAAGCTGGATTCAAGATATCAATGAAACCCAAAATACAACAGTGAACTTCCCGATTATTGCAGATAAAGACCGTAAGGTTTCTGAGTTGTATGGATTTATTCACCCCAATGCCAGTGAAACGCTAACAGTTCGCTCGTTGGTGATTATCGACCCGAATAAAAAAGTTCGCTTGATTATTACCTACCCTGCTTCGACTGGTCGAAATTTCAATGAGGTGTTACGTGTAGTCGATTCATTACAGTTGACGGATAAACATAAGGTTGCAACACCAGCAAATTGGCAACAAGGCGAAGATGTTGTCATTATTCCATCGCTTAAAGATGAAGAAGAAATTAAACAACGTTTTCCCCAAGGCTATACAGCGATAAAACCATATTTACGATTAACCCCCCAGCCTGAGTGAGGATTGAAGCCGATTAAAGGCTTCAAGCGAAGCGCAAGACAAACGAAGTGCGTAGTAATAAAAACAAGCAACGCTCGTTCCTGAGAAGCGACTAAAGCTTCGCAAGAAGTCGAACAGCTATGCTGTGAGTTAAGAGATAAGCGAATGCTTTAATCGAAGTGCAAGGTAATCATTGAATAAGTTTAGCAAACTGAAATTGTGAAAAAATTACAATATCACGCTCAAAAGTGATGAAATATTGCGTTAATTTGTGCGCAATGTACGATCAGATTCAATTGCTATCTTTACCATGAAAAAAACACTCATTTCCGTTATGCTCGTTTCAAGTTTAAGCTTAGGTGGATGTATGAAACACCCAAGTTTGAGTGACGATCAACGTCCCCAAAACTGGGGAACGCTTATTTCCAATACTCATAATTTTTATCAAATTAGCCCAGATGTATTTCGTAGCGATCAACCAGATACTGATTTAATCGCCAGTTTGAAACAGCATCAGATTGGGACTGTGATTAACCTCAGAGCGAAGAATAAAGATGCCCATGTTCTCAATGATCAAGCCTTTGATCTTGTACACATTCCAATTTATACATGGGCGATCAATCGTAATGACCTCTTGCAGGCCATGCGCGCCATTCAAACAGCAAAACAACACAATCAAAAAGTCTTGGTACATTGCTATCATGGCTCTGATCGTACAGGCGCTACGATCGCAATGTATCGTATTATCTTCGAAAACTGGTCAATTGATGATGCAAAACAAGAAATGAAGCAAGGTGGCTACGGCTATCATGTCATTTGGAAGAATATTGATCAGTTGCTTAGCCCTGAAAATGTAAAATGGATTCAACAGCAACTGAAGAATCCATTAACTTAGCACTTTGGTTTGGGATGAAATTCTATTTAAAGCAACCCCCATTTAACTTTGCGGTTTTGCAAAAGCAGAGCTGCTCAGCACCACCGTCAAAACTTCAGAATCGCCGCCATCACTATCCGTTACCAATAAAAATGCCTCACCATCGTCTCTCGACTCTAGCCAAGTAATACCTTCGACTTTAATTGGAAGGGCTTGCCCCTTGTCATTCTGAATCAAATGAGTATCTAAAGTTTTACCGTCAGGCGAGAACACCAACATAAAACTACCCAACACCACACCGTCATCATAGGTATTTAATGTTTGTTCAACTGAAGCAGTGGCAACGATCAAACTTTTATCCACTAAAAAACATGCATCAGAAATGCCACTTGCTGAACCTTTAATCTCAGGTAATGTGAGGTTAAGCGAATTTATAAATGCATTTTCTAACGAAATTCCCTCTTGAATTTTTGCTAAATCAAACACTAAAACACCATGGCAGCGATTAATATTACCACGTTGAAAAATATAGAGATGACGATCGTCTGAACATACTGCTTCTATATTAAGACCTGCTCCACCGGTTAACTCAAAACTATGTTCCAAAAAATGGTAATCAACTGCATCCAACAAAGTTCTAATTTGATTATTGGATGGATTATAGAGTAAAGCTTGTTTCCGATTGTCCGTAGAACCCGACCCCATAATCAGTAGCTGTGGTTGTCCGTTAAAGATTATGCAAGTTAATGCTTCAAAATCAGGCTTTTTTTCTTTGCTCAATGCGGTAAGTGGTATTCGCTCAGACGGTTCAAATAACGGAATTTTTTCAAAAACCGTCGCACTGGTCATGTTTTTTTTACGATTCGTTTTGAGTAAGTAACAAACATCATCACCAACAAAATAGAGGTCGTCCCCCACGCAAGCGACACCAGACAATGCACTAACAACAGAATCTGGTGCAAAAACAACCTGCTCTATTATCCTAACACCTGTATTCATCATTCCCCCTATTCAATGCAATAGTCGCAGTGAGACAAAGCCTGTGAAGCTTTCCTGATTTGATCTAGGGGGTTATCACCATTTAACGTTGTTCGAGTGGCACCCAGTCAATCACCCAAGCTGATTTCATATTTAAACTTTCATCTGCCGCAATTTTCTTACGCGCGGCATCCGCAGTTTCTCTGTCTTTGGATGGACCAACCATGATGCGAATCCCTTTAGAGGTTGGGCTGGTTGTAACTTTATAGCCTTTCGCTCTTAACTTGGATACCACGGCATCTGCATTGGCTTGGTTTGCAGCCAAAGCCACTTGTACCATCCAGTTCTTGTCGCCATTTTCCAAAAGTTCGCGTGCCTTTTCAGCATCTGCTTTCTTCTTCGCATCTTCTTCGGCTTTGCGTTTTTCATCAGCAGCTTTCTTGTCTGCTTCGGCTTTACGCTTATCTTCGGTAGCTTTCTTATCTGCTTCCGCTTTACGTTTATCTTCGGCAGCTTTCTTGTCTGCTTCCGCTTTACGCTTATCTTCGGCAGCTTTCTTGTCTGCTTCCGCTTCACGCTTATCTTCAGCAGCTTTCTTGTCTGCTTCGGCTTTACGTTTATCTTCAGCTACTTTTTTGTCCGCTTCCGCTTTACGTTTATCATCAGCGGCTTTCTTGTCTGCGTCCGCTTTACGCTTCTCTTCTAACTTACGCTTTTCTTCAGCAAGTCGTTGTGCTTTGACTTTGTCATCTTCAATCAACTCTGGTGGAATATTATCCGAGCTTTCTTGTGCAGCATTTCGACGGGCATTAATTGCAGCATATTCCTCCGCTGCCTTACGTGCGGCAGCAGCTTCTGCTTCTTGTTGCATCTTTAAAAAATCAGCCGCAAGCGCTTCTTGTTCAGCAACGGCTTTTTCACGCGCTTGGCGCTGCTCTTCAAGCAAACGTTTTTCAGTTTCAATGTCAACAGCCATGGGTTGTAACGATACCATTTCACTGTCTTGCGGAGGCTGTGCAAGTTTTGGTTTAGACTCAGTTTGAGCACTTGGGTGTTCAATCTGAGTTTGTGTCTTGTCTTGTTCTATTTCTTCATTACCTTTGAGAAGTAATGCTGCCAATAAAACACCACCTCCAAGTAAAACAACGCCGCCCATCCAGCGTTGTTTGTTATTCATTGACATTGTTCTAAATACTCCCAGACCGCTTCTAAGGTATGAAACGAACCACAGACTAAAATCAGCTGATTGTTATTACATTTGTTCAGCGCAGTTTCAAAAGCTTGTTGGATACTGCCAAACTCATGCACCTGTTGACCGTGCAATGCATCATGTAACTGTTGCACAGGCGCGGCTCTAGGCACATCTAAATTAGCAATAAACCAATTTTTTACTGTTGTTTTTAGTAAATCAGTGACCGATGCAATGTCTTTATCTGCCAACATTGAAAATACCGCAACAACTTCTGTGTACTGTTTATTGTATTTTAGGAATTTTCGCAACTGCTTCAATAAAAATTCAACACCATGCGGATTGTGACCTGCATCAAAAACAACCGTTTTACCTTGAATTTGACGTATTTCAAAACGACCTTGCAAACACGCTTGCTGAATTCCTTGTGCGATTGCTGTTTGGGATATTTCTATGCCACTCAAGAGCACAGCAGCAACAGCCGTAGAAATATTATCAAGCGCTAACTGCCCGACTGGGAGCTGTAATGTCGTTCCTGATGATGCAAATGACCATGTTTGACCATCATCATTGAGCTGATAAAAATAATCTCGATTTAAAACAGACAAGTGAGCCTTAGTCTCGGTCACTTTATCTTGCACTGCTTGAGGCAGTTGTTGTTGTCCTGCAAAAATGACGGGAATATTCGGGCGAATAATGCCTGCTTTCTCAAACGCAATTTTTTCGATGCTATCACCAAGCCAATCAGTATGGTCTAAACCGATATTGGTAATGAGTGCAATGTCAGGATCGATGACATTGACCACATCTAGACGACCGCCAAGACCGACTTCAAGCACCCAAACATCACAGTGTTGTTGTTTAAAAATAACAAAAGCAGCCAAAGTGGTTGCTTCAAAGAAAGAAAGTGATAAACCGCATTCACGGCGGGCTTGATCGACCAAAACAAAAGCATCAATCAAAGTTTGATCATTGACTTCCACGCCAGCCAACTTCACACGCTCGTTGAAACGATAAATATGCGGTGACTGATAGAGACCAACTTTATAGCCTTGTGCATTTAAAATAGCGGCTAACGTGGTTGTGGTTGAACCTTTACCATTGGTACCCGCGACTGTAAATACTTTCGCATCTGGCTGCATCACACCTAACTTTTCAGCGACTGGAATGACACGTTCTAGGCCTAAATCAATGCCTGTAACATGAACATGGCTCCAATAATCGAGCCATGTTGTTAGGGTGTCTTTTGAATGTGGGTCGTGCGGTTTCAAGGTAAATTCATCAGCTTTGCAACAAGTCGATATACAGTATCACGTAACGCATGACGGTGAACAATCTGATCGATCACACCATGATCGAGTAAATATTCTGCGCGTTGGAATGGTTCTTCCAGTTTTTCACGTACCGTTTGTTCAATCACACGTTTGCCCGCAAAACCAATCATGGCTTTCGGTTCAGCAATATGTACATCACCCAGCATCGCCAATGATGCAGTTACGCCGCCATAAACTGGATGCGTCAATACCACCACATAAGGTACACGTGCTTCTTTCATTTTTTGAATCACAGCCGAGGTACGTGCCATTTGCATGAGGGACAACATCCCTTCTTGCATACGTGCACCGCCCGAAGCAGCAAAACAAATCATAGGTTGATGCAGTTCAATCGCGCGTTCAGCCGCTTGTACAAAGCGATCACCCACAACTGTACCCATTGAACCGCCCATGAAATCAAATTCAAAAGCACAAGCAATCAAATCTAAACCTTTCAGAGAACCTTGCATGACCACGAGTGCTTCTGTCTCACCCGTTTTATCTTGTGCTTCACGCATACGATCTGGATAAGGTTTAGTATCTACAAACTTCAATGGATCTTTGGCGCTAAACTCTTGACCTAACTCAGTATTGACTTGATCAAAAAACCAATTCAAACGATCACGCGCACGCATGCGTAAATGCTCGTCGCATTGTGGGCAAACATAAGCATTGAATGACATCGCAGTACGAGTAACCAGTGCATGACACTCAGGACATTCAATCGTCGGTTCAGTAAAGGTCGCTTTGAATATCTGTTGTTGATCCGCGACCTGAATCCCAGGAACTTCACGCTCCGTCCAAGGGGTTGCAGGGTGAAGTACTTTCCCTGTTATGATTTCTACGTCTTGACTCATACTAACTCATCGAGCGCAGCTCGAAGCTCCTTCACTTTATTCACCGTCTGTTGCACAGCCTCATCGACTGGCAATGTTGCAAAAGATTTAACGAAAGCACTACCTACAATTACGGCGTCAGCAACTTGTCCCATGGCTTTTGCAGATGCAGCATCACTAATCCCAAAACCCACACCGACTGGCACATTGGTTTTAGATTTAATTTTTGCAATCCGCGCTGCTGCTTCTGAGGTATCTAATGTTGCTGCACCTGTCACACCTTTGAGGGACACATAGTAAACAAAGCCACTGGCTTGATTGACCACATGTTGAATACGCTGATCTGTCGAAGTTGGTGCAAGCAAGAAGATTTGATCCATCTCATTTTGTTTTAAGATGTCTCCCAACTGCTGTGATTCTTCGGGTGGTAAATCCACGAGAAGAACACCATCAACGCCACAATCTTTCGCATAAGCTGCAAACTTTTCATAACCAATCACTTCAACAGGGTTTAAATAACCCATTAAAACAACCGGTGTCGTTTGGTCTTGTTGACGAAATTCTTTCACCATATTCAAAGCATCTAAGGTATTTGTTCCACCTGCTAAAGCACGTTCAGCGGCTAAGGCAATGACTGGACCATCTGCCATTGGGTCAGAAAACGGTAAACCCAATTCAATGACATCAACGCCCGCTTCAACCATTTGGTGAAGTAAGGGAACGGTTACCTGTGGATGCGGATCACCTGCCATCACATAAGAAACAAGCGCTTTACGTTGCTGAGATTTAAGCTGTTCAAAACGAGTGGCAAGACGTGACATAGGATTATGCTTTCCTTGATTTATGTTGAGGAGTTGTTTGTAGTCGTACAAAAAACACTGCATTGTAACGCTATTTTTTGTACATTGAACAGCGTTTGACGTGATTGCACGTGCTGATTATGACCACCAACAACAGCCCTAATACATTTATCTATATTTTGGACTTTTTCTCAATGATCAAAGCTTCCTAATTTTAGACCAATCGCACTACATTTTAGAAATCCGCCAAGCTCCTTTATACTATGCGCAATTTTTGAATGTTCTTTTGATTTTATGTCTGCCCACTCTCAGGAAAAAGTACAAAGTAATGCACTTGCTTTGCTACCACTATTGGTATTTTTGGTCATCTTTCTCGGGAGTGGTATTTATCATTCAATGATTGGGACAGAATTTGCCTTTTATCAAATCAAAGCTCCTATTGCTGCTATTCCAGCCGTGATTCTTGCTTTACTCATTTATAAACAAAAACTCAATACTGCAATTGAAGATTTCCTACAGGGCGCAAGTCATCCCAATCTGATTCTAATGTTTATGGTGTTTATGTTGGCGGGGGCATTTGCCAGCGTTTCCAATACCATTGGCAGTGTCGATGCCACGGTCCAACTTGGACTTTCACTGATTTCAGCAGCGTATGTTTTGCCGATGCTGTTTATCATCTCCGCGTTTATTGCCACAGCAATGGGCACATCGATGGGTACAATTGCAGCCTGTGCCCCGATTGCGTTTGGCTTTTCTCAAGCGACCGATATTGCCCCGATTTATGCGATTGGTGCGGTGGTGGGTGGCGCAATGTTTGGCGATAATTTATCAATGATTTCAGACACAACCATTGCCGCAACACGCAGCCAAAATGTTGAATTAAGAGATAAGTTCCGTGTCAATATTTGGATCGCTTTGCCCGCTGCATTGATCAGCTTGATCGTTTATATTTCATTGAGCCAGCATGCCGAGGAGATTCAATCCAAGCCGTATGATTTATGGCTAATTCTGCCTTATCTAGCCGTTTTCTTGCTCGCATTTAGTCGCTTACATGTACTTGCTGTTTTAATGATTGGTGTGATTTTATCAGGTGTTATAGGACTCATTGAAAAGCCAGAATTCAACCTGCTGCAATTGAATAATTCAATTTATAACGGTTTTGTGGGCATGTTTGAGGTGGCATTACTTTCCATGCTCCTCGGCGGACTGTCGGCTTTGATGCAAAAAGAAGGCGGTTTACAGTGGTTAATCCAACGGATCTACGCCATTACTCGCTTATTTAAATTTGGAAGACAACGTGCAGGTGAATTAGGCATTAGTTTCCTTGTGGTTTTCTCAAATCTATTCGTTGCCAACAATACTGTGGCGATTATTTTATCGGGAGATATGGCACGTGAAGTCGCCAAAGAATATGGCGTTGATCCAAAGCGTAGTGCCGCTTTACTTGATATTTTTTCTTGTGTGACTCAAGGGATTATTCCTTATGGTGCACAGTTGCTTCTCGCGTGTTCGATTGCCAAACTTTCGCCCTTAGAATTGATTGGACATATCTACTATTGCTGGATTTTGGCCATCTTTGCGATACTTGCGATCGTCTTTAATTACCCACGCTTAAAAACACGTTAAAATCCTGAGCGAAATACGAGACTCGGAAATGTCGTTCACAACCTGAGCAAGCCAAAGCGACTAAAGCCTTGGTGAAGCACAAGAACAAGGAAGTGAACCTTGCGGAGCTTCAATCGCTCCTCATATGAATGACAATGGTTTTGCCTACTTTTGCCAAATGAGAAACAACGTTTCGCAAGGTAGGTCGAACCTGAACAAAGTTGAAATATATTTCAACTGAAGTGCAAGACGTAGTGGTTTATCCAACAATTAGGAGAAAATACAACATGACTCCATTGAGAAATCCTTATTTAAATAAAAGTTATGCCTAATGAAAAGATTCATTTTAAATCTAAAGAGACTTTAAAAATTGCTTTGGTGTAAAACCTGTCCAACGCTTAAATGCCCGTCCAAATGCACTTTGATCCGCATAATTTAAACGTTCGGCAATTTCAGAAAATGTTTTTCCTTGCTGCAAATAAAGTTTACTTTGCTCCAACCGATATTGATCTAAGATATCTTGAAAATTCAGTTGATACCCTTTGAGCTGACGCTGCAAAGTCCGTTCGGAACAATGCAACCGCTTGGCGACATAGCGTTGCAAAACCTCTTCTTGCTGCAATAAACCTTGCTCAATATAACTTTGTATTTTCTGTTTAAATTGTTGTTGCTGAATTTCAACGGAACTGGTGCTATTCAGGGATTGCTGTGCTTGACTCGATAAAACCTGATTGAGCTGTTGATCTGCGGCAATACTCTTGGCTTTTAAAATCTGATGAGGAAAGCGAATAGCGTATTGTCCAGCATGAACTTGTATTGAACATCCATAAAACTTTTCAAAATGGAATAATGCAGTATGCGGCGCATAACCAAATTGAATCATTTGTGGTGGAATGAGCGTATCTTGTGCAATTGATTCGGCAATTTTAAAAATCAGCGCCAAGTTCAACTCATACATCTCACGATAATCAGGATACGAGGCACTCCATACAATTTGGATATAATCTGAAAATTGTTGTACATCGAGTTGTTCTAAATTGGTCTGTTTAAAAATCAGAGAATAATAACGCTGTAATAACTGCAAAGCTTGCTGTAGGTCTAAGCTGGTTGAAGCCAAATACCCCATTAAACCGAGATCTTGTAAATTGGCATGTTCAGCTAAAACAAGCGTAATTGGTCGGGTAAAATAAGGTTGAGCAGCGCGTAATAGTACGACATAACGCTCGACATCAAACTCTTGTTCATCTGGGTTTTCTAAACACGCAGCAAAAGCTTGCCAAAGTTCAGGTACAACAACTTTAGACAAATCAATGTGTTCTTGTTGTAAAACACGATTCAACAATCGTAAGTATCCAATAATTATTTTAACTGACATGCGCCAATCTCATCCTAATCTGTCGCTATTTGTATAAAACTTGGCTGTAACTGTCAAAACATTTCATCGAACTTTCCCCATACTGAGTACATTAAAAGAAAAGGAAGAACACCGATGAATGCACATGTATCCTATCAGGTTGATCCAATCGTAAGAACGAACTTAGACTTCCACTTAAATGAAGCACCTCGTTTTTGGTTTGGGGGCGATCCGTTCCGTACTCGTATGTTTGACGCTTTGAGCCTCACATTCCCTGATGGTGAGCGCTATTTCATTGAATGTGTTCGTTTATTTCGTGACAAAATCAATGATCCTGAGTTGCAAGAACGTGTGACGGACTTCATTCGTCAAGAAGCTCAACATGGGATTGCGCATGACAAAATGAACCAAGTCATGAAAGAACAAGGTATGCCTGTTGATCAATTCACCCATCGTTTAAAGAAAATATTTAAATTTGAATTGAAAAATCGTTCTCCACAATACAACATTGCCATGACTGCGGCAGCAGAACATTTAACTGCACTGATGGCCGATACCTTCTATAGTCAAAAAGAAACTTTGGCAGAAGCAGATCCTTTCGTTCGTGCCCTGTTTGCTTGGCATGCCATTGAAGAAATGGAACATCGTGATGTGGCTTTTGATGTGATGCGAGAAGTCGGCGAAGTACCTGAGTTTACCCGTAAATCAGCATTGGTGATTACAACCGTATTAATGTTTGGATTTACCCTTTATCGTACCGACGTGATGCTTAAAACTGATGGTTTCAGTTTAAGACAACGTTTTGATATGGCACGTAAAGGCTTACCTTGGTTTTTTGGTCGTAACGGTATTTTGACCGCAAAAAGAGCGCAATATAGCGACTGGTTTAAAAAAGACTTCCATCCGAATCAGCATCCTGTGATTCGTCAATACGATGTTTGGATTGATACTTTAGCTAAAACCAATGACCCAATCGCAGCGGGTGAGGCTTTTTGGCAAGCAGGGCTATAATATTTAAAGAGAAGAATCCCCCTCCTTTTTAAAAGGAGGTTTGGGAGGATTTCTCAACCATCACCACTTCGCATAATGCTGTTCCAATAAACCATACTGATCCTTCAACACCAATAATTCACCATTTTCTTGCTCAATCGTGCCACTCACTTTGGCTTGCCATTGATTGAACTGGCTTCCGATCAAACGCAAATTGATATTTTCAAAACGACACCACCCTGTTTGCACCAACAAGTTTAATCGGGCATCCAAAGAACGAATTGTCCAATTTTTTTCATCTTGTTGTTCAAATAAAACATCCGTAAGTGGATATAAACGCCCATCAACCCACAAGGCATTTTCATTGCCAAAGCTTTCATTTACACCAGAAGCAAGGTTAAGTCCAATACGACGATCTTGTTCATCACGGAACTGACAAGACAACCAAAACCATGCTGTCTCTGGGCGTAAAAAACCGCAGGTATCATCTAATGATGCAAGACTTTGCGCGTTGAATTGTATCTGTTGCTGATCAGGAGTGATAAAAAAACCTTCAACCGCTAAGGTGGTTTGCTTTTGTGTATACGTCCAACCATTGATCCCAGTCGGGCTACATAAACTCAGTGCATCAGTCCCCGCACAAAAGATACGCGCTTTAAGCTGGACCTCACCATGTCTAGTAATTTGGATATAACGCACGCCATTGGCATGTTTCATGTTGAAACAATAGCCTGATTTTTTAAAATAGCTTTGACTAAATAACGGTTGTTCATCCAGTTTGGTTTGATAACCAAAAGGTTGAATCGCATTACATTCAATTACTTTTTCAGATTGATGATCATAGATATAAAAGAAAGCATGTCCCGCCCAAGATAAATCAACAATGGCAACGCCGATACTGTAGTGCTCATGCTGTATACCGCAAAACTTGAATTTCTTATATTTTAATTGTTTACGCCAGCCTTTGAGTGGATGACCATAAGGCGTTTTATAAATATAGTCATCTAGGTTAATTCGGGAGGGTAGCTGATCAAAACGTCCATAACGTGGCTGACCATTGGCTTGTATCAAATCCATGATTTTTGGTTCCGTGATCGATTGAGAGCGTCCTGCCTATCATAGCCGCTAATTCATAACATTTACCCAAACCAGACCACAATTTTTTGAGTACAGTTCAACTTCACTCTAAGGTCTTTGCACTGAGATTAAAGTTCAATATTTCATCAAATATTCATACATAAGTTTTATCTTTAAAAACAATCTTATACCACTTGATCAAAAAATTATGAAGACGCGTACTCTTTTTAAAGTAAATGCATTGTGTGTAATGCTGTTGGCACTAACCGCCTGTAATGATAGTGATGATAATCAACCACCCAAAACTGAACGAAAAAATCAAAGTATCAATATTCTTGCCTTTAATGACTTTCATGGCAATTTAGAACCACCTAAACGCTTCATTGAAGCAGATGATCCCCATGATCATAGTAAAACGGTACAAATACCTGTCGGTGGTGTCAGTTATTTTGCTGATGCAATCAAAAAATTACGGGCACAATATCCCAACAATGCGGTGGTGTCTGCCGGTGACTTAATTAGTGCTTCCCCATTAATCTCATCCCTATTTTTAGATGAACCGACCATTGAAGCAATGAACGATATTCAAATCGATTTTAATGCGGTGGGAAATCATGAATTTGATCGTGGAACCGATGAACTTCGCCGTTTACAAAATGGCGGCTGTCAGCAGTATACCAGTACCAAACCCTGTCAAATCAACCCGAACTTCTCTGGGGCAAAGTTTAACTTTCTCGCTGCCAATGTTTCGATGAAAGCTGACCCAACCAAGACACTTTTCCCTGCTTATAAAGTTAAAACCTATGGCGGTATTCCTGTTGCCTTTGTAGGGCTGACTTTAGAGGCAACTCCGAGCATCGTTTCTGCTGCTGGGATTACTGATGTCAACTTTCATGATGAAGCAGATACCGTCAACGCATTGATCCCTGAGTTAAAGAAACAAGGGATCGAAGCGATTGTGGTGGTGGTGCATGAAGGCGTTGCGCCAAGTACCAAATTCAATAAGAAAACCTGTGATGGGTTGAGTGGTCCATTAATCGATGTATTGGAACGCTTAGATCCTGCGGTTGATGTTGTGGTATCTGGTCATACGCATCAATCTTATATCTGTGACTATGCAACCCAAAATCCACAAAAACCGTTCTTACTCACATCTGCGGGGCAATACGGTACAGCCATTACCAATATCCAACTCGAACTGGATGGAAAAACAGGTGATGTCATCAAAAAGGATGCGACACAAGTACCAGTACAAAGTGAAAGCTATACCTCAGGCACAACGACAGTCAACTTAACCGATCTGTACCAAAAGTTTAGTAAAACGCCAAGTATTGAAGCGATATTAGATAAATATCGTCCAGCCGTTGCGACAATTTCCGCACGCGTGGTGGGTTCTGCAAGCACTGTTATTGATCGTAATCGTACTGAAAGTGGCGAAACCGCGCTGGGTAATTTGATCGCGGATGCTCAACAAGCGGCAGCACTTGCAGCCAGCAATCAAGGTTCCGATTTTAGCTTAATGAATGCAGGTGGTGTACGCGCAGACTTACTGATCAATAGCAGTAATCAAATTACCTTTGGCGATGTGTTTAGCGTACAGCCGTTTGGCAATTCATTGGTCACGTTGAGTCTCACTGGCAAACAAATTCGTGAACTGTTAGAACAACAATGGTCTGGCGCCAATGCAACAACACCTCGCATCTTACAGCCGTCAAAAGAATTCAGCTATTCTTATAAAAAAGATACGACTGCCACACCTCGAGCAAACAATATCTTTGTCTCTGGGCAAGCGCTAGTCGATACTCAAATCTATCGTGTCACGGTTAATAACTTCATTGCCGATGGTGGTGATAACTTCACCGTTTTAAAACAAGGGAAGAACCCAATTGGTGGCGGACAAGATATTGATGTTTTTGAGAAATACGTGACTCAAAACTCACCACTCAGTGCACCTGCAACAGATCGTATCAAGCTGATTCCATAATCGATTTTAAACAATAAAAAACAGGGAAGCATTTGCTTCCCTGTTTTTCTTATTCCGCTGAGATTTACATCTCAACCATTTCCACACCATCAATACGTGCAACGGTCATCAAGTCCTTATCACCGCGACCTGAAACAGTGGCAATAATGATTTGATCTTTAGACATCGTTGGCGCAAGTTTGGTGACATAGGCCATAGCATGAGCGCTTTCAAGCGCAGGAATAATCCCTTCGATCTTGGTTAAATCACGGAAACCTTGTAACGCTTCTTCATCATTGATCGGCACATATTCAACACGGTGCATATCTTTTAAGAAACTATGTTCTGGTCCTACACCTGGATAATCAAGACCTGCCGAAATACTATGGGTTTCAATGATTTGACCCTGTTCATCCGACATCAAATAAGTACGATTACCATGCAATACACCGACATGACCTGCATTCAATGGTGCCGAATGCTTACCTGTTTCAATGCCATAACCTGCAGCTTCAACACCGTACATTTTCACATCTTGATCATTCAAGAACGGATAGAACAAGCCCATTGCATTTGAACCGCCACCAACACAAGCCACCAAAGCATCAGGTAAACGCCCTGCTTGCTCTTGGATTTGACGGCGCGCTTCACGACCAATAATCGACTGGAAATCACGAACTAGCTGCGGATATGGATGTGGACCAGCCACGGTACCAATCACGTAATAAGTGCTATCCACATTGGTGACCCAGTCACGCATCGCTTCGTTCATAGCATCTTTCAATGTTTTTGAACCACTTTGCACAGGCACAACCTTGGCACCGAGTAAACGCATGCGGTATACATTCATCGCTTGGCGTTTAACGTCTTCCGCACCCATGAATACCACACACTCTAGGCCTAAACGCGCTGCAATCGTTGCCGTCGCAACGCCATGCTGCCCCGCACCAGTTTCGGCAATGATACGTTTTTTACCTGATAGTTTTGCCAATAAAGCCTGACCAATGGTGTTATTGACCTTATGTGAACCTGTGTGATTCAAGTCTTCACGTTTCAAGTAAATCTGCGCACCGCCGAGTTGCTGCGACCATCGCTCTGCATGATAAAGTGGGCTAGGACGACCAACATAGAACGCAAGATCACGGTCAAATTCTGCCAAAAACTGTGCATCATTTTTCATACGACCATAAAGATTTTCTAAATCTTCAAGCGCAGCCATCAGCGTCTCGGACACAAAACGTCCACCATGAATACCAAAATGCCCTCGAGCATCTGGAAACTGGGTATAGTCAATTGCCTGATTTTTTTGACTAAGATTTTGCTGATCCACGTTGGACTCCTTGCATAAATTTTTCAATGAGTTGTTGGTCTTTTATACCTTTTGCGGACTCTACGCCTCCGCTGACATCCACAGCAAAAGCAGCTGTAGTATCAATAGCTTCACTCACATTTTCAGGGGTTAGTCCGCCTGCCAAAATTAGTGGAATATCAAGTTGTGGAAATAGATTCCAATCAAAGCTGTGCCCTGTTCCACCCTTTAGCTCAGGATGCCATGCATCTAATAAGACTGCACTAGCACCCGCAGCTTGATAACGTTGAATTTCGGTCACAACATCGATATCTGGTTTTACCTGAATCGCTTTATACCAACGACGCTTGCAGTGTTGAGCAATCTGTTGGCATTGTTCGGGTGTTTCATCACCATGTAGTTGTAATACATCCAAAGGAACTGAATCAAGCACCGTTTGTATTTCTGCGGGACTTGCATTGACAAATAAGCCTACCAATTGCACGTATGGCGGAACGAGCACTGCTAATAATTGAGCTTGTTCAATGCTGACATGACGTGGACTCGGTGGGAAAAATACCAAACCGATCGCATCTGCACCAGCTTGCACAACAGCATGAATATCTTGTGTTCGGGTAATTCCACAAATCTTGGCGCGAGTTCGCAGTTGGATTTGGCGCATGTCATGTCCAATTTTAAATGAATACTTTTAAACCATCGTATTGTAATGCAATTTGACCTTCATAGGGCAAAGTTCATTCCGAAATGCGATTGTTTAAAAAACGTTAACACTTTATACTTTGATAAATTTTGCAACAAGTCTAAAGCAATTTTTTTTGCTTATAGGGAAGTTGGTGTAAGTCCAACACTGCCCTCGCAACGGTAACACCGTATTATTAATCTCAGCTCTACGCCAAATCACTGCATCTGTATGATGTGGGAAGATGATTAATAGCATCATCATTGTGATGATATAGTGAAGTCCGGAGACCTGCTTGTTGTTATCTTCTACGCAAACGTTCACGAAGGGTGAATGTATGGAGCAACATCATGTCTACTACTTTTCAACCGACTCGTTTAGTTGGTGCTATCGCTATTGCGATGGGGTTTTCCTCTCCTGCCTTTGCTCAAAATCAATCTAGTGAAAAAACAGCCTCACTTGATACCATCGTTGTAACAGCATCTCGTACTGAACAGAAAATCAGTGAAGTACCTGCTCGAATTAACATTATCGAACCAAAAATCCTTGAGCAATCTCCAATTGCATCTTTACCACAATTATTACAAACAGATGCTTCGATCAATATGGTTCAAAGCGGTGGTTATGGGCAAACTGCTTCCATTTTTTTAAGAGGTACAAACTCAAATCACACCTTACTTTTGAGAGACGGTGTTCGTCTTAATTCAAACACATCTGGTGCAGCATCCTTACCCTTTATCGATACAACAGATATTAAGCAGATCGAAGTCTTAAAAGGTCCTGCCTCTGTTTTATATGGCACTGATGCAATTGGTGGTGTGGTACAACTGATTTCAAAAACACCTGAAAAAACTTCCGCTTTTATCACAGGCGAAATTGGTGAAAATAAGACCTATAAATCTGTAATTGGTGCAGACCTAGCTGAAAATGGTTTCTATGCTCAAATTCGGGGGCAACGTCTAGAGACTGATGGTACATCTGTAACAAACGTAAAAAACAACAAGAAAGCCAGTTTTGACCAAAAAGGCTATAGTGCAAAAATTGGTGTCGAAAAAGAGCTATTTTCTGCTTCTGTCGATTATAGTGAAAACGAAGGGTATAGTGACTATGACAACTATGGCAACCTAGTTTCTCAAGACTTTAAGAATGAAGTTATCAATGTCAAAGGTCGTGCGAATGTTCTTGATAATCTAGCTATTCATGCTCGTTTATCACAGTATAAAGATGATTTGAACCAAAATAACTCACCAGATTATGTTTACAGTACAACTCAAGAAGCTGAACTTTATACGAAATGGCAAATAACTCCAACTCAAAATATTTTAGTGGGTTCAACATATAAAGACATCAAAGGTGATGTTTACTCTAAAAACCTTTGGGGTGGTCAAGATGTTAAATATAAAGAGTCTGTAGATACAATTGGCTATTTTGCACAACACCAATATCAACATAATGGTATAGAAACACAAGTTGGTGTCCGTGTTGAAGATAATGATAAGTTTGGTACACATACTGTTGGTCAAGGTGCTATTCGCTATCAATTACTGCCGCTTACTAGCATTTACGCCAATATAGGTTCAGCATTTCGCGCACCGACAACTAATGATTTGTATGCGATTTCATGGGGTGCAAATCCAGACCTCAAGCCTGAAGAAAGTTTTTCCTATGAGATCGGCATCGATCAAAAGTTAAACTACAATATTGATCTTGGTTTATCTGTCTACCGCAACCAAGTTGATAACTTGATTAGTTCTAAAGCTGGAAAACTTGAAAATGTTAAGAAAGCAACTTTTACAGGTGGTGAAGTATCGTTCAAGTGGCAACAAGACGAACTATTTTTAAGTACAACTTATGCTTATGTACAAGCAAAAGATGATGAAACTAAAAAAGACTTAACACGTCGTCCACGCCAAAGCTTAAGCCTAACAACTGGATGGGATGATGGAGAATACGGTGTTTCAACTTCTATCGTTGCTAAATCGAATTCGAAGGATTTTGCAGACTGGCCATCAACTACACCAACAACTACACCAGGTTATGTAACAACGAATGTAAATGTGTATTGGCAACCTATTCCAATGGTCAAACTCTTTGCAAATATTGAAAACATTGGTGATGTAAATTATAAAACAGCTTATAACGGTAACGGGGTGTATTACATCAACGGCGGTCGTCAAGCTTCTGCGGGTGTCACATTCCGTTATTAATCTTGCGATAACATCATAAATATATTTTCTTAACCCCAGTTTCGAGGTAATGTCTTGACCGCATTGCCTCTTTTTTATTTTAGGAAATCCGATGGGACATCGTTTAAGTAAAATCTATACACGTACAGGTGATTCAGGCACAACTGGTTTAGGTGACGGTTCACGTGTTGCCAAAGATGATTTACGTATCACTGCTTTGGGTGATGTCGATGAGCTCAATGCAACGATTGGTGTACTTCGAGCACAAATTAGCGCAAGTCAAATTAATGATAAGCATCAATGGGACCAAAGCCTGAGCTTGATTCAACATTGGCTCTTTGATTTAGGCGGTGAAGTTTGCATTCCGAATTACCACCTACTTCAACCCATTTGCATCGAATTTCTAGAAAAAGAAATTGATCGCATGAATGAATCTTTACCGATGTTGAAAGAGTTCATTTTACCGTCAGGTACTTTAGCGTGTAGCTATGCACACCAAGCGCGTGCGGTATGTCGTCGTGCAGAACGCGCATTGATGTCAGTACATGCGCGTGACCAAAATATTCAAGCAACTGCATTACAATTACTCAATCGTCTATCAGATT
Source organism: Acinetobacter sp. NIPH 1852 (assembly GCF_022549455.1). Classification (NCBI taxonomy): domain Bacteria; kingdom Pseudomonadati; phylum Pseudomonadota; class Gammaproteobacteria; order Moraxellales; family Moraxellaceae; genus Acinetobacter; species Acinetobacter sp. NIPH 1852. Next base: position 123,104 of record NZ_JAKZGG010000001.1, on the reverse strand, counting down.
GGTTATTTGTCGCTTCTCGTGCGTTACAACGTGCTGAAGGTGGCAGTGAAGTGTTGTGGCAGAAAAATATTAATGACAGTATTGATCAAGAATAACCTTTTAAAGGCAGCACATAAATGCGAATCATCGGTCATCGTGGAGCACGTGGTGAAGCACCAGAAAATACCTTAGGTGGGTTTCATTATCTGCATGGTCTTGGCGTTCGTGCTGTTGAATTTGATGTTCGACAACTTCAAGATGAGCAACTGGTTGTAATTCACGATGACAACTTTATTCGTACCACAGGTCTGTCGCAGCATGTCGAAAGCTGCAGCTTAGCTCAGGCTCAACAATTCGACCATCGCCATCTATGGCAAACTTGGGCTGAACCTGAATATACGCCGAGTTTAGAACAAGTCATGGCATGCTTAACCGACTTTGAGCATATCGAAGTTGAAATCAAAGCGGTGCCTGATGAAGCTGTTGCGGAAAAACTGATTATCCAGCTATACCATGATCTTAAAGGCTTTGAGCAAACAGCAACTATTACCAGTTTTGATGTCAAAATTTTAGCGGCATTACAACAGTATCAGAGTCATTTTAAACGTGGCTTATTGGTCGAGATACCAATTGCTGAACATGCAATCGAATTGGCTCAGCAATATGGATGCCATCAGATTGGTTGGAAAGATCAGCTTGCAACGGATGAAATCATTAAAATCACTCACCAAGCTGATCTAAGTATCAGTGTTTGGACCGTTAATGATATTGAACGAGCAAAACACTTACAGCAGTTAGGTATTCAAGGTTTAATTACTGATATTCCAACCACCATGTTGCAACATTTATCCTTATAAAAATGGTGGAATAAATTCCACCATTTTCCTTTATTTTCTCTTTTGTGCCTGAATCAAACGCTGCCCTTTCGCATCCAGCAAATATAAGTTCGTGCCATCGAATTGAAAGCGCTCAACACGTTGGATCGCATCCAACAGATCAGCCTCTTGTGCCAATGCTTTATTACAACTCAAATGTCCCGCCCTTACATCAAAATCAAGTTTGCGTTGAGCAAAATCAAAGGTATAGCGACCATAGATATTGTTACAGCCTGTATGCCCAGAAACACTTTTAGCAATTGAGTTCAGCGAAAAACTCGGATACTGGTTAAAGAACAATGCACGCTTGTTCTGGATCATGGTAATTTGCCAATCAACATCTTGAATTCCATCAAGACTTTTACGAACCTGCAAACTCGGAAGTTGGTTAGCGTGTTTGGGTTGTAAGGTGTTTTTTTGCACTTTAGTCGGTTGGCTTTGACAAGCGGCAAGCATCAAAACAGCAGAAAGTATTAAAGTTTTGTGAACATATGCCTTCAAAGCGTAAATGGGATTTTTCACGATAATTTGCTCAGACATTGATTTGTTTCACCTTTTAATAGATAAGCCGATGTGGTAAACGAATTCTGTTACGGTTCTTTCGATACAACTGTAGAATAATACTAGTGCTTATTGATTTGAGCATGTTAATATCAGGACTAAAATAGCAATATATCGTCATGATTGGTCTTGCTATCTCGTTTAGTTTTATTATCTTGTGTGAACAAGGTTATTAGGAGCGCTGACGGATATGAATTCCGCCCCACTCAAAAAAGCACCCATTAACTGGACTGCTAGCATTACCTTAATTGGAACTCCAATTCTTGCTGCTATTTTAATCCCTTTATATGCTTATTATTATGATTTTAGTGTAAGTGCTTGGGTCAGTTTGTTTTTCCTTTTGGCTTTAAGTAGCTTAGGAATTACAGCAGGTTACCACCGTCTTTGGGCACATCGTGCTTATGATGCGGCATTACCACTCAAAATCTTACTGATGATTGGCGGTACTTTTGCAGTTCAGAACAGTATTTTGTTTTGGGCTTCAGGTCACCGTACTCATCATCGTCATGTCGATGACATTGATCAAGACCCGTATTCAATTAAACGCGGCTTTTGGTATGCTCATTTAGGCTGGATGATTCGTGATCACTCACCATCTGAACCTGACTATAAAAACTCACCTGATTTATTGAATGATAAATTGGTGATGTTCCAACATAAATACTATGTCCCACTGGTGATTGCTGTCCATGTTGGTGTCTTAGGTGGTATTGGTTGGGCTGTCGGCGATATTTGGGGCGTGGTTTTACTTGGTGGTTTACTGCGTCTCATCATTAGCCATCATGTTACCTTCTTTATCAACTCACTTTGCCACATGTGGGGCAAACGTCCTTATACCGATGAAAATACTGCACGTGACAATTTTGTCTTGGCTATTTTCACTTGGGGTGAGGGCTATCATAACTATCACCACATTTTCCAATACGATTATCGTAACGGCGTGAAATGGTGGCAGTATGACCCAACAAAATGGTTGATTTGGACCAGTTCTAAACTCGGTTTAGCCAAAAATTTACGTCGTATTCCAAGCTTTAATATCAAAAAAGCTGAGCTTGCAATGCGCTTTAAATATGCTGAGCAGGATTTGGCGATTTATGGGCATGACGTCAATACTGACATCGTACAAATGAAACAACGTATTGCTCAAGAATATGAAGCATTTACCCATACCTTAAATGATTGGGCAAAATTGAAAGAACAAGAGCTTCAAGCGAAAAAAGCAGCGATGGCTGAAAGAATCCATCAAATCGATCACAAGCTGAAAGTCGATTTCCAATTGCTTGAACATCGTTTAAGCCACCATCGTGAATGTTTAGAAACCCTAATGCGCAACATCAAAAAAGCGCCTGTTTCTGAATAACTGACTAAATAATTTCTAAAATGGTCTCTTTATGGGGCCATTTTTTATGCCGATCAATTCTGCACAACAACTTTATTCGTTACACTACAGCAAGCCCCACTTGCGCCGCTACAATCGCGGCTCATATCAAAATTTGCTATAGTCTTTGCTCTGCCCTTTCAAGATTTCTATCTTATGCATTTTAACCCACGTTATGCGTCTCTCGATTCCAAGCTTTATCATCAGCAACAGCCCACCCCCTTACGTGGTGCGAAAGCAGGACATTTCAATGAAAGCTTAGCTGACGAATTGCAATGGAGTGAAGAAGATAAAGCCAACTGGGTTGAGATTTGTAGTGGGCAAAAAACTTTTTCCGAATTCACCCCATTGGCAATGGTCTATGCAGGTCATCAGTTTGGACAGTGGGCTGGGCAGCTTGGAGATGGTCGTGGTTTGTTGATTGGGCAAATTTTAAATCAGCAAGGTCAAACCATAGACCTACATCTCAAAGGTGCTGGTGCGACCCCCTACTCTCGTATGGGTGATGGTCGCGCGGTACTTCGTTCAGTCATTCGTGAGTACTTAGCTGGTCATGCACTCAATGCCTTGGGGATCGCATCAAGTCATGCAGTTGGTTTTACTACCTCGACCCAAGGGGTTCAACGTGAAACATTAGAACTGGGGGCAATGTTATTACGCACCTCAGAATGTCATATTCGTTTTGGGCATTTTGAGTGGATCAATCAATATGCACCTGAACTTTTGCCAGAATTCACACAAAAATGTATCGAATGGCATTATCCAGAATGTTTAAATGCTGAACAGCCAATTCTCGCTTTTGCTCAAGCGGTGATTGATCGAACTGCGCTGATGATTGCCCAATGGCAACTGGTCGGTTTTGCACACGGTGTCATGAATACCGACAATCTAAACATTACTGGTTCAACGCTAGATTTTGGGCCTTATGGCTTTCTGGAACGCTTCCGACCAAACTGGATCAACAATCATTCGGACTATCAAGGCAGATATACTTATCAAAACCAACCGAGTATTGGACATTGGAATCTTTGGAAATGGTTAAATACACTGATTCCATTGGCAAAGCCTGAAGAGAAAGAGCAATTCAAACATGATTTGGCGCAATGTTTAGAACAATATGAACCGACATTTTTACAATATTATAGTCAAGGTTTATGTCAAAAAATGGGACTCCCCAATTTTCATAAAGACAGTTTAGATTGTAGTTTTGCTTTCCTCGGACTTTTGCAAACAGAGCAACTGGATTACACCCAAAGCTTTATTCGTTTACAGCAACACGAGTACAAAGCTTTGAGAGATGATTGTATTCATGTGCAGCAGTTTGATGACTTCCTCACACGTTATCAAAACATTCGTCAGCATCAAGATACTGTTGAATTGGATCAGGCAATGCAACAAGTAAATCCACATTATGTTTTACGCAATCATATGGCGCAAAAAGCCATCGAACTGGCTGAACGCGGTGACTTTAGTGAGGTAGAACGTCTATTTCAACTGCTCAATCAACCTTATCAAAAGCAATCAGATTTAGAAACTGAACAAGATATCGCACCATTGCCAAGTGATGTGCCTGAAGTTGTGGTGAGCTGTTCATCTTAAAAAGAGGTTCAATTAATGAAAGTTTGGCTGGCACTGTGCATTTTTGTAATTCTAATCGTCATTGGCGTTGTGGTTTATCATTATAAACAATACCTCCCCAGTTCGATTTCGACACAGCATACACACGTGCCCAAAGCACTTTCGACCGAAGAGATTCAGCAACTTAAACAAAGCAAGCCAATTACCGAGATCGAAGTCTTTAAAGAAAAACGTCGTCTTCATCTTAAACACCATGATGAGATCGTACGTGATTATCCAATGCGTTTAGGCTTTGATCCAATTGGGCATAAACAATTTGAAGGTGATGGAAAAACGCCTGAAGGTGAATACCGAATTGATTGGCGCAATCCACAAAGTGCTTTTTATAAATCACTGCATATTTCTTACCCCAATCAAGCTGACCTTGCCTATGCACAGCAACATGGTCAATCTGCGGGTGGCGATATTATGATTCACGGCACAGTTCCCAAAGATCGAACATCCATCCCTTCTAGCGCAACTTATATGCCGCAAGGCGATTGGACTTTAGGTTGTATCGCTGTACGCAATATTGATATGGATGAAATCTGGCAATTGGTGGATAACAATACCAAAATCAAGATTCATCCATAATATTCTGAATACGCTAGACTAACTGAAGATACAAGCAGCACAAGATCAAGAAAACTATCCACATTTTCTGTGGATATGAGCCACGATTGTAGTGGCGCAAGGGTTGCCCACAGGATAAACTTTTATTTACTCATCAGGATATTCAAAACGATAGCCTACGCCATACACAGCTTGAATCCATTCATGACGATTTCCTGTTTCAGCAGCATCAGAGATCTTGCGGCGCAGATTCTTAATATGACTATCAATCACACGGTCTGCCACATCAAAACTATCCGGGTTGATGTGATCCAATAACTGCGCCCGTGAATACACCTGACCCAAGTGCTCTAAAAATAGCTCCAATAAACGGAACTCTGTCGGGGTTAAGGTCAACGCTTTTTGTTGATACCAAATCCGTTGCTGTGCTTTATCAATACGGAATAAATCATTTTGCTCAGGCTCGGCTTTACGTTCTAAGCGGCGTAAAACTGCTTGCACACGTGCGACCAACTCTTTCGGGCTAAAAGGCTTACAAATATAATCATCCGCACCCATATTTAAACCCAGTACCCGATCAATCTCTTCAGTGCGGGCTGTCACCATAATGATGGGTAAATCTGACTGTTCACGCACTTTACGGCAAATGGTCAAACCATCCATCCGTGGCACCATCAAATCTAAAATCATCAAGTTTGGTTTGCGTTGTTGAAAATGCGTATAAGCCTCCTGACCATCATGAAACATACTGACCTCAAAACCAGCCGCTTCTAAATAATCACGAACCAACTGCGCCAGTTCCACTTCATCTTCAACCAACATAATATGTTTCATGTCTTCATCCTATTCATTATCCTCAAGCAAAAGAGGATCTCAACGTTATTTCATTTTTTTGGGAAAAGTCAGCACACAACGCAATCCACCCAGTGGTGAATGATCAAAAGTCAACGAACCACCCAATGCCTGTGCCAATTTACATGAAAGTGCCAAGCCTAAACCTGTTCCACCTGTGCTGCGGGTACGTGAGTCATCGACGCGATAGAAACGCTCTCCTAGTCGTGCCAATTGTTCGTCATTGACCCCAAATGGACTATCGTCCACATACAATATCCATTGTTGCTCATCTTGTTGAGTGTGAATCTGTATTTTTCCACCCTGTTCTGTATAGCGAACACAATTGCCTAATAAATTCACGATAATCTGTTTAAACCTATCTCGATCTAAAGATAAAGTTGCATCCTCTCCTGCAAGCAATACTTCCAACTGATGTTGTTCAAAAGTTGACTTAAAATTATCAACTTCTTGTAAAACCACATCCCAAGGATTCACTTCAGCAAAATAACATTTCAATTGTTGCGCTTCGGCTTGCGCTAAATCGGCCAAATCCTGCGTCAACTTCTTTAAACTGGCGACTTGTCGCATCATTGCATCTAAATGCTCTGGTGTCGCTTTACGAATCCCATCTTGCATCGCCTCAATTTGCGCTTGTAATACAGCCAATGGGGTTTTTAGCTCATGTGAAGTATCAGCGACCCATTGACGGCGTGATTGTTCATGTTGATGCAGAATATCAGCCAAATGGTTCAACTGATTGGACAAATCACCCAATTCGTCATTTCGTCTAATCTTAACTTGGTACTGATAATTGCCTCGCGTCAGCTCCAATGTGGCATCAAGCAAACGACGAATCGGATTTCTAAAGTAAGCGGCCATCAGTAAAGCAGCCACCATACTGGATAACACGGTTAGTGCGTATACTAAAAGTAAATAGCGCTTTTGATTGCTAAAAAAGTTGATACTAGATGCATCATCTTGATCTAACACAGGCTTTAAGCCGAGATAGCCCACCACCTTTTGCTCAACCATAATCGGACGATACGAAATTTGATCTGTGGTTGGCTCACCCACAATGAATTGTTGTTTTTCATTATATAAAGATAATCGAGAACTTAGCTCCAAACGATCAGGAATGGATACAAAACGCTTTTTCCCTTGCGCATTCACATTGTTCGATTTACTTTCCTGTGCACCTTCTGAGCCTTCTTTCTTTAAGCGAAATTGACTCGGACTGAGCGGAAAGCGTAACCCCTCAAAGGGTTGGTATTCAGAAGGTAAATTCTGCTTTAAAACACTGAGTTCTTCTTCATTGAAAATCTGGCGATTTCTTATTTCAGTATTGTTTTGAGTTAAAGCTGGAGAAAGGTTTAATAAAGTATGCTCATTAAAATAGCGCTGTTGCAGTGCAATATCATATTGACGACGCAACCACCACTGAGATAAACGATCATAATCGTCAGGCGCAGCAGTACCTTCAATCTGTAAAATTTGTGCCTGAACCGCATTGCCCCAATCATGATAAATCGTATACACATTGGCTAAGTTGGCAATCAGTCGATCGAGCTTCTGCATTTCTACATCAGCAACATAACGTGCAAAGTTCTTTTGCATGGTCCAATGCAAAACACCCAAGCTGATCGTCGCGATCAGCAAAGTGGTCAGTAGCACAGTCAGAAATAAACGTAAGGCTATCGGAATACGACGAACATTCAAAAGCTAAGTCTCAATAGTGTTCTATTTATGGATTGTAACCAACATGGTCCAAAAAAACTCTCCATTGTTTCTTCATGTTTATTATCTAATCTTTAACCATCAAATCACAACCTATTTGCTGGATAAAACAATGAACAAAACAAAAGTTGCCTTTATGACCACACTACTCGGTTCCATGTTTGCTTTAACCGCATGCCAATCAACACCACCAAGCAAATATGCAAATGAAAGACACCATCATGGTAAATATCAAATGCAACGAGACGGTGACTATCGTGATCACAAACAACGCCCACAGCTTACACCAGAACAACGTAAAGAATGGCAAGCAAAACGTGATCAACGCCAACATCAACAAGGGAAAATCCGTCAAGAACGCCAACAACAGCGCGCATTAATTGAAAAAGCCTGTGTCGGCAAAAAAGCAGGGCAAACTGTTAACGTAAGATGGCAAGAACGTACCATTCAAGGCAAATGTGAAATGCACTTTAGCCCTGAAAAATCTCAATATAAACGTCAAAGTAATTAAACAACTTAATTTTGATTTCCTCAAAGGCGCACTAAGCGCCTTTTTGGTGTGCACCATTGATTCGCATGAATAAATGAAGGCCCAATACCTGATACACAGCTGCTTACGATTTTCACTAAGCAGTTGGAGTAAAAAACAATAAAACCGCTACAATCTAATGGTTTGAGCAGGTGACATCACAAACTTTGACTTAGCAGTCACTAAGAAATGACCTGCAAGAGCTTGTACCGAACTATAACTTGTTGCACGATTAGCGGTACAAAATGGTGCCATTGGGCACATTTATCATTGACTAAGATTATAACTCTGGTTTAACCAGTATTGAGGAACCCGCTATGCCACAATACAAAGCACCCTTACGTGATATGCAGTTCGTATTGCACGAATTATTAAATGCTGAAGCACATTACGCGAAACTTCCTGCATTTCAAGACACAGTAAGCCGTGAATTGGTTGATCAATATCTAGAAGCAGCGGCTGATTTCTGTGAGAATGAACTTTCTCCTATTAACCAAACAGGCGACCGCGAAGGTTGTACTTGGAATGATGGTGTTGTTACTACACCGACTGGCTTTAAAGAAGCGTATCAAAAATATATCGAACTTGGCTTCCCTTCTCTTTCTGCAGATGAAGAATTTGGCGGTCAAGCATTGCCGAACTCTTTAGGGATTTCTATCTCTGAAATGGTGGGTACAGCGAACTGGTCTTGGGGTATGTACCCAGGTCTTTCTCATGGTGCTGTTCGTACAATTGAACACCATGGTTCTGATGAGCAAAAAGCGACTTATATGCCAAACCTTGTATCAGGTGTTTGGACAGGTACAATGTGCTTAACAGAATCTCATGCTGGTTCAGACTTAGGTATTATTCGTACTAAAGCAGAACCAAATGATGATGGTAGCTATGCAATTTCTGGCGAGAAAATCTTTATCTCTGCTGGTGAACATGACATGGCGGATAACATCATCCATATCGTTCTTGCACGTTTACCAGGTGCACCTAAAGGCACGAAAGGGATTTCACTCTTCATCGTACCTAAGTTCCTTGTAAATGCTGACGGTTCAGTTGGCGAGCGTAACGCTGTACGTTGTGGTTCTATCGAACACAAAATGGGTATCCATGGTAACGCAACTTGCGTGATCAACTTTGATCAAGCAAAAGGTTACTTGATTGGACCTGAAAACCGCGGCCTAAACTGCATGTTCACCTTCATGAACACTGCACGTATTGGTACGGCAGTTCAAGGTCTTGCTGCATCTGAAGGCTCTTTCCAAGGTGCTTTAGCATATGCGAAAGATCGTTTAGCAATGCGTTCACTTTCAGGTCCGAAAGCACCTGAAAAAGACGCTGATCCAATTATTGTTCATCCTGCTGTTCGTAACATGCTTTTAACGCAAAAAGCATTTGCTGAAGGTGGTCGCGCACTTGTTTACTTATTGGCTCAATATGCAGATATCGTTGAAAAAGGCGAAACTGAAGAAGAGCGTAAGTTTGCTGACAACATCTTGTCTTTATTAACGCCAATTGCTAAAGCATTCTTAACTGAAACTGGTTCTGAATCTGCGAAGCACGGCGTACAAGTCTTTGGTGGTCACGGCTTCATTTCTGAACACGGTATGGAACAAATCGTACGTGATACACGTATCGCTTGCTTATACGAAGGTACAACTGAGATTCAAGCACTTGACTTGTTAGGTCGTAAAGTATTGCAAACTCAAGGTGCAATGCTGAAAGACTTCACCAAGATCATCCATAAATTTGTTGAAGCAAACAAAGACAATGCTGCGATGCAAGAATTTGTTGCACCATTAGCTGCTGCAAACAAAGAATGGGGCGACATCACCATGCAAATCGGTATGCGTGCGATGCAAAACCCTGATGAAGTTGGTGCAGCTGCGGTTGACTACTTATACTTCGCTGGTTATGTAACACTTGCTTACTTATGGGCACGTATGGCACTTGTTGCTCAAGAGAAATTGGCTGAAGGTACAACCGAAGTTGACTTCTACAATGCGAAAATCACGACAGCTCGCTTCTACTTCAAGAAGATCTTGCCACGCGTTCGTTCTCACGTAGATGTACTTTCAACTGGTGTTGAGCCATTGTTTGAACTCGATGCGGAACACTTCGCGTTCTAATCATAGATTAGAATGGGATGCAACGTTCATCACAAAAAAAGGACTGGTCAGTTTTGACCGTCCTTTTTTTGTTTAATCAGTGCTAAATTTATAGCATTGATTTATTTCTTCGTTTTATTTGATCACTTTGCACATAAGTTGTGCGTATAAGGGAACGATTATGCCAGTTTACAACGCGCCTTTAGCAGACATGAAATTCATCTTAAATGATGTATTTAAAGCAGAACAATTTTGGCAGTCTAATGAGAAACTTGCTCATGTAGATGCTGCAACCGCTGAAGCAATTTTAGAAGAAATGGCTAAATTTGCTCAAAACGTCACTCACCCGCTTAATCGCACAGGTGATGAAGAAGGCGCGCGTTGGGAAAATGGTGAAGTATTCACACCTACAGGCTTTAAAGAAGCTTTCCGTCAATACGCTGAAGGCGGTTGGATTGGTTTAGGTGCTGAAGAAGAATGGGGCGGTCAAGCAATGCCGAAAATGCTGACTGTACTTTCTGATGAGATGTTATTTGCAACCAACCCTTCATTCATGCTCTACCCACTGCTTTCTGTGGGTGCCGGTATGGCGTTAAACAGCTATGCATCGCAAACGCAAAAAGAAACTTATTTACCGAAGATCTATTCTGGTGAATGGTCAGGCACCATGTGCTTAACTGAACCACATGCAGGTACTGATTTAGGCATTATCAAAACTAAAGCTGAGCGTAACGAAGACGGTACTTATAACATTACGGGTACTAAAATCTTCATCACTGGCGGTGATAACGATTTAGCAGAAAACATTATTCACCTCGTGCTTGCAAAAACCCCTGATGCCCCTGCTGGCTCACGCGGTATTTCTTTATTCATCGTACCAAAGTACCTTGTAAATGAAGATGGTTCTTTAGGCGGACGCAACCCAGTTGGTCCAGGCTCTATCGAACACAAAATGGGGATCAAAGCATCTGCAACGTGTGTCATGAACTTTGATGGTGCCAAAGGTTACCTCGTTGGTAAAGAAAACGAAGGTCTTGCAGCGATGTTCGTAATGATGAACTACGAACGTTTATCGATGGGTATCCAAGGTCTTGGTGCTTCTGAATTTGCCTATCAAAATGCAGCACAATATGCGACTGACCGTTTACAAGGTCGCAGCGCTGCCGGTGCTCAATCACCAAACAAACCTGCTGACAGCATCTTAGTACATGGTGATGTTCGTCGTATGCTACTCAACGTACGTGCTAACAATGAAGCTTCTCGTGCATTTGCGGTCTATGTCGGCCAACAACTCGATATCACCAAGTTCTCGACTGATCCTGAAGCAGTAAAGCAAGCCAACAACCGTGTTGCATTGTTAACGCCAATCGCAAAAGCATACCTGACGGATACCGCATTCCAAGCGACTTTAGATGCACAGATGGTCTTTGGTGGTCACGGTTATATTCGTGAATGGGGTATGGAACAATGTATTCGTGATCTTCGTATTGCTCAAATCTACGAAGGTACCAATGGCGTTCAATCACAAGATTTAATTGGTCGTAAAACCATTAAATGTGGTGGTGCTTTCATCGCAGAATACATCACTGAAATCCGTGACTTTGCGAATACCTTAGATGCTGATTTAAACTTCATTAAAGATGCAACCTTAGATGCTGCAACTGAAATCGAAGCAGTTACCCAGTTCATTATTGAACAAGCGGCTGAAAATGTAGACTTCCCGAATGCTGCTGCAGTTGATTACTTGCATGCGGTTGGCTTACTCAGCTTTGCTTATATGTTCGCTAAGATTGCTGCGGCGGCTAAAGACAAGTCTGGTGATTTCTACCAAAACAAACTTGCCTTAGCGCAATACTTTGTAACGCGTATCTTGCCTGAGTTAGATTCACGCATTAAGAAAGTTGAAGCAGGTTCTGACTTACTGATGAACTTCAGTGAAGATTACTTCACCAATCAAGCTTAATTTTTACTAAGCTAATCAAAACTGCCTAAATCATTTGGTTTAGGCAGTTTTTTTATATCCGCTTTTCATAAAAGCAGCACAGAACTTGCATAACATTCTTATCATTATGCTGAGAGTGGTTATTGCTATGCCGAACTCAAAAGATAAACTTGCAAGCTATCACCGCTTATTCGATCGTCTAGGCCACTACGCGGTAGAGGCTTTTCATTATACTGCGCTGTTTATTATCGGCTGTATGATTGCTTGGTCAGCAGTGCATACCATCATCGAAATGCTGACGGTTAAACAATACGCAACGATTGACGATATCCTACTGCTGTTTATTTATCTTGAACTCGGTGCCATGGTCGGTATCTATTTCAAAACCAATCACATGCCTGTGCGCTTTCTGATTTATATCGCCATTACTGCACTGACTCGCCTTCTAATTGCCGATATTCAACATAATCATAAAGCATCCATGGATTTAGTGATCATTACTGGTTCCATTTTTATCTTGGCTGGCGCTATCTTGGTAGTGCGTTTTGCATCATGGCATTATCCTTCTGTACTTCGCGGTAAAGATCAAGAACAAGCTTTAGCTGCCAACAAAACACCAAAACCACAAGATGATGAACTGGCATAAAAAAAGCAGGCAAATGCCTGCTTGGATTTTTGACCATACTTATGCAACACGATACACACGGTATTTGGAATCGACTAGTACATAGCGACCTTGTACTTGCATCCACTTATAACCACGCGGTGGTTGATACAGGCGATGCTGGCGATAGTTTGATACGACATAACGGCTACTGCGGAACTGTGATGGTAAACGCTCTCCACGTTTAAAGGTAATGCGTTGACCATAATGATGCCCCTTGTTGGCATTTGACCAATGTGGCGGGTTACGATGGTCTTGGCGGTGATCATAGCGTTGATCGTAACGATCTTTATGCTCGTTTTTCCAACGATTTGATGAGTCCGCCATCGCAGATGCTGACATGCCTAGCATAAGGGCTGAAACAACCAATACCAATGTCTTTTTCATTCTTTGATCCTCTGTGTTTTGATCTGAACTCAGATTAAAAGAAACTCAAGGAGAAACCATGAATAAAACAAAGGACATTGCAAAGCTTTGTAATGATATCCAAGAAATTGTGGAGAGCTATCACCTGAGCAGATCTCCAACACTTCTATTCATTACCGAATAATCTCAATGGTAAAGTTATCATTGGTGACCAGAAAATAACGACCATCAACCATCACCCAGTGTCGTCCTTTTGGTGGTTCGCGCAATGAATAATATCCCCAATCCCGAACCACATAACGCTCACTACGAAACTCACTCGGCAAGGCATTGCCAACTACGAAAGACTCTCGACTATAGCGGTACTCAGTTTGAGTATCTGGATAATACTCTATCCGTACTCGCGGCTGTGGATAGTGAGGATAAGGATGGTTGTTTTGGTAAGGCTGATAGTAATATCCTTTCGGCGGTGCTGTAGGGGTATAGCGCTGATTTGAAAATGCAAATGGGTCTTGCGCAGGCGCTTGATAAGCCGGCGAAGTTTGATGGTGTGAACGACGCTCTACCCCACTATAACCACCCCAAGCATTGTCGGCATACAGCAATATAGGGAAACAGCTGAACACACCAATCAAAGCATAATGATAATATTTAGATTGCAGCATTGCGCTCTCCCCATATTGAGTATTATTGTCTTATTTTAGAACAAAAAAACAGCAGTGACTGTTACCTTTCTATACTTTTTAACGCAGATTGAGGATGAAATAAGGAGGCCATTTTTAACTCACTTTTAGAATATGCTAGAATCCATTTTTCAGTTTTGAGTCAATAGCTGTGTCGGAAATGAACTTTGATCGTCTCTATCAGTTTTTTTGTCATGTTCCTAGCGTTCAAGAGTCTCGTATTGTTGCGCAAGGCTCAGATGGTCAACATGCGTGGTGGTTTAAATTTAGCATTGATGTACAACATCCACTCGCTTGGCAAACGGTTCAAGAACTGGGGCATGTACTGAATTATTTATCCACCAATGAACGTTTACCGACACAATTCTTCCCAGTCTCTCCCCCACCGTATATGAATGGCGAGCCAAAAGACTTTTTGGCTTGGGTAATTCAATGCAATCATCCTGAGTTTAATCCAGACGTGATTTGTGATTGGTTAGAAGCGCGTTTACCCAATCCAGTAGACGAAGTAAGACAATGGAAAATTCAAACAGACCTAAGTGAATTAGAGCAACTTGCAGATAAAGATTTAGATGAGTTAGCGCCACCACTTTCTTAGCGTATGTTTTACAATATTATTGCAATCTCCCAAATTAATCATAGAAACAAAAGTAATCCCTCACAAAGAGGAAACTATCTCAATGAATTGACTTCTTTTTTATAGTTTTTTTCACCTATTCACCTCTCCACCCCAAAAATAAAATAATAAATATCAAATATTTATTAAAAAATAAAATAAACCACCACACTAAATACAAATGATATTGATTATTATTACTTTTTTCATTATCATAAAAATACTCAATATTGAGTAAATCTTAAATAATAGGAAAAATCTAATGCTAAAAAACCAAGCAAATATCGACAAACAAATTTCAAACCTTGTCAATCAAATCTCTAAAAATGAAATACAACATATCAGAATTCAAGCTTGTGGTGGACCAATGCTTCCTGCTTGTAACGGTGGAGGAGGTGGTCCTCGTTTACAAATGATTGCATATGATGATATGGCTTAATTAATTACAAAGGGCTTTAACTTTAAAGTTAAAGCCTTAAAAAACATAATAAATTAAGAGAGAAGTTATGATTTTACAATCCAGCCTTAATGAGCAACTGAACAACATTATTTATACAGTAATTAAAAGATCTGATCTAAATATTGAAAATATCAACAATACTGATATGCTAAAAAAAATATATCACAAGTATTTATATTTAAAGCAAAATAGATCTATAGATTTTAGCAAAAATATCAGGGTTATTATAGAAAATGAAATTACAATGAAGCTTAAAGAGCAATTTGATGGTCTTGGTGAAAGTGATTTAGATGATCTAAATCAGAAAAATGTAATAATTCCTATTGAAGATCATTTATTAAAAGAGAAGAAGATAAAAATAGAAAATGCAATTGAAAAGTTAAGAGAAATTTCAGAAGACCATTATGCTTTACTCAACATACTAATTACAGATATATTTATTATGCCCTCAAATATTGCCTCAGGTGGTTCATCTTCTGAATGTATCGGCTTAGTTTGGGCAAATCCAAAAATTTCTCATCCAACTATAGATATAGTCGAGTTTCTTATTCATGAAATGACCCACAATTGCATGTTTATTGATGAGCATAATCACCTACACTACAATTACGAGAAAATATTACTCAAAGAAAATTGGGCAATGTCTGCAATTTTAAAAAAACCTAGACCAATCGATAAGGTGTTACACAGCATTATTGTCTCAACTGAAATCCTTTTATTAAGAGATAAAATTATAGGTCATCCAAACAAACCAAAAGTCCACCCACCAACAAAACTACTCAAAGAGCAAACTATTATATCCATAAATTCTTTAGAAAATATTTTTCTTAAAAATGAGAATATCAACAACTTAATTACAAGTAGAGCAATTGATTTATTAAATAATTCTAAATCCATACTAATTAATATTTAATAATGGAAAAAATCTATGATTAGAGATACTTCAAAACTTATATTTCTTGATAAATTTTCAGCTATAACATTCTTTTTAATTATAATCCACCAAGCTATTATTGCTCTATCCATCTATTTCTTGACTCAACTTATCAATCACTTTCAAGCACAAGAACCTATTTATAGTGATTTAATCCTTTATCTATTTTGTATGTTATTCCCCTACTTACCAGGACTTCTCTCCTACGTTTGCTTGCAAAAATGGATGAATTCAGTTCATAAAAGATATATAGAAAAGCTAATAAGCTTAGATATATATACCCCTATAAAACTTGATGCACATGATAAAAAGGAAGTAATAGATTCAATCTCATCAAGAAATTCTTTCTCCACTATTAATTCATATCTATACTTCATTCACGATTTCGCTACACTACTACTAAATAGTATATTTAGCTTATTAGTTATTAGTTATCTACTTCCAAAGGAATTATCTCTAGGTTACATAGCAAGTGTAGTATTAAGCTTTATAATCATATTAATCACACACAAAAAAATATACCACTTATCAAAAAAATCAGAGATAAGTTTTATTGAATATGGATCAACCCTATTAAAGCTATGGGATAACTTTAGCTTAAAAAACAAGATAAACAAGGATTTATGGCTAAAAGAATTCAATCCAATATCGAACAATTACTATAACTCCGCACTAAGATTACAAGCAACAAAACAACTTATAAACTTAATTATTGCTTGCGCTGCTTTACTACCAACATCTTATTTAATCCTACAGTTAATTATTAACCAACAGACTCAGGGTATTGTAATCGCAGCTATTATTGTTAACATGACTCGTATATTTACTATTCTAAGCTCATTAAACTCGTTACTACATGCCTGTATAGAGTTCCCATCTCTTCATGCACGCCTATCTGTTCTTTTTTCATTTAAAGACTTCTCCCCCCCCAAAATACAAAAAGACAAAAAGACAAAAATAAATCAAATAGAAATCAATAACTATGATAACTTCTTATTAAAAATTAAAGTGGAAAATTCTGGAAGGTTCACAATAACTGGAGCAAATGGGTCTGGAAAATCGACACTATTGGCTTATATAAAAGACAGACTTCCAAATGACTCTGTTTTAATCCCGACATCAAATCATAATATTCTATGGGGAGAGCATATGAATGAGTTATCAACAGGGCAAAAAATGCTTTTCATCTTAAATAAAATAAGGAATATAGATGAAAAAATTATCCTTCTAGATGAGTGGGATGCAAATCTTGACGAAGGTAACACACGCACTATCAATAATTTACTCGATGAAATCAGTACATCTAAAATAATCATAGAAATTAGACATAAAACAATCAGCCTATAACTAAAAAAAGAGGCAATATGCCTCTTTTCTCTAAAAAGTCGATAACCCTGACCATTCCATAAAGCGATACAGCCAATATTTCGATTTCGAATCATCAGCATACTTTTTATAGTCAAGCGTCACTTGACGACCATTGGCATTGTTCCAAGAAGAATCAAAATACTGTCCAGCATCCTTAAACACAGACGCTTGAGCTGAACCAATCACACGCATATTGGTTTCAAGATTATAGTTTTTCAGATTGCGTGCCGTTAGGTTTGCAGAACCTAATATCAACTCAGCTTGTTGGGGATTGTATTTCAACAGCATTTTACTGTGGCATTGCTCACCATGCGTATCACACCAGCGAATTGGAATACCAACTGCATTGAGTTCAGAAGCCACTTGTCGATTTGGCATACCATTTTTTTGACGACCAAATGCATCTTTATTCGGATCAAGCACCATACGGATGCGGACACCACGCTGTTTCGCTTGCTTTAATGCTGAAATAATCTTCCGTTCAGACAAATAGAACATCGCGATATCCAAATGTTCATCTTGTTTAGCGGTGTTTATCATTTCCAATACTGCATCATAAATTGCTTTTTCAGTCAGCACCTGAACTTGGGGCAAGCTTTTATCTTCCGTTAGCTCACCCATGATCACAATTGGGCTGCCCCCTTGCGACATTTGCGCAACCGCCTGTTCAGTTTGCAGCATATCAATTGCTGTAGCACCATCGACCACCAAAGCGACATTGCTATGATGCGAACTTCCATCATGTGGATTCGCCGAAGTCACTAGACTTTTCCAACCTGCCTCAGTATCCACTACCAAGGTTTTACGGTGATTGGCTTTAAAATTAAACAATGCGAGATAACTGCGCAGCGTGATTTTCTGCTCACCAAATGGATTTTTAAGCCAGCCTTTTTCAGGATTATTGCCGACATCTTGACAACAGATATACCAAAACCCCGACCACAGCGGATTCGATGCACGTAATGGTTTTAAATCGGTTTCAATGACTTCAATGTGAGCTTGACGGAGTTGTTCATAATGCTTTGGAGCAAGACCACCGTACACTGAATTAATGGGATCAGTAATCACCACAATTTGTATCAATGGATTTTCATGGCGCTTGGCAATCAAGGCGTCAGTCAACTGTTGCATCAATGGAATCTGCTTGATTTTGGATGCGCCAACTTCTTGATTAAAAAGAAACATATCCAAAACAATGGTGCTTCTGGCATCTTCAATCAACTGAAACACTGCTTTAAAAATCTGCTGATCAACTTGCTGCTGACCCTGAGCATCTAGATAGGTCTGATCAGCTAAGAACTTCACATTGGCATGCCGTAGTTGACCAGTAAAATCCAATCCTTTCGGAAGTGGTTTTACGGTATGGTAAATTGCAGAAGCAAGATACCCAATCACCAAAATACTCAATATGACTGCCATGTAACGCCGACCTGACCAGTTTAATTTTTGATGGATTCGTTGGAAGATACGCATATAAACAGAAAAAGCCCTAGCCTAATGAGTTAAGGCTAGAGCTTATGCTTTGATTTTTCAATGCTAATTTGGTGATCGTTTATAAAATCAAAGTTTTATAATCAATTTTACTTAAGCTTAGAAGCTAAAGTTCACACCTACAGTAAAGTTACGCCCAACTTGTGGAATCGTCGATAAGAATGAAGCATGTTGATACACCTTTTCATCCAAAACGTTATTGGCATTTAGGAAGACACGATAATCCCCAGCATTACTATATTGACCTGAATACGCCACACCAAGATTCAACATATTATAACTTTGGGTATCTGTTTCATATGCTGCAATCTTATTTTGCTGGAATACATGATAGTACTCAGCCAAACCGCTGTATCCATCACCAAAATCAGCTTTTACTTTAGTTCCGACACGACCAGCGGGTACACGTGGTGCATTTTCATTGTCGATCTTGCCGCGTACATAGTCGCCGAATAAGCTGACTTTATAGATTGGTGAGATTTGATAGCCTGCTTCAGCTTCTGCACCGTAGAAACGCGCTTTATCTTGCGTATATTCAACCAAACGGAAATCTTCGTAACGATCTAAAGTTTGTGCAAAGATGTAGTCATCAAACCAGTTATGGTAGACGTGTACATGGTAATCAAACTTGTTATTGTCATAATGGAAACCAAGTTCTAGATTGTTTGATTTTTCTTTCTTCAACTGATCATTACCCAATTCATAGGTATTGGTCGCAAAGTGTTTGCCATTTGCGTACAACTCTTGTGCCATTGGCAAACGTTGTTGATGAGAGGCAACAAAAGACAGCTTGTAATCTGGGGCAAATTCCCAGTTGGCTGCACCAGAGAATGAATAAGCTGAGCCATCAAAATCTTTCTTACTTGAATCATCAATATCAATCTTTTGTTTATCCGCACGTGCTGCAAGTTCAACATGAACATCATTGAATTGTGCATGTTCTAAAGCAAATACACTCCATTTCTTGGTGGTATTTGGTGCCAAGAACGCTTCTTCGCCTGTTAATGTGAGTTTTTGCTGACTGTATTGCGTTCCAATCACCCCTTCCCATGCACCGAGCGGATTATGAACCAGCTCAAAACGCCCATCATAACCTTTATTTTTAAATCGGGTTGTGATGGTATCTTCTTCAAGTTCATCATGGCGATAGTCGGTATAGCTTGCTTGCGCACGCATCTTTTTAAAGCCTGCAAATGGGTCGTCTAATTCTGTACGGAAGTCATAACGCTCAGACTTTAGGTCAATCCATGGTCCGCCATGTGCATGTTCGTGGTCGTGGTCGTGGTCGTGGTCATCATGACCGCCATGTCCATGATCATGATCGCCACAATGTAAGTGAGGTCGTCCCGTTAGGTGCGCATCACAACTTTCATATTCATGGCTGTGTCCAGGCAAACCATATTTATCTTGACGGTTACTATATGAAATACCAGTAAAACCACGATCATAGATCCAAGACAAACCGACATTTACCGTTTGACCTTCCGCAAAAGTATTGTCGACTCGACGTTCCTTTTCGCCCTCATGGAAGTAATTAGGAGCGATATAATCATTTGCTTCGCGCTTGAGTCCTTCAACACGCAAGGCAACTTGGTCACCTATACCGACAGTTACACCAGCACTTGCTAGTTTTTCATCACTGCCCGTGTTGAAACGTAGACCCACATTGCCTTCATAACCCTTTTCTGGCATTTGGGTTGGGATTTTGTTGTCCGTTACATTGACCAAACCACCGACAGTACCAGCGCCAAATAATAATGTTGATGGCCCGCGAATCACTTCAACCTGCGAAGCCAATGCTGGATCGACAGTCACAGCATGGTCAGGTGAAAGGGTTGAAACGTCAATATTTTCAGAGGAGTTTTGCAACACTTTAACACGTGCACCGTCTTGTCCACGAATCACAGGACGGCTTGAACCAGCACCAAACTGGTTAGAATAAATACCAACTTCGTTGGCTAATGCATCCCCAATGGTAACTGCACCTTGCGCTAAAGTTTTTTGATCAACCACCGTATCTGCAACCGCAAAGTCCTGTGAAGTTTGCTCAAGCGGATGCGCTTTAATTCGTATTGTTTCTAATGTTTTAACTTGCTCATTTTCTGCTGCAAATGATGAAACTGATGCAGCAGCTAATATAGATAAAGTCAGAATACTTTTTGAAAATGACATACCGTGTCTCGGATCAGCTCAAATATTAATTGTTATACTATAACATTTCACTTAATTTGCAATAAAAAACATAGCTGAAAAAAACATTTGCTACACTGTCGCTCCATGATTTTAAAAAACTCGTTTTCTAACGATATGCCTTTTACCCTGTCTCATGCAGTTCTTGCGCCACCATTATCAAAAATCAGTAAAGGTCATTTGCCCATCGCAGCTTTAGCGATCGGCTGTATGACACCAGATCTTTATCGTTTATTTACACAAGGAAATATTGCACTGACCCACCAATGGAGCGGCATTTTATTTCCAAATCTTCCAATTGGCCTATTCTTTTGCATCCTGTGGTATTTACTTTATCGTCCAGTGATCTACCGTCTGTTCGCGATCCAAGATCCTTTACATATCCACTCATTTGACCGTTTTATTGCCTTTAGTTTGATGAGTTGTTTTGCGGTTATCGTGGGAACTGCAACACATCTGATTTGGGATGGACTCACCCATTTAGATTTCCGTACTTTTGCATTTAAAACAATGCTTGCTCAGCAAATCTCATTGTTTGGCTTTAACTATCCATTACATTTCGTTTTACAGATTGGTTCATCCATTATTGCACTGCCCTTTATTTTTTGGATGTGTCTGAGCTATTTCCAAAAACATAAACAAGACACGATTATTCCAAAAGAGTTTAAAGTTTTTGTATGGAGCAGCTTGATCATTTCAAGCATTGGCGGACTGTTATCACTTTGGGATTATAATCGTCATATCGCATCCGAGATTTGGATGAAAGAGCCTTACTTTTTCATTGGTAAATCAATCAATGAATTTACTCAAACAGGACTAACGATCTTCACACTGTCTTGCTTATTATTGTTATTTTTCGATCGAAAATCACCTCAGCATTTGTGAAGTGCCAATAAACCCGCTTAAGACTTGAGACAATCCGCTCAACAAGGCATAATCTCCCTCTTCATTGGTGCTGCGCTGTTTACGCATTCACCTTTACAGCCAATATAGTTTGGATAAATAATTCAATATGATGCGCACTCATTACTGTGGCTCTTTAACTGAAGCCCAAATCGATCAAACCGTAACTTTATGTGGTTGGGTTCATCGTCGCCGTGACCATGGCGGTGTGATTTTCCTTGATATGCGCGACCGCGATGGTCTCGTGCAAGTGGTCATTGATCCAGATACCCCAGAAGCTTTTGCAACTGCGGATAAAGCACGTTCAGAATTTGTTTTAAAAATTACTGGTCGCGTTCGTCGCCGCTATGAAGGCACTGAAAATGCCAATATGGTGAGTGGTCAAATTGAAGTTTTAGGCAAAGATATTGAAGTACTTGCTGCTTCAGAAACGCCGCCTTTCCCTTTGAATGATGAAAATACCAATATTTCTGAAGAAATTCGTTTGAAATATCGTTTCTTGGATATTCGTCGTCCAGAAATGTTAGACCGTCTGCGTTTCCGTTCTAAATTAACCAACTTAATTCGTAATTATTTCGAAGACAATGGTTTCTTGGACGTTGAGACACCGATTCTCACTCGTGCAACACCAGAAGGTGCGCGTGACTACCTCGTTCCTAGCCGTGTTTCAAATGGTAGCTTTTACGCTCTGCCACAATCACCACAATTGTTTAAACAATTACTGATGGTCGGTGGTATTGATCGTTACTACCAAATCGCTAAATGCTTCCGTGATGAAGACTTGCGTGCTGATCGCCAGCCTGAATTTACCCAAATCGACGTTGAAACATCGTTCATGAGTGACGATGACATCATGGATTTGATGGAAGTCTTAACAGTGAAGATGTTCGATGAACTTCTTGGTGTTAAATTCGATAAATTCCAACGTATGACTTATGCGGATGCAATGCGTGATTATGCATCTGACAAACCTGATATGCGTATTCCGTTGAAACTCATCGATGTTGCTGATCTGATGCAAGAAGTTGAGTTCAAAGTGTTCGCGGGGCCTGCTAAAGACCCTAAAGGTCGTATCGTTGCTTTACGTGTTCCAGGCGCAGCATCATTACCCCGTAGTGCGATTGATGAATATACCAAATTCGTCGGCATCTACGGCGCGAAAGGTTTGGCATATATCAAAGTCAATGAATTGGCAAAAGGTATTGAAGGTCTTCAATCTCCGATCGTTAAATTCATCGAGCCAATCGTACTTGAACTGTTAGAACGTGTCGGCGCTCAAGATGGCGATATCGTATTCTTTGGTGCAGATAAAGCGAAAGTCGTCAATGACGCGATGGGCGCTCTTCGTGTCAAAATCGGTCATGACTTGAATCTTTCCACTTGTGAGTGGGCTCCACTTTGGGTTGTAGACTTCCCAATGTTTGAAGAAACGGATGATGGTAAATGGACCTCGGTTCACCACCCATTCACACTACCAAAATCAAGTGTTGAAGAAGTGAAGAACAACCCAGGTGCTGCACTTTCGGTTGCTTACGACATGGTGCTCAACGGTACTGAAGTCGGTGGTGGTTCATTGCGTATTTATAACTTAGAAATGCAAAAAGCGATCTTTGAAGCTTTAGGTATTTCTGATGAAGAAGCAGAAGAAAAATTCAGCTTCTTGCTTAATGCATTACGTTATGGCGCACCTCCACATGGCGGTTTAGCATTTGGTTTAGATCGTCTGGTGATGTTAATGACAGGCGCATCTTCGATTCGTGATGTGATTGCATTCCCGAAAACCAAAACGGCTGAATGTCCATTGACTCAAGCACCTGCACCAGTTGAAGCAAATCAATTGCGTGATTTGGGTATTCGTTTACGCGAACAACAAAAGAAAGAAGCTTAATCATTTAAGCAAAGCAAAGGCGCTGTTTTCAGCGCCTTTTTTTGTAAATTGAGATTGATTCTCTTTAATGGCATAATAAACTAGTTTTTTATTGAAGGTATCTGCCCATGGCCATGCGTCCAGATGTGCGTCGACACACAATTGTCCTTATTGTGTTTTCACTTGCGCAATGGTTTCTTATGCGTTACATCTTGTCGAATGAACTCTTCAATATGACCACCTATCAACGAATTTTATATTTTTGCGTCAGCAGTCTAGCAGGTGCATTAGTGATTTTTGCCGCACTGATTTACATGGTGCTCAAAGGCAATGCAGATAAAAAAGACTAATTCAAATGTCCTTTTATAGCGCACTGCTTCGTCTTTTACCTTTGCCATTTTTGCGTAGTATTGCAAAAGTGGCAGCGTATTTGATCAATCAAAATCCCAACAAAAGCATGTTGTGGAAAACACGAATCAATCTAGGTTTAGCTTATCCTGAATTAACTCCTGAACAACAAGAACAACTGGCTCGAGAAAGTGTGGTCAAACAATGTCTAAGCTATATCGAATCAGGAAAATGTTGGGCTATGTCGCCCGAATGGAGCATCCAACAAATCCAGAAAGTTCATCAATTAGATGTCTTAACAGATGCCTTAAAAGACCCTAAAGGCGCATTGATCATTACACCGCATCTCGGAACTTGGGAAATGATGAATGCGTGGGTTAATCAGTATGGTATGCCAACCATTATGTATAAACCGATGAAAGATAGTGGCTTTAATTCCTTTGCTTTACATGCTCGCCAGAGGCTCAATGCAACACTTGTTCCTACTGATGCCAATGGTGTAAAGGCGCTGTTTAAAAATCTCAAACAAGGTGGCTTTAGCGTGATTCTGCCTGATCATGTGCCTCAGCCTTCAGGTGGTGTCGTGGTTCCGTTTTTCGGTATCCCGTGTTTGACCAGTACCCTTGCCAGCAAAATGGCACAAAAAACTCAATGTCGTTTAGTTGGATTAAGCTGCTTCCGTCGTGAAGATGGCGAAGGTTTTGAGGTGTATTGTGATGATCTAAATGATCCTCAACTTTATGATCGAGATATCGAGATTGCAACGACAGCATTGAATAAAGCAGTTGAACAGATGATCAACCGTTTTCCTAGTGAATATATGTGGGGATATAAACGGTTTAAGGGTGGTAAAGGTTCTGAGGACCTCTATAAAAAGAGCTGATTACTTAAAACCCAAAAGTTACACAATTATTTAAATGTAACTTTTACCAGTCTCTCCCCTCTCAACTTTCGCGCTAACACTTTAAAGCACTTCATGATTTGGATAACAGGGCGCAATCCTTCTCTTCGTATTTTATGCGTTAGACTACGTTTCATCTTATTTTTAGCCTTATATTCATATTCACCTTTACGAATATTCCGGTCTTGCTCTAAAAAGCTTGAGAAATTATTATGCTCGTTCTCTAGATTATATCTCTTCGCCAATAGGTGATCTTGGATACAGAGAGCAGGTAACATTTGAAAAATATCATCAGGGAATTTCATCATATAATCTTTAAAAACAATATGATCGACAGGAATTAACTTATCGTACTGTTTTAATAGTGATAGTAATTCACGAGCTGATTGCTGAGATAAAATATATCCACCACAGCCCATATGTACCGTTTTTAATGATGATAGATTACGTTCCATTGGCAATGGTCTAAAGGAGGATGAAGCCACGCCAACTTTGGGATAAAAAGCTTCTAGTTTAACAATTGAACAGTTTTCAGGTATCCAATCACTCTTCGTCAAGAAGCGATCAGCATTTTCACCTAAATGTATATCATCTTCAAAAATAGCAATGTAGCTCAGGTTTTCATCAATTGCCTTTTTCCACAATGCCGCATGACTTAATAAACAAGCTATTTCACTTTTTGCTAAGTCTGTTTTTGTAATATCTAAATCTAGATCCTTGGCAACTTGTTCCAGAGTGATTGGTGTTATCGCATCAAAAAAACTAAATTCGATCGATTGTTTTTCAAAAATAGAGAGAATATGATCGCGACGCTGATTAGCAAACGTGAGACTAATCACAAAATTTTTCATAGTATAATCTTCATCAACAACAACAGGTCACAATATTAAGGCAGTAAATCTAACGTATTATTCATATTATATATTGTAAATTCAACCACAAACTATATCTCATTTGTATTACCTAAAAACCATGCCCCATATGAAACCACTAGACTAATTTGTTTCAACACACATCAACCCTAGTCATGTTGAAAATATAGACTTACAATGTTAGCTTTAATTCGTCATGCAGTGCATTTTTAGAGATCCATTTCTACCTACTGCATTGATTTATATATTATGAAGTGTATTGCAGATATGAATAGTGAAGTAATTAAAATTTTTGTGGGCTGTGATCCCAATAACTGTGATCTCGAGCAAATGATGGTGCTTGATTACAGCATTCGTAAACATACCCAACATCAAGTCGAAATTGTTTGGATGCAACTCAGTCACGATCCACAAAGTCCGTGGTATACCAACCCACAAGCCGATGAAGGCTGGCATACTGAGAAATGGGCAACACCCTTTTCTGGTTTCCGCTGGGCTGTTGCGGAGTCATCAAACTTTGAAGGTCGTTCGATCTATATGGATGCTGATGTCATTGTACTCTGTGATATTGCTGAATTATGGTCTCACCCAATGCATCATGATGCCATCGTGATTGCCAAAGGCGGTAAAAGCACAGCTCGTCTTTGTACATGTGTTTGGGATTGTGAAAAAGCAAAGCAATACCTCCCTTCCTTGAAAGCGATACAAGCAGATCCAAATAGCCACAAACAATTAATGCAGCTTTTGAAAGACAAACCTGAGTTAGTTCAACCTTATCAAGATTCCTACAATAATATTGATGGTGAAGGCTTAACTATTGAACAGATTAAAATTTTGCATTACTCAGATATGGGGACGCAATTTAGCCACAAATATGCGCTACCACGTCTTGAAGCCGCAGGCCAAAAACATTGGTTTGATGGTAAAATCATGCCTCATCCAAGACAGGATTTAGTTGAGCTATTTGATCAATATTATCAAGAAGCTTTGGATCATGGTTTTAAACCTGAAAACTATCTAGTGGAACCTTTTGGCGCATTTCAAAAAGCCACCCAAGTTAACTATCAGGGTAACAAGGTAACTCGCCCTGAAGATGACGGGAACTGGTTCAGCCGATCGATCAAATATCTTAAGTCTACGTTTAAAGAAAAGAAGAAGTTTTCTTTAGATGATTGAGTGAACCCACACTTTAAAACGGTACTGTTGACCATATATGTCTGAGTACCGTTCATCGATTGAAAAATATTCAATATAGATTTTTTGACACGCTGATCACTCTTTGCATTAAAGATATAATATAATTAACCTGTTAGTCATGGTTCGCCTCCATTGCTACAGCGATAAACTTATTACTGGGTATCCTCAATGCAACAGTTTTTTTTTAATCACATCACCAAGAATATTCTCAAATTCCTATATAAGTCTTTTCATTCCAAAGCATATAAACATAATCGACGTTATTGGCCGTATTACAAAGCCATTCGCAATGACGAGGGTGACCTAGAGCAATTATTCTTCAACAAAAGATTGATCGCCGACCATACAAAACCATTTAAGAGCGACAAAAAAACCTGTGTATTGGTTGCAACAGGACCTTCAATCAAAGAGATAGATCATCGTTTTTTTTCAAACCCTGATTATGACTATATTGGTGTCAATGGTGCCATCTCACTCGATTATATTCATTTTAAATATTATGTAATTATTGATTTTAACTTTACAACTAAACGCTTTGATCTTGTCTTAAAAGTACTTGAAAGTGATTGTATTTTTTTTACCACACCGCGCTGTTTAGGTATTATTTTAAATAAAATAGATCCGAGTCAGATTAAGTGTCAAATCAAAATCATCGAGACCATACTTCAAGATGACACGATAGAACCTTTTATGGGTAAAAAGCAAAAGATTGACCCAACAAAACCATATTTCCATTTATATGACAAATTTGGCTTCTCAACCAATATATTTAATGCTGTTTTTGACTATTTGACTGTACCTTACGTTGCTCTGCAAGTTTGTTATGCTATTGGTTTCAAAGAAATTTATATCGCGGGGCTAGATATGAACAATTTCTCACAACCACGTTTTTATGAAAATAGCGAAAATAAGCAACCGACCATGCTAGACCAATATTTACATTTAATCTTTCCTGCATTTGATGCAGCCGCAACATTCCTTTCAGAGCAGAATGTTCAGGTCTATAACCTTTCGCCTCAGAGTGCGATAGAGTCCTTTAAAAAGATACAACTCTAAAATTAAACATCCAAATACAATACTGCTCACCCAACAGGAACTATTTAAGCCAAATTAAATGAGAACCCACTGCATCTGACTAAATATCAATCAACGACCCTTCGAAATACATACCTTTATTATAAAACTGGCATAAATAGTTACGCTCTTTCCCTGCCAGTTTTATCAATTTCGGGTATTCATCTGCTGGATAATTAATTGCCATATTGATTAATATTTTTTCTTTCACCCATCTATTTTTGACTTGGTAATAGAATGCATTTTCATCACAATCAATCAAAGTAATACTAGGGAAATTTTTTCTCATAATTTTTTGGCATGCAACATAGGCCACCAAGTATTCTAGATTACTGATCTGTTGAAATATATCCTTAGTATTTGATTCTGTTGCTTTAATATTCTGTATATATTTTTTGGGTGTCTGTTGAATTGCTAAATACAACTCATCATACCACTGTTTAAAGAAAAGATTATTTCCAACGCTGGCCAATAACCAGTTCTCTAAAACAGGATAACTCAAATTTGTTGTATTTTTCCGTCGATAATATGCAAAGTTCTCTGTCTTATTTTTTTGCATAATATCCGATATCCAATCCAAGCTATCATACAAAATGATACTGGCATCTAACCAAATACCACCGTGACGATACATTAGATCAAATCTAAGTAAATCAGCTTTTTGCTGGGCTGTGGCGTCTTTAAGTAGGCTAAAGTCAATTTGGCTATATTGCTTGACATTATCTGGATTGAGCACAAAAACCTCATAATCAGGGTTTTTCTCACGCATCCGATCAATACACTTTTCAACAAATTCGGGAATATCATTTTCCCAATACATCCATATTTTTTTCGGTAGAACAATATTTTTCTCGGTTGGGTTAAATGTGAGCATCCCCGCATAATTGTCGATTTTTTTATTCTTATGCCTAACTTTATAGGAATACATCAAATGAAATTTTGCTAAATAGAATAATTTTTTAAAAATTTTCATCAAAATACTCAGCTATAAATAAATATAATGTGGTGCATTGTGACCCACTCAAGTGACCAACCTTTAAGAAATCAAATGTCGAATAGCATAAAAGCGATCACGCCACATTCGCTTCTGCTTCTTTAAACCATGAGACGCACTGCGGTTTTCTAAATCTTTACGTTTGATACCCTGTGTCGCAACAGTACCTAAAATATCACTATCTATACCCGCCGGCTGCACAAAGGGTTGCCATACTCCCAATCCTTTACCATTTTTACTTAACCAACTTTGGAAGAAAATATCGACAGGAACTTGCATCGTTTTACCAAGTCGAACAAACGCTTCTGCCCCCTGTCTTGACCAAACCAATCCCACACCGCGAATCGGGAAATAATAGGCATGCCAGAGTGTATATTCATGGATTTGAACAATATCTTTTGCGAGTTTTTTCTTTTTCGCAGCAAGGTTCACCACATACCAATCAAGTTCTTTATGCTGATCGAGATAACTTAAAAGTGAGTTTAGATTTTGCTTAAAGTTCGGTAAAACATCAATATCATCTTCGAGTACTACGAGATAATCAGCATCAGTTTCTAAAAATTTTTCAGCACAACCATAGTGACTCAAATAACAACCGAGCTCTGAACTGATCAAACTACGCCCTAAGATTTTTTGAGCGCTTTGATCATCATAATTTTCAAACTCAGTGAGTGCTTTGCCTCGACCATCGTATGCGGGGAAACGACTAAACTCCCAATTTTCTTTTTGTAATTGGGCTGTTGCATTGGCTAAGCGTTGGTCACTACCTTCAAGATTGATCAGATAAGTTACGACTTTCATATGAGATCTCTACCTTATACTGCGACACTTGCTCGAATCTGACTCGGCAAAACATCATTAAATTTATCGATCAATGCTGAACGTACTGTTTGCTCTGCATTTGGCTCTAACTGATCTAGACTTTGGATACAGCCAAACTTGGTTTCGCCTTTTTTCAGTTGCTGCATAAACCGTTCTAAATCACGACCATCTTTCAAATAGGCAATTTCAACGTCATCATTTAAGATCGTTTGATTAGACTGAATAGCTAAATGATTTGACAAGCCTACAGGCAAAAATTGGTCGATATGTCTAAATCTAAAACTTATTTGCTTTTCTAAAACACTAGGATGTTGTTGAAAATACTGAGTTAAAATTGTTTTATCGAGAATATGCGGACGGTGGTGTATTTCATAATATTTGGGTAAACCGAGCATATCTGCACTTAACATCTGTGCAATTGAATATTTCGGTTGCGCGATTTTCCCCATTTTTTCTTGGAGAAATCGACGAATGATGTATTTCATTTTTTTTATAAAATTACTTTGCCAATGACCATAGACCACCATACGGTCTGCATCTAAAAAATCATGGATATTAGAGATACGATTAAAAAAGAAATCATCATTTAGATAAATAAAACGCTCCGATAGTCCTCGGATATTCCAAAGCATGGTTTCTATGCTCAATGAATTAAACGTCGGCAGTGCAGACTCATGACCTACAAATAATTCGGTATGATCGACGATTCTAATTTTACCTTTTTCACAAAGATTTTGTTGTTCAAATTGATCTAACCATTGTGGTGACTGTTGATCTGTCACCACATAGATTGTTCCACAATACGGCACATATTTTAGAATTGAGGCAATGCAAAAATAAATTTCATCATTACTGGCAAAACGGGTGGCTTCTACAGCATTTGATGGTGCAGATGGATTTATAAATTGTTGACGCTTGTTTTTTAACTTAGGATCACTCCCATCAACCCAAGCAATCACGATATCAATAGGTTGTATGGTATCTATCATAAATCAAACTCTTTTGTCCTTATCGCAGTTACACTTACTGCCAAGCGTCTTTAATCCAATCCGATGGCAATACATAACGATACCATTTCCCACCGCCGCCGCTGACTGCATCAGGTGGATTAATCTCACCGTGGAAAATAATAATTTTTGCACCTTTTGGTTTGATTGGTGGCTGAAAATAAGCAAATGGTACTTTTCTTAAGCAATGGTATTTATAGCTCTTACACCATTCTTTATTCCAGTAGCTTAATTTACCTTCTTTATGCACAAACCAAGATAAGTATTCTTGCTCATTTCTAAATTTATGACTGATTTCATCAAAGTTTTCGCGGAAATACGGCAAAATTCCAGAAAAAGCACCCAACTTAAAACGATAAACTGAGCTATTGCCTGTGACACGCCAAGGACGTTTCCAATCATGGATAACCAGGAACTCACCTGATTCTTGAAAGAAGCAATCAATGTTATCAATAATCACAACATCAAGATCAAGAAAAAGTGCATTACCTTTCAAGCCGTATAAATCAGGCTCAAAGGTAGAAAGTTTATTCCAACCACGCTCAGGCGCACCTGCTGGCAAATCTAAAGGTGGGATTGGGAAACATTGTACATTGGGGTCAATCCCTTCGGTACGATCAGTGAGACAGACCATTTTAAAAGGCAGGGTCAGGTGGCGTTTGACCATGTTATACAAACGATTGACGTATTCAGCACCGTATTTGGTTCCCCATTTCATACACAAAATGATATTTTCTTCGTGTGTTGCTGAGCTTTGTTGAATGTCGACCATTTGATAACCTTGAATGCCTGAAATAATATTTTTTGCGTTGCGCGTCCGATATCGCAAGCCTTAAATAGTACGCACCGAATATTGAGCTATCTTAGCATAGGCATGATTAAATTGATTATTATAAATTCGTCAAACGATTAGGATTATTTCATTTTGTTTTTGGTACAAAAGCTAGTTCACTCCAAACAAATCCCTTGTATAAATTTTTTCCATTACATCACTAAACATAGGAACCATTCGGTTCACAATAATTAAATCAGATTTGCTCTTAAATTTTTGTAGGCTTGATTCAATCGGATGACCTAAATATTCCTTTACATCCAAGGTCGGCTCATAAATCACAATGTTGATACCTTGCTCAGCCAAACCTTGCAACACATCATGCACAGCCGACTCTCTAAAATTGTCTGAGTCAGCTTTCATGGTTAGTCGATAAACCCCGACACAGGATACTTTTCGACTCAAAATATCTTCAATAATCGCCTGTTTACGTGTCTGGTTGGAACGAATAATCGCTGAAATCAGTTCTTGTGGCGTATCGTAATAATTGGCTAACAGTTGTTTGGTATCTTTCGGCAAGCAATAGCCACCATAACCAAAGGATGGATTGTTATAGTGATCTCCGATACGCTGATCCAAAGCAACACCTGTAACAATATCTAAAGCACTCAATTTATTCTTCAAACAATAGGTATCGAGTTCATTAAAGAAAGCCACTCGCATAGCCAAATAGGTATTTGAAAATAGCTTAATCGCTTCAGCTTCGGTCGAGTCGACACAGAGCAACACAGCATCTTTTTTAATCGTTGCTTTTAGATACAACTTGGCGATTTTTTCTGCGCGTTTAGATTTTTCACCGACAATAATTCGTGATGGATATAGATTATCCTGCAATGCCTGCCCCTCTCTAAGAAACTCAGGCGAAAAGATCAGATTCTTTAACTTGAGCCTTTTAGAAATTTCAGCAGTATAGCCAACGGGTACGGTGGATTTAATCAACATGAGTGCTTTGGGATTGATGCTTTGAATATCTGCGATCACGCTTTCAATACTTGAGGTATCAAAGTAATTGGTTTCAGGATTGTAATTGGTTGGGGTGGCAATAATAATCAATTTTGCCTGTTGATAAGCCAGTTCTTTATCACTGGTGGCTTCAATATGCGATTCGGCTAAGTAGCTTTGGATACAGGCATCACTAATTGGGGATATCTTTTGATTGATCTGCTTAATTCTTGTTTGGTCAATGTCTAGTACGATCACATCGTGTTGTTTGGAAAATAACAAGGCATTGGATAAACCCACATAACCTGCGCCGACCACGGTAATTTTCATTGTTTCTCTATTTTTTAATTGTGCTTAGAGATCAACGTAGCCGAGTTTAATTAAGGATTGATGATGCTTTGATTGCAATCTGTTGACAGCTTCACTATTAAAAAGCAGCTAATAAAAAAGCGAAGCCTGAGCTTCGCTTAATCGATGGTTATTTACTTATTTCACATAAGTTAACCAATGCGCATATTTATCATTACGGCCTTGAACAGCATCAAAGAAAGTCTTTTGAATTTCAGTGGTGATCGGACCACGTGAACCACAACCGATTTCACGATCATCATACTCACGAATTGGGGTTACTTCAGCAGCAGTACCAGTAAAGAATGCTTCGTCAGCAATATAAAACTCATCACGAGTAATACGGCGCTCTACGACTTCATAGCCAAGGTCTTTAGCAATGGTCATCACTGTTTGACGAGTAATCCCTTCAAGTGCACCGCCTGCTAAATCTGGGGTATGTAACACGCCATCTTTGATCAAGAAGACATTTTCACCAGCGCCTTGGCAAACAAAACCTTGTGGGTCAAGCAGCATCGCTTCGTCATAACCCGCACGAGCAACTTCTTGGTGTGCCAAGATTGATACTGTGTAGTTACCACAAGCTTTTGCTTTACACATGGTCACGTTTGGATGGTGATGGGTAAATGAAGACGTTTTTACACGAATACCGTGCGCCATTGCTTCGTCACCAAGATACGTTCCCCAAGACCACGCCGCAACCGCTGCATGAACGGTATTATCCGTTGCCGCGATGCCTAGCTTCTCAGAACCGATCCAAATCAATGGACGTAAATAGCATGACACCAATTTATTTTCACGCACGACATCAATTTGTGCTTGTTCTAAAGTCGCTTGATCAAATGGAACTTTCATTTGATAAATTTTTGCTGAATTTAATAAGCGTTTGGTATGATCTTGCAAACGGAAGATTGCTGTACCATTCGGAGTTTCATAGGCACGAACACCCTCAAACACACCCATACTATAATGTAGTGTATGTGTTAAGACGTGAATCTTTGCATCACGCCAATCAACCATTTTTCCATCTTGCCAAATAAAACCATCACGATCAGCCAAACTCATCGCACATACTCCATTTTTTTCACTATTATTCACTTTCCAATGCTATTGCATTTGGATCAACTAATCTTTGCCATAACTTGCAAACGATCTCGCGGGTATCGTGCCAATCCGCAGCATTGACTTGCATAGATTGATTTGCAAGCGCTAAACGGTGACTCTCAGCTCGTTCACGGAGGTAAGCTTGTATTAATGCTGTGGCATCTTCACTGGATAAGCAGCCTGCTTTAGCAGCATCCTCTAAAATTCTCACATTGTCGGAAAAATGGGCGAGATCTGTATTCGTCCCACTCCATGCAAGCACTGCATACTGTGCCATAAATTCTATGTCAACGATACCACCCGCATCCTGTTTTAAATGAAAAATGCCATGTTTTTTTTGCTCAGAAGATGAACCCAAATGATCTTTCATTTTTTGGCGCATTTTGATTACTTCTTCACGAACTACGTTTTCATCACGAACTTGAGTAAGGATTTTGCACCGAACCGTTTCAAATTGCTGACAAAGCTGTGTATCACCTGCAATCGAACGAGCGCGCACCAAGGCTTGATGCTCCCATAGCCATGCATGTTTTTGCTGATATTGCTCAAAGGCCTTTAGGCTAGTAACCAACATTCCCGCCTCGCCTGACGGTCTTAGACGAGTATCAATTTCATAGACGCGCCCATCTAGCGTTTGCGTGGTCATGAGCGACATAAATTTCTGTGCCACACGAATGGCAAACTCAGCACTACTAATATGCTTTCTGCCATCCGTTTCACTTTGTTCTTCAAAGGCATGGATAAATACCAAATCAAGATCAGAGCCATAGCCCAATTCAATTCCGCCGAGCTTGCCATAGCCAATCACGGTGAAGCCTTTTACATCCAGACTGCAACGCTGTCCATTGCTCCCCATTGGATAACCATGTCGTTGTGCAACCGCTTGATAGGCCAGATTTAAGGTGGCTTGTACACTGACCTCAGCGATATCGGTTAAAGCATCTGAAACTTTCATCAATGGACTTTCAGCCAATACATCACTGGCA
Organism: Acinetobacter sp. NIPH 1852; assembly: GCF_022549455.1. Lineage (NCBI taxonomy): Bacteria > Pseudomonadati > Pseudomonadota > Gammaproteobacteria > Moraxellales > Moraxellaceae > Acinetobacter > Acinetobacter sp. NIPH 1852. The sequence continues at coordinate 88,014 of NZ_JAKZGG010000001.1, read as the reverse complement.
GCAACAGTTAAAACGTTGCTCTTTTTAAATAAACGTAGCACACGCATTTGATCTTCAACTTGATCAATCTCGATACGCAGTAATTGCTGGCGTAGAGAGTCTTCTAAGTCTTTGCGTAAGGGCAAACCAAAGTCCATTGATAAAAACTCATCGAGCAACACTGGATATTGTGCTAATTCTTCACAAATCCACGGGCTCACCGTTGCCATTTTCACCAAGCGTTGCAAAGCACCACGGCTTTCCATCAACATGACCAAATACACGGTACGGCGCAGTACCGACTCCACCAAAGGCATCAAACGTAACAATGCCATTTGCGGTCGATCAGACTGTAAAATTGCTTCAATCAAATGTGGCCAAAATTTCTTTAGCCGTTCGAGTGCACTTGCAGGAATTTTCTTTAAGGCCTGTCCATGCCAGAAGTTCTGAATTAGTTTCTGTGCATCATCATCCAATACCGTATTCAGTTGCTGTTCCAACTGCTCAAAATCATCAACAGGTTCAGAAAATTCGTTTTCTTGAATCAATTGTTTAAATTGGACTTTAACTTTATCGCGCTTCTGGTTCAGCACATTTAAAAATGATGACCAATCCGTAAAACCCAAGGTATCCAACATACGTTGTCTGAGTTCAGGTTCAGTCGGTAAGTACTGTGTTTGCTGATCATTGAGTGCTTGAATCGCATGTTCGACTCGTCTTAGAAATAAATAAGCATCCTCTAGGTCAGTCACTGCCTGCTGATCCAGTAATTCAGCCTGCCCCAAATGCTGTAAATTGACCAAGCACTGACGATCATGCAGTTCGCGTCTTGATCCACCATAAATCAACTGAAAAACTTGGACAATAAACTCAATTTCACGAATCCCGCCTGCGCCCAGTTTAATATCATCCTCAATATTACGACGCATCACCTCACGTTCGATCATGGCTTTCATTTCACGCATCGCAGCAAATGCGGAATAATCGACATAGCGACGGAACACAAAAGGACGTGCCATCGCCATTAAATCTGCACCCTCTTTGCCACCAGTAATTACCCGTGCTTTAATCCACGCATAGCGTTCCCATTCCCGACCATGCTGACTTAAATATTTTTCTAAACCTATGTGGCTAATCGCAAGCGCGGAACCATCTCCCCACGGACGTAACCGCATATCCACGCGAAACACAAAGCCATCTGCGGTAATTTGATCGAGCAAATAAATCAGTTTTTGTCCCCACAAAATACAGAACTGCTGAACATCAATACATTTACGACCATTAGTTTCGCCTTGTTCATCAAAAGCAAAAATCAAATCAATATCGCTAGAAAGATTAAGCTCCTGAGCACCAAGTTTGCCCATACCGATGACAATGAGATCTTGCACCAGACCTGAATAACCGATTGGTTCACCATGCTTGGCTATCAAAGGGGCACGTGCGAAAGCTTTCGCAGCACAAATACTGGCATCAGCAAAGTCGGAAAGCTCACGAGTCAGGGTAACCACATCCGTCAGTTGATTGGCATCTTGCCAAATCCAGCGAAACATCAGTTTGGCACGCAAGATACGCAAAGCTTTCATCCAAGCTTGTTCATCACTTAAATCTGCAATGGCCTGTTGAACTTTTTGAAAAATACTTTCCGTCGAAAGTGGACCAAGAAATTGATCTTCAGCATAATCTTGTTCTAATTGTAATGTATATAAATTTAAAACTTGCTCTGCATACTGACTGGCAACTAAAGTTCTTTGTAGCTGTGCTGCATTCATATAAAAAAACTCGACTTGATGTCATCTTAATGAGGTCTGTAGACCTTTCTAGTTATATCAGTTACACCCTTATCTTTAAAATCTCTTTAAGCTAATTTTTCTTGACTTTTATGCTGTTCAACACATGAATCCACATGTTCACGTGCTATAGGCAATCGTACAGTAAAGAGCGTACCTTCCCCTTCTTTCGAGCTGGCACTAATTTCACCAAGGTTCATTTCAACAAACCGCTTACACAAAGCCAGCCCTAAACCAGCGCCTTTTTCCCCAGCCGTCCCTTTTAAACTCATGGTAATCCGAGGCTGAAATAGCTCCTTTATCTGTGCTTGAGTCATACCTAACCCTGTGTCTTTGACATGGATTTCCACAAAGTCACCGTTGTTTTTCGCTCGAATAAAGACTTTTCCAGCGCTATCAACATCGGTAAATTTCAATGCATTTGAAACGAGGTTCTGTATCACCGAAGTGATCATATTCATATCGGCATAAACTTTAAGATTCTCATCGACTTCATTGACCAGTTCGATATGTTTTTTCAAAGCCAACGTTTTCAAAATATCAGTGACAATGTTGGTAATCTGCCGCAACTTAAAATTAATTGGGTGATAAACAAAACGACCACCCTCAGCCATTGCCCAATTCAGCAAACTTTCCAATAAGTTATAAGTCGATTGCGAAGTATCATGGAGATAATCTGCGATATTTTGAATACTGGATTCATCTAAAGTATCACGCTCTTTCGCCAATATTTCAGAAAAGCCAAGTAAGCCATGAAAAGGTGCGCGTAAATCATGTGAAATGATCGAAAAGAATTTGGTTTTACTGACATTCAAAGCCGCTTCTTGTTCGTACAATTCTTTTAATTCATCATGATTAAATTTCAACTCTAGCTGTTGCATAAAATTAACACAGTGTGCCTGTAAGAGCTGTTTTTGTAACTCGCTAAATGCTTGGGCGTCCTCATCAAATAAAACCACATATCCTAATGAGGTTTGATCTGGATGTCTGAGATGCAATGCAATGGCACTTTGTACTTTTCGCTTGAATGTATTTAAAAAGGCAATCAAGGTTGGATAGCGCGGATGCTCACTATCGATCAGATCATCATTGACAAATAATGTATTTAAACTTTTTGCAATCTTTGTAGAATCAATTGCTTGTAATTTTTCAGGGCAACGGTGCCAAAGATAAGGTTCTTGGTGAAAAGCGAGCAATGCTGTGCTGGCCTGCATCAATTTACGATTAAATTGCAGGAAATGTTCAATCAAGTTCTGTTCAGTGTTTAGGCCTAAAGACAAAGATATCTTACAAGCACTTAACTTTTCGGCCTGCTGTAATTCTAATAGTTGAATAGCCATGCCCGCCTCTCGAATATTATCATTATACGGTTGCTTACGTTTTATTAAGAAAAATGTGACAACTATCACTTAGTATTAACAAAGTTTAACATAAAAGGCAATAAACGCTTCTCATTATTTCGAAACAAAACGTGAAATTTCATTAAATTTTAACATGAATATTTGATTAAAGAGAACCGTATCACACAAGCGATCTTCTACATTTTAGCCGCTTTGCATTTTCCCCCATCGAGAGAATGAGCAACGATTGAAGTTCCGCAAGGGTATGTATGAAAGAAGTCTACTAAAACTTGCGGACGAATAAAGCAGATTACACTTGTCATCAATGCGCAAAGAAGCAGTCATAGACCACTGCTCTTCGCCATTCATGTTTGTTTAAAAATTATTTAAAGACAAGCAATTGAAAATTATTAATTTATAAAAGATGAAGTAATAAAAATATTTTTATGCATAGTTATAGTATAGCGCGGTGCCATAGTCATAAAAACTCACATTATTTCCCTGACATGCAATCGAATAATAACGACCGCTTCCATAATGATACCCCTCGTAACAACCAGCAGATTTTTGTTTTATCGAGATGTATTCACCATGCCCATAGTCATAAAGGCGATATTCACCGCCATTAAACCGTCCCTCAAAATAGGTATTTCGATCATAATCAAAAAACTTTATGCACTCTTTATCGGCATGACCTGAAATACGAGGATAATAAGATTGAGTATAATCATAGATATTGCGTTTTGTGTTATTGGTTTCCAGCTTTAGTACTGCCAAAGCAAGTGCGGCTCTTTGATACGGCTTCATTATTTATCCTTTTCATAGGATCTGCTGACATTACACAAATACTGGCGACTCAAGTGCTTTCGACTTAAGCAATCCTAAACAGTACAAGGCATAACATAATGAATGATTAGAATGACAACAGATCCTGATTATTCTTCAAAAAATTTACGCCTATGGCTATAAAGCAACCACGACCTAAACTGGAGCAAAAATTAAACAAGCTTCTTAGACTAACATTTTTAATCGCCATAAAAAAACCCCAAGCCTTTAATACCAGCTTGGGGTCTTTGAATCTTGGTCCCGAGGGTCGGGATCACAGTAAGATAATTAATTCAAAGGGTTATATGCATAAATGTGGAGATAGTGTGCATATATGGAGAAAAAACAGAGAAATATCAGCAATGTAGAAACAAGTATTTAGTTATCATTTATAAGACTCGCACCAAACTTTAAGTTATCAAAAATAAGGGTTACAAAAGTTACAGATTTATATTTATATAGTTATATATATGATTATTATTAATAATTACTATATTTATAAAAGTTACAACAGAGTTACTTTAAGGTTACATGTAACTCCTTTTTGAGGTTACAATGTGTAACCCCTTATATATATGATTTATATAAATATTTAGTATATTTAAAATTATCCGTAACCTCATGTAACCTCTAAGAGGTTACAAATTAAATCCTTAAAAAACAATAATTTACTCTTATTTATTTCCTTTAATTTTAAGTTGTAACCTCTAAAAACATATAGTTTTCAGAGTTAAAAAATTACTATCTTTAAGGTTTAATTATGTATTGCATCGGAATGCATCAAAGCGCATCTAAAGGACTATAAAGAAATTGCTCTAAACCTTATGAAACATAACGCTTGAGTAATTTTTTACTGTGCATCAGAAATGAGACATTTAGTAACTGCGCAGGCGGGAGAGGAGACTGCGTTTGCCCTCTCGACCCTGTTGTAGTTTGTTGGTTCTATTAACTTGATATTTATTGATTTCAAATAGCAAAAAAAAATGCCAAGCATTTAAACTTGGCATCACAAACATTTAATAAATATATATTTTATATAGAGATTTTGATATAATTTAAGTGTCTATGTGTTTGTAGCGGCAGAAATTAAGTCATATTCTTTAAACTTAATGACTTCAATACCAAGCTGATCATTAATTTGTTTTAATAGGTTTTGATAATAAACAATCTCATTGTAATAAAATACTCGCGCTGCCTTTTCTATATCGCCAAACCCACCTGAGTTTTGCGGTACCACACCCATGAGCTGTGGTGGTATACGATGTCCTGCAAGCTGATCATCACGGCTTGCAATCTTAATATTATAAAATTCATCCTTCGCAGCAACTTCAGCCAGTGGAATAACATTTAGTCCCTTCTCTTTTCCACCAGGTGTATACACTAATAGATTCTTGAAGTTTCCAGCACCTTTTGAATTCCTTAATGCATCTTCAAGAGCATCAACATCATTTTGTGATTTCAAAGCATCAGTGATATGTAAGATAAAACCAGCATGCGCTCCATTTTTGTAATATCTTCTGCGGAATAAGGTCGCAGCTTCATTTAATAAAATTGCATTGATGCTACTCAAATAATTTGGAACACCATAAATCTCTTGCATGATGTCTGCATCAGCAATATGGATGATTTCTTCAGGTTTAAAAACATGCTGTTTACTTTGAAAACCATCCAACTGATAGAACTTAGAAAGATCAGTTCCCTTTCTCATATTGATCGCAGGTCGTGATGTTATTTTCATAACACCCCGAAAGCGATTGTATTGAATATGGGCATAAGAGTTTGCGAAGGTGATTAGGTTTAAAGCTAAAGCATTGAACTCATGTCGGCTCAAAAGTGGATGAGGAATAAAATCACCTGAGAGAATATTTCTCTTGATAACGATCGCACTGGTATGGTGACTGGTACCGCGATATAACTTTGCGGTCGCAGCAATATCAAATGGCAGCTCGAACCAATCTTGCCACACTGGACAATAACCATATTCAAATAGTGTATGCCCATCCAAAACAGGTTCAGCTTCACCAAAACTACTCATGATCATCTTTGTTTGTGCAGGTTGTACCACTGGCAAAGTTGAATCAGGCGCATGTACAGAAAATTGGTCCATACGTGGTAAAACTGTTGATAATAATCTATCCAATATTTTCATGAATTAAATACTCTGATTCGGCTTTGTTGTGCGCCGAGATGTGATGGATCTGCAACATGAATAATTGGTGCCTTTTCCAATCCGTTCATAACTGCCCAAGCTATGTCACCATGTCCAGTTTCAGCACTTCGACTGGTAATCAGTGTTTTATTTCCACCACCACCAGTAAGTGCTTTTTTAATAGACAAGAATGACTTAGCAACGATTTGCAAACCTGCATCAAAATGCAGTCTACGTTTTTGAAATAACTCTTTTACCCTTAACCCCATTCTGATTTTTAGTTCAGGGGTATAGTTCAGACGTGTTAATTGAGGAAAGAAAAGTTCAACATGTTCAGCCACGGCTAAGCCATTTCCAGTGTTATCAATCCCAATAAAGGTGACGTTGTATCGACCACATACTTTTTTGATATACAAAGCTTGCTCACTGGCTTTCATTCCATGAAACTGTTTAATCTCAAGAATTCGATATGGTTCAAGCGGTGTTTTGGGCGGTGCGATTACAGCTAGGGCAGCATTATCACCTGTGAAAGATGGGTCATAGCCTAACCATACCTCCCCTTCATAACGTGGATTTTGGTTCGGGAAAAAGTCTGTCCATATCTCCCAACTATCGACCATATTGGGGACAATTTCTTTGAGGGGAAAATAAGAACCTGAGTCATCAATAAACTCGCAATCAAACAGATTAGCGAACTCATCATCTCCATATTCGGCAAGCAGATCCTCACGATCAAATAGATCACAGCCTTTTTCTTCAGCATCGGTCAAAGTCACAATTTGACGAGTTTTTCTATCAACGCATTTGACTGGCGCTTTTAAAGCGACTTTGCTGACATCGATCTCAATCGGTAATTTACGTTTGCTGTCTTTGCCAGTCCAAAAGCTATAGGCTTCGTGCAATATACTGGAGGGTGTAGACATATAAATTTGCTTATACATCTTTTGCGAAGCCATTGCTGAAGCGACTTTTTTAAACTGTAAAAACTTACGAATCCAAAAAAATTCGTCCATGATTACATCACCATGTCGACCTTGAGCTGTCAGCGCATTGGTTCCCAAGTAATACACGGTTGCTTGTCCATTCGGACCATTAATTACGATCGGATCTCCAGTCAAATCCAATCCAATCACATCTAAAACAAAAGCTTTGATGTATTCAATGAACTGATATGCCTGAGCTTTCGATGCCGACATAAAGATTTTATTTTTTCCAGTTTTTAATAAATCGATTAAAGCCCATAGAGCAAAAATATAAGTCGCACCAATCTGACGTGATTTTAATAAGATAAAGATTCGAGACCAGGAAACCGCATCCATCCACTCTTCTTGATAAACATATAAAAACTCGTTGAATGCTTGTTCCAGTTTTTCCAAGTCCTCGAGCGTGATTTGATTCTTCAGCTTTTTCTTTTTCGGAGCAGCATTACGATTCTCAAGATTCGGATTGAGATCCGTTTGTTTACCTGACTCCAGATATTTTTGAATTTTCGCCCATCGTTCAAACTGACGAGCGATCATGTCCATTTCTTTGTAATTCGCATTACTTTTATTTTCCATAAAAGTCAGTGTCATATAGCGAATTTTTAAACCTGTTGTCACCTCATCATATACATCCGTTTGTGACCATTGATCACGCTGTTTCCAACTTTCAACTGTCGAACGATTTTCCCCAGTGTGTTTGGCGATTTCAGAGACAGACATACCCATCGAGAAAAGTATTCTTCCCTGCTGTCTTGGATTCATGAGTTCTAGGAACGTCGGTGTGTTTGTATTCATGTGCCTAATGTTGCTTTAAGCACAAAAATTCTTTGAGTGATGTTTTCCTGATTACAGCTTAATCAGGATAGGTTTGATTGCGCCAATACCTCAGCCCGAAGCAGACTTCAATCATCGTAAAAATGATATGTGGAATACAAATGGCGGAGCTACCAGGAGAAGGACGTGTAATCAAACGCTTTCGAGTTGCTCGTGAAGGGCAAACCGTAGATGGGCGTGAATTAACGCGCCAAGAAATTCAAGAAATGGCGAGTTCATACAATCCTGAGCATTATGCAGGTCGGATCAATATTGAACATTGGAGTGGGTTTTCACCTGAACCACCTTTCAATGCCTATGGGGATATCGTAAAAGTCGAAGCCATTGAAGAAAATGGTTTGATGTGTTTGTACAACACGCTTTCTGCATTGCCAAACTTTGTAGCCATGAATAAAAAAGGGCAAAAAATTTACCCTTCAATTGAGTTCTATCGAAATTTCGCAGGTACTGGAAAAGCCTATCAAGTCGGTCTAGGCATGACAGATACTCCGAACTCTCTCGGTACTCAAGCCATTAAATTTTCTAACAAACTTCATTCGCTCAGTACCCAACCTGATTCGGAGATCTATATCACCATGTCTGAACAACATCCAAATGAAGGTAAAAGCCTTCTTGATCAACTTAAAGAAGTGTTCACGCCTGCACCTAAGCCAAAAGAGCAATTTAGCGATGAGCTTGCTGCACAATTAACACAAGGCTTAGTGCAATGCTTTAACGGTCTAAAAACCTTAACTCAAGAAGTTGGTGCATTAAAACAAACATTAAGCGCACCGCCTGCAGCAGCTCCAACTCACCAAACCGCTTCTGTTCCACAAACGCCACCTGTAGCTGCTCCTGAACAACAATCAAACCAAAATGCACCTGCTGCACCCGGTGCAAATCTTGAAGCCACTTTACAGCAGCTCACTCAAGGTCTTACTGGTTTACAAAACCAATTTAATGCCATGAGCACAACTCCAATGAATCCACCGCCTGTTCAAACAGGTGGTGCAGCAAACACAGTCGATTACTAAGGAATTAAATAATTATGTCAGTCGTTCTACAACCTGAAGCACGTCAGTTATTTAATGCTTATAAAGCTGATGTTGCGCGCGCAAATGGTGTTGAAAGTGCAAAACAAACCTTTGCAGTTTTACCCGTACCAACTCAAAAAATTATCCAAGCCTATCAACAAAGTGCTGATTTCTTAAAGCTGATTAATATTTTCCCTGTTGATAATGCCAAAGGCGAAAAAATTGCGATGAGTATTGGTTCTACCATTGCAGGTAATACCAATACCAACGTCCAAGCTCGACAACCGACTCCTGTCGGAGCACTCGATTTACTGGATGAATACGACTGTACTCAAACCAACTATGACGTTGCGATGAAATGGATCTTGCTGAATGCATGGCGACATCACACTGATTTTAAGAAAAAGCTTCAGGAAATGGTCATTCGTGCTGTGGCATTAGACAAGCTTTGTATCGGTTTTAATGGCGTATATCGAGCACCCACCAGTGACCGTGTTACCAATCCATTATTACAAGATGTCAAAAAAGGTTGGCTGCAAAAAATCCGTGATAATGCACCTGAGCAACATTATGAAGGCATTGATATTGGTGGCGGTGTTCTTAAAACACAAATTGGTGCTACCCATGAATTCAAAACGGTTGATGGCTTAGTTGAATACGGAATCGAAGAATATATTGCTGAACAGCACCGTGACCGTGGTTTGATTGCCATTTGTGGTCGTGGAATTTTAAGCGATAAATATTTACCACTTTTGAATACCATTCAAGATCCAACTGAACAATTGGCTGCACGTACCATTTATGCCAATAAGCAGCTTGGCACTTTACCTGCGATGCACGTACCAACTTTCCCTGCAAAAACAATTTTGATCACTACACCTGACAATCTTTCGATCTATATCCAAAACGGTACATTTAATCGTTCGATCGTTGATGAACCTCAATGGGATCGTGCTGTGGATTATCAATCAATCAACGAGGACTATGTAGTTGAAGACTATACCAAGTGCTTGTTAATCGAAAACATCGAACTGGATGACTAACATGGGTATGAATTCAATGCGCCAACATCGTGAAAAAATGTTGGCTGAGAAAGCCATAAAATCGCAGCAAAGTCTTGATCCACGTCAAAAGCGTACATTGGCTTGGGATCTCTCTTCAGGACCTGATCAATCGGTTCAAATCCCTGCTGAACTTTTAAATCAGACAAATGTTCCAAATGTTGAACTGCGTATGTTCAACCATTTGAATATTTTAAGTGGTTTAAAATCTATTCAAGAGCGTATTGCCAAAAAAGCAGAATGGTTGCCTGAGTACTACGGTTATATCGATGGTTGCCTTGCGGTGTCCCCTGCACCCCAAAACACGACATTAGTTCATTTAATGATTTGGGCAATTGATGCCAATGATTTTGAACTGGCAATTAAAATTGCTGAATATGCAGTGCTGAATGACATGGTGATGCCTGAAGGCTACTCACGTTCGACTGCTGAATTCGTAACAGAGCAATGTGCTGAAGTACTTATCGATGATACCGACATTGCAATTGCAAATGCTTCCTTGATTGAACGCATCATCAGTCTTGGTGAAGGCGAACAAATGGTCGATGAAGTTCGCGCCAAAATTTATCGTGCTCTAGGTGATGCTTTAAACCAGGCACAACCCATTGAAGCTGTATCAGCTTACAAGAATGCAATTCGACACAATCCTAAAGCTGGCTGTAAAAAGGATTTAGAACAGCTTGAAAAACGATTGCGTCTACCTGCAACCGAGTCGTCTCCCGACGCCACTGTCGGCTCGCAGGCAGTTTCAACGGCTGATCAAAAAGCTGATGGGACTGATCCTGCGTCCACCGACTCCAAGCCAAAGGAGTAACCCATGCTTCTAAACGCACCCGTAAATGATGCTGAAGTCCAAAATCCAATTGCTGAATATCCAAATATCAGCATTAAGGATTTACTTGGACAGGTGCGTTTAGATCAATCCAAAGGCGAGCTTTTACTCACTGAAAAAATTCTGTTGGCGATGGATACTATCAATGGTGACTTAAAAGCCATCGATATCCAATCAGAAGAACAGATCCGCAAATATAAACGCGCTGTGAGCTACGAAGCCGCAGCACTTATTTGTGAAGACAATCTTGATTTTGATACCACCACCACTGGGCAGTCGCGTGGTGAAAATCAGAAAGACAAAGCAGATTCGCTTCGCAGGATTGTTCAACACACCATTGCTGATTTAACCAATCGTCCTCGTAACCGAGTTCGACTGATATGAAATCAGTCAACGCTATACAAGGCGATACATTGGAGTCGATTGCATATCGTTATTACGGTGCAAAGGCAGTCGATATGTTGCCTGCCTTAGTTGAAGCCAATTCAACCAATGAACAAATATTTTTAAACCAACATCAATCCATACAATTACCAGAATTAACCAAAGCTTCAGCACCACAAACACTCAAGCTTTGGGATTAAGGGGATGGGCATGAATGACCCAATTAGTATCAAAGGACTACCATGGTTCTTAAAAATAATTGCTGCAGTAATTGGGGCGATCTTTGCCCTAACTTTAAGTGGTGATATTGACATGGAAGGTCGAATCAAAATCACCAAAGGTGTGATTATCAAATTTACCATTAGTGTTGCAATCAGTCTTTATGGCGGTGCGGCCTACATTGAATATTACCAACTATCACATTATTCGCATCCTGCACAGGGCGCAGTGATGCTTGTTTTTGCCGTATTTGGCTTGCTGTTCATTGGAATCATCTATCAGTCAATACGACTGATGGAAGGAAAAAAGCCTAGTGAACTCATTGCTGAAGTCAAATCTGCATTTGTTGCAATTTTTAAGTGAGTGTTGATATGAGCAAATTAACTTTTGATGAGGCATTCAAACGTTTGATTGGCCATGAAGGAAAGTTCACAGATGATCGTCGAGATCGTGGCAACTGGACAACTGGTATAATCGGAAAAGGCCAACTTAAAGGCACTAAGTTTGGCATTTCTGCAATGACTTACCCAGATCTAGATATTAAAAACATCAAGCTTGAACAAGCCAAAAATATCTATAAAAGGGATTGGTGGGATGCTTTAAATGCAAATGAAATTAAAGCGGCTATCGTTTTTCAACTTTGGGATTTTGCTATAAATGCTGGAATGTCCACAGCAAAACGAAAACTTCAAAGCGCAGTAGGTGTGGCAGATGATGGAATTATTGGTCCTATCACTTTGGAAGCCATAAACTCTGCAGACTTAAATGATGTATTAATGAAATTTAATGCTGAACGTCTGGCCTACTACACAAAACTTTCAACTTGGCCAACATATGGCAAAGGGTGGACCAATCGCGTAGCAACTCAATTGCTATATGCAGCTGTTGATAATTAACAATGAAAGCCCTTGTTCCCCTCAAACAATTTTTAAGTGATCATTTCCCGATGATGACAGTGGATAAATGTCATCTGCTGATCGTCAATGGGACACAAAAGGACGGATATCTAGAATATACCGCACGACTATTAATCATAGATTATCGTGCAGACCCAGTAGAAGTAATTATGGTGATTCGTGAATGGTTAAAATCCAATAATCTGCATTTGGATGAGACTGGAAAAGATATTCAGATTTCTTTTAGTTCTGAGATTATTGATTCTGAAACCTTTGATCTTGAAATTGATTTCCCACAACGTGACAAAGTGATCTCAAACTGTAATGGATACCATATTTGCCCTGATCTTGTTTGGAATGAACTACAAGGTGGATTTTTTCCTAAAGGTGGATAATGGATGCGATAGGTGGATTAAATCATTGGCTTGATCAAATTGATTTGATGCTTGAACCCAAACAACGCCGAGAGTTAATGCGACGTTTGGCTCAGGGTTTACGTGTGAGATTTCGTGACCGAATTAAGCAACAACGAGATCCTGATGGAAATCGATTCATCCCGCGGAAAAGGGATCAAACTGGAAAAATAAAACGTAACGCAACATTGTTTCAAAAAATTGGTAAGCAATTAAAGACTGAATATTCAGACAATCATGCTGTAGTTGGTTTCGGTGGACGCACGGGATTTGTTGCTTCAGTACACCAGGAAGGAAAAACAATTCGGCCAAGCAAAAATGCAAAGCCAACACGCTACCCAATCCGTCAAGTGGTCGGGTTCAGCAAAGATGATGAGCAATGGATTAAATCAGAAATTCAGAAATTTTTAACAATATGATCGAATTACGATGTAACTGCGGAAAATTACTTGGGAAAATTGAAAAAATCTCGGTAAAAATTGAAATTAAATGTCCACGCTGTCGTGTGGTTAACCATTGGAACGTCTAGAACGTCGGGTTAGATAGCCTTGAGCTACCAATGGAGCAATATCATGCGCCTAAAAAACTCAAACCAGGATAACTCTCAGGATTTATCAAAACCAACTTACAACCCTTCAGGCCGTTCATTTTCAGGATGGTTGGGTGGTAAATCACAACTTGCACGAACAATCATTGAAATGATGCCTGAACATGCTCACTATTGTGAAGTCTTTGGTGGTGCAGGTTGGGTATTATTTAAAAAATCCCCTTCCAAATATGAAACGATAAACGACATCAATGGAGATCTGATTAATCTCTATCGGGTATTTAAATATCATTTGGATGCATTACTTCAAGAGTTTGAAACGCAACTGATCAGCCGTGATGAATTTGAACGATTGAAAGTGATCCCCTCACATACCTTGACTGACATCCAACGAGCAGCTCGCTTTTATTACTTATTACGTACGTGCTTTGGAGCAAAAATTTCAGATCCAAATTTCTTTAGTCATGTAGAACGTCCACGCCACTTAAAATTGGGAGATGAGTTACGGCAAGTCTTAACCCTTATTCATGACCGATTGCAAAAAGTTACTATCGAAAATCGCAATTTTGATGCGTTAATTACAAAAATGGATCGTCCTGACACACTTTTTTATCTAGATCCACCTTATTACAATTGTGAAAATTATTATGGAAAAAATATTTTCAGCCGTGATGATTTCGTCAAACTTCGAGATATTCTTAAAAATATTCAAGGGAAATTTATTTTGAGTTTAAATGACCTTCCTGAAGTACGAGAACTCTTTGCCGACTTCAATTTACACAGTAAGAAAATACGATGGTCATTAAATACAGATTCAACTGATGAAAATAATGGAAAGGAATTGATCATTACTAACTTTGTACTTCCTGAATAACCTTTAATCAGGAATGCCTAAATAGCAAGCCATACTTAAAAAGCCCATGATCCAAACATCATGGGCTTTTTGATTTCATCATGAGTAATTTAACAAGACAATTTCAAAATCTAGCAGCCATCGGTACCGTGATTGCAGTCGATGCATCTGCAGGTAAATTACGCTTAAAAATCGATGAAAATGAAACTGACTGGATTCCTATTCCTACTATAGCTGCAGGTATCGTTAAGGTTTGGAGATGTCCTTCACTTGGCGAACAGTTTTCTGTCACGGCTCAAGGTGGTGAGCTGACCAGTGCTATCCCTCAAATCAGCCTATTTTCTGAGAATAACCCCCCACCGACTGATAATCCTAACGAGGTTTATATTCAATTAGGCGAGCATAGCATTGTCGTCAATGTCACCACTGGTGAAGCCAATTTCAAGTTGAGTAAATGCATTTTTGATGTGCCAGAAACAATATTTAAAGGTACGGTCCATGCAGAAGATGAAATTACTTCGGACATCGATGTCATTGCAGCAAATATCAGCCTTATTAAACACCCTCACGGCAATGTCCTGAATGGACCAGGACAAACTACCCCTGCATTACCTTCTAGCGGAGGTGAATGATGAAAGGCATGTCTAGATTGAATGGTTATGCCATCACAGATGATGAAAGCCAAGCATATGCTCATTTAAAGCAATCGATTCACGACATTTTAAGCACACTCATCGGTACACGTTTATGCCGTCGCTTTTATGGTTCTTTAGTTCCTGAATTAATTGACCAACCATGTAACGAATTTACCCAAATAAAACTCATGTCCGCAGCAGCAACTTCACTGATCCGTTTTGAACCCCGAATCAAGATCAGTCAGATCCAAGTGAATCAATCAGCTCAGACACCAGGCAAATGGGATTTCTTTATTTTAGGAAACCAAATAACCGCCTCAGGTGAAAAACCATTTAACGAAAACTTTATGATCGGAGCAGCTGCATGAGCACCACCCGAATTGATTTATCAGCTCTCCCCTTTCCCAATGTTTTAGAAACACTGGACTATGAAACCGAGCTAGAAGCCTGCAAAGCGGATCTCATTTCTAGAGATCCTGATCTTGCACCAGTTCTAAATTATGAAAGTGAACCCTTGGTCAAACTGCTGCAGACATTTGCTTATCGCCAATTCTTAAAAACTGGCCAAATTAATGAAAAAGCTAAAGCCCTGATGCTTGCTTATGCAAAAGGTTCTGACCTTGACCATCTTGCAGCAAATCGTGGCATTTACCGTAAAACTATCATTGAAGCAGATCCAACCACCGCGCCTCCAACTGAAGCAGTAATGGAGTTAGATGAGGATCTGAGACGACGAGTTCATTTAGAACCTGAATCGATGTCAGCAGGGTCAGAAGGTTGTTATCAATTTTGGGGTTTGTCAGCACATGGCCATGTCAAAGATATCGCAGTCACCACCCCCAACTCAGGCTTTGTCGATATTTGGGTACAAAGTCATATCGATGAAGTTGCGGTTCAAACTTTACTTGATATCGTCGATCACACACTGACTCCAAGCACTCGCAGACCTCTTACAGATAAAGTTACTGTCAAAGCTGCCACACCGATTGAATGGAACTTGAATACTTCTCTAGTTTTATTCCCTGGTCCTGATGCTGAAGTCGTTAAAGAAGCAGCTGAAACTGCTTTGGCTGAATATATAAAGATCACTAATTCGCTTGGTTATGATGTCACTCGCAGCGGATTATTTAGAGCATTGCACCAGGGCGGAGTTCAAAACGTTATTATCCTTGAGCCACTCAACGACATCGTGATTCAAAAGAATAATTATGCCAAGAACGTCGGCATAAATATCACAATTACGGAGTTTAGAGATGTCTAGCTTACTCCCACCAAATGCGACAAAGCTTGAAAAAAATATAGAGCAGATCGGTCAGCGTATTACTCAATTACCCATCCCTTTTGTTGAACTTTATCGGGTCGAATTTTGCCCTGTTCCTTTTCTAGCATGGTTAGCTTGGGATCATCGTGTCGAGTATTGGAGATCTGACTGGAGCGAAGCAGAGAAACGCCTTTCGATATCTGAAAGCAAAACCTTCAATGCTCAACGTGGTACACGTTCCTCAATCGAAAGCTTGATCAGTAAATTTGCAAATAATTTTCAGCTTAAAGCTTGGCATGAGTTCACCCCACAACAACCCCCTTTCACTTTCGTTGTGATTATCAACGAACTCACAGTTTCAATCGATCAACTCTTACAGATTCAAACTGCAGTCGAAGCCACTAAGTCTGCTCGAGATAGTTTTTCAATATCGGCAAAAGTTGTTAGTAGTGGCCAATACCAAATGACAGGTGCGTGTCATTCAGGTGAAACCGTTAATTTAAGTACACTTTAGGATAAAACATGACAGCAAAATTTTATGTGACACTGACGGATTATGGTGCAACCTTAGTTGCTCAAGCACATGATGTTGCATCAATTGTATTAAGTGAAATGGTCTTGGGTGATGCAAACAATATTCCATATGATCCAATTGATCAAAAAAACCGTACAGCTCTTGTTAATCAAAGAGCAACCGTTCCTGTTCAATCTGTTGTGATAAATGATGCTGTTACCACTGTGACTGCAACTGTCGAAGCCAATATCGGTGGCTTTAACCTGCATGAAATTGGATTAAAAGATGACACAGGCCAGCTTGTTTATATTGGCAATTATCATGGGGGGTATAAACCCGTGATTGCTGAAGGTGCAGGTGGTGAACTCACGATCGTGATTGATATTACTGCTGAATCAGGGAAAGAGGCTTTAATCTCAATCGATCCAAATGTTGTAACAGCCAATAAAGAATGGGTAAACACTCAAATCAGCCTATTATCAACATCAGTTAATAATCAATTGAATAATAAATACGATAAAACTGGTGGCAACATCGCAGGAGATGCAACCGTTTTAGGAACATTGACCGCTATTAACTTGATGCTTGGAACTTTTTCAGCCACCCCAAATGGTTATACCCGATTGCCGAATAACCTAATTTTGCAATGGGGTAAAGTCAGCGACGATTTTACATCTCAAAACTTCCCTATCCAATTTCCAAATGCAGCTTTTGCAATTATTGCTCAGCAAATTAGCGGTGGTGGAACCAGTAAAGTATATGTAGAGATCGTTAGTAAGTCACAATTCAAAGTTTACGAGGGTAATGATGCCACCAGTGGCACAGAGTTCTATTGGTTTGCGATTGGGAATTAAAAATGATGAATACACCCTACATTACCATCGGCGACAGCTTTTCATTTATCGCTACCTTTAAAACAAAAAAAAGTCGTGAACCTATCGAGATTACGGCAGATATGGAAATCACATCAAAAATTATTAATCAAAAAGGTGAGCAAATTGCGACTTGTAACGTAACGATTTTTCCTGATCAGGCATCAAATAAAGGCAGTATCTTATTTGAGGTGGATAAGTCTATTACACAGACTTGGAAAACTGGTTCTGCTTTTTTGGATATAAAATTGACGATTGAAGAAAAAGTTAAAAGCTCAGGAAAATTTGCATTTACGATTTATAAGGGAATTTCATAATGCTGAATGAAGAAATTATTATCGAGATCCGTTGGTCAAATAATCCAATTCCTATCGATCGATTAATTGATGAAGCTGATTGTGTTATTGAGATACCTTTTGGAGTTTTCACCCCCTACCCATCTTCACCAGTAAATTCCGTTCAAGGTAAAATTGGTGATATTGTCTTAAATGCAAATGACGTTGGTGCTGATCAGGTTGGAGCAGCTCAAGCTGTACTTGAAACACTAGATAATCAGAAGCTTGATAAAGTTGATTTTGTACAGCATTTTCGTGGTGTATTCAGTAGCTATGCAGCGCTTACTTCAGCCTTGCCTACAGCTATCGATGGAGATTATGCGCATATAGACTCAGGTAGTGGCTTTGATCGAATGGTCGCAATATGGGACGGTGATGATAGCAAATGGATTGTTCATGCAGTAAACGTTGGCTCTAATACTGATGAAGTCCCTGAAGGCTCAACGAACTTATATTTCACTTCAGCGCGTGTGCGTCAAGTAACATTTAATGGGCTTGATACTTCAAATGTGAGTCCAGTATTGCCTATTGATCAATTAGAAACTGCTATAGGTAAGTTGCAAGCACAAGTGGATGCAAATAAATGGAATTGGGTAGAGGTGGATACTGTAGGGACTTGGGGACAGTGGATTCAACCCTATTATGAAACGGGTGGAACTGGCGGCATTCAGGTATGCAAAAAAGACGGTGCGCTTTGGATGCGTGGGATGATTCGAGTTGTAGAAACTTCAAGCAGCTTTAACAATCAGCTAATAATGATCACAGACCCATCTTATTTTTTAGATATTGATCGAGCGCTAACTGCTTACCCAACACTTAACTGGATAGCAAAAGGAGTTACATACAACACTTTTAATAATTTCAGATGGAAGCGAAATCAGAATTATGGAATGTTCTTGTGTTGTACAAGCCAAATAACGCCTGGTGGCATTTATATGCTTCCACCAATATGTATAGGGATGCTGGGCTAAAATTGAAATCTTTTTGCAGCATATGAAAATGATTTAAGTGTCAATTATCTCGAAATTTTTAAGAAATTATCTCATCGTGCATGAACCCATCAGCAAATCCTGAATAGCATTTAATCAGGATTCAAACATTCGCACTCAGATATCACTAGCTTCAATATGACTCACAAAGCCAACATTACTTTTGGAGTCATCTATGGCACAGTTCCACCACGGAATTTCAGGACGTGAAGTTCAATCAGGTATCATCCCAATGCGTGATGCTCAAACAAACGTAATCGCAATGATTACGCATGCTGATGATGCTGATGAAATTGTTTTCCCACTCAACACCCCAGTCCTAGTGAATTCGATCAATCGTGTATTACCTGCAGCTGGGTACGAAGGCAACTTACGCAAAAATCTTGAAATCATTTCTATGATTACCAACCCCACACTGATTGTAATCCGTGTCAACAGTCCGTTTGGGGAGGTTTTTGAACAAAGTAACGTTATCGGAACAACGACCGAAGCAGGACGTACAGGCATTCAAGCCTTACTTTCAGCTAAATCGAAACTCGGCTTAACGCCTAAAATTATTATTGCACCTGATGTAGAAACCCCTGATGTCGTTGAAGCATTAGCGTCTGTTTGTAAAAAACTTCGAGCATACTGCTATATAACCCCACGTGATGAAGATGCAGAAATGTTAGAAACTGCTGAGCTAGTTGTGGCTTATCGTGATCAGTTAGCCCACCGAGAAATCGAAATTATTTGGCCTGAGTGGACGAGCGGCAACGTATTTTTAGGAGCAGACTTGGGGGAGTTATTACCCCTCCAATAGTTAATTGTGAGGGGGCAACAAATACAGTTCAATTAAGATATTTCAGTGATCCAACCACGCTTTTTAAAGCTAAGGTTAATGGCGTTGATGTCTTTGGTGGCGAACCTATTTCGATTGAGGGATCAAACGATCAATATGGATTGCGTGATCACTTTCTTGAAAACAATATTAATTGTGAAGTTTTATTAACTGACTCGAATTTATTTGAATTTACTAATAATTCTGATAGTCCATTGCGAATTGAATTAGAGATTTTCTATTCAGTTAATGACGAATACTTTTTAGTTGATTTGGCAGGTAATCAGTCAGTAGTTTTCAGTGATCCTCATAACCCCGACACTGACGGAGAGTTGGAATATCGTAAAGTCGCATTTTGTTTATCTGAGCTAGTCATGCCACCGATTTCTTGCGAGGGTGCTAATGACTCAATCGATTTTAATTATTTTGACGGAACTTGGCAGATTGAACTAGATGGAGAGCTACTCGCTGAGACTGCAAACGTACCCCTATATCTTAACGATAACTATAGCCATTTCTTTAATGTTAGTTGGGACGGAAGCATGCATATTTTGAATGAAGATTCTGAACCCCATAGATTTAGATTAATTCCTATTAGCGGGTCTGCTTGGAGTTTATCAAACGGTGATCCAACCTTTACAGAACATGAAGATGGAAGTCTTACATTCTGTTTAGCTGCGGCTGAAATTATTGATGAACCTTGGGATATTGAGTATGTGTTGAATGGTGAAACGATTAGAGAGGTAACTGGTGACCCGATTCCTAATTACTATTTTGAAAATCAAGGGGAAGGAAGAACATCTTTAGTTATAAACAATAGTATTACTAAGATTAACATTAATGCTTTTACCAATTGGTTATCTGCTACATCTTTGGTCATTCCCGAAAGTGTTATAAACATTGGAGAAGGTGTTTTTCAGAATTGGATATCTTGTATATCTATAAGATGTTTAGCTGTTGTTCCACCAGTACTAGGAACAATTGCTTTTAACAACACAAACAATGCTCCGATCTATGTCCCTGCTGAATCTGTAGATGCTTATAAATCAGCATCAGGTTGGTCTTATTACGCTAGTCGAATCTTTGCTATTCCTTCATAACTATTAAAGCAATATGCATTAAAAGCCAACTTTTAGAAGTTGGCTTTTTTATTTAGGATCGACAGTCGTTTTGCATTCTCTTATCACCCAAAGTTTCATTTAGATTATTTATGAATACTTTTTGCTTCGATTCAACCCAGTTGTATGTTTCTGAATGATCAATATTAGGTGGTAGCTCTTTCTTGTGCGTGAGTAAGAAACTATTAACTAGGCAAAGCTGATTCATATTACCTAATGTCAAACTTTCTTCAATTTTATATGATCCTCCAATCTCTTTTTCAAACTGACGCACTACGTCAACTTTGGATAGAGTAGATTTTAACAACTCCCATGTAACTGCATCCAAATCCCTTTCAGCAGCTTTACGATACACTGCTGAATCTAGTAAGAGCATACTTATTGCGCCTGAGTTTCCGTGCACCAAGGCCTCTTTAAACTCATTATTCGTTAATGTACTTGTACAGGCAGATAATGCACTAATACTAAACATACTAACGACTAAATTTTTTTTCAAATTCTGAGTATTGAACATTGTCTGGATCACCTCTGTATATACCTTCATTTCTTAAAATTTGTACCATGTTTGGGTGATAATCTTGTTTGAATACCCGTTTAAACATATTTCTGTTGATATGTAGAGGTCCACCATTTTTTGTTAAGTCTGCTAGTGCAGCGGTGGCATTTACCACATTTAATTTCCCAACAGTCTTATTTAAATCATTTAGAGCTTTTACAGCCCCTTTGCCCTGTGCAAATGGTCCTAAATTTCGCAATTCTCTCAAGTCGTTGATTGCGAATGTACTCAGAAATCTTACTTTAAATGCAGTTTGTTGAAACTCACCGACAATTTTAGGAATTTCTTTTAATGAGTGTTTGAGTACATAGTCATGGAACTTAATATACATTTGTGTGTGAAAACCAATGTCGTGTATGTAGCTTTCTGGAAAGGTATTCACATCGTATTCCATGCCAAACCTTACTGCCATCAACAACTCAATGTTGTTTTGTGCTACGTCAGTCCATTGCCCTAAATCAAGCATGAAGTTATATGGACGGGCCATATAATAATTTCTTTCTTTTATATATTGATTACATAATGGTTCCGTCATGACGCAGACTTTTTGTTCCTGCGGAGGGTTAACCATTGATTCGGGGTGTACCTGTCTATTATGTGGATTTCTTAAATCTTCTGACATGTTTAATTCCATTTTCCCATTGGCTTAGATAAGTCAAACGTAATCAAATCAACTTCTTTTGTTTCTTTTCCTGACTCAACAAGCTCGGTATGGCCAGTTTCATCTGTAAAACCCTCAATCATGCTGCCATCAGGTGCTTTCAGTTTGAAATATTGTTCAACTAAAGGTTGCCCTGTTTTTTCATCTAGCAACTTAAATTTTATGCCGTGATCATCTGGATTTTGTGCAATGAAACTATCCTGAACAGGTGTAGGCGTAGATGAGCTTGCAGCATTAGAGCCGGGCGATGGACCATTATCCTGAACAACAAGATTCTGCATCGGTAACAACTTACATCCACAAGATAGGGAGTCATTAACCCTAGCGGCCATTTTACCCATGACCTGCATGTGCGGATCACCAGTAATGATCGTTGCAACTGTTTGATGCTTAGGACAAGTTGCTTTATCTCCTACGCAAGCAAGTGGAATGCCCTCAATTAAGAAAAAATTACTTCCTGAAATGACTTTTCCACCGCCAGTCGTGGGGCAGCCAACTACAATATAAGGTGTCGCCAAAATTTAACCCTCTGTTTTATTTTAGCAACATACTAACAAATGAAGAATTCAATGTACTGACCACTATGTACTGGTTTTGAAAATAGAAAATAAAGGTACAACCACACGCCAATCCTGAATAGCATTTAATCAGGAAAGCCCGAATAGCGAAGCTAATTCAATCACAGCATGATTGACCCATCACCATTTATGACATGGGAACAACATGCCTGAACCAACCCTATTGTACGGACATGGCAACTTTACTGCCGTTGTTGCTGCAGCAGCCTTACGTGCTGAAACTGATGAAAAAGTCGGTTGGCACAAATCCTTATCAAATATTCCTGTGACTGGACCAACTGGCATCAGTAAAGACATCACTTGGGATCTTGAAGATCCTGACACCGATGCAGGTTATCTAAATAACCATGACATCACCACTATGATTCAACATCAGGGCTTTCGATTTTGGGGCAATCGCAACTGTTCTGACGACCCTCGCTTTTCATTTGAGGTTTCGACCCGGACAGCTCAATTTATTTTAGACACCATTTTAAATGGTTGTTTTCCATTTATTGATCAGCCTCTGACTCCCTATCTGGCCAAAGACATCATCGATTCTATTCATGCTGAATTGCAAGAACACGTCACAGCACGACATTTACTCGGTGCTTCAGTTTGGTATGACGCTGCTGAAAACTCGATTCAAGGGTTACAACAAGGTCAATTGTGGATCGACTACGACTATACCCCTGTACCAACACTTGAAAATCTTGGCTTAAACCAACGTATCACTGACCGCTATTTAGTTGATTTCAGCAAATTGCTCGGTGGCGGCACGACAACTGAAGGTGCTTAATTATGCTTCCTAGAACACTCAAAAATTTTAATGTCTTTGTAAATACACATTCATGGGCAGGCGTAGCTGAGTCCATCACGATTCCAAAGATTACCAAAAAAACGGATGACTATCGTGGCGCTGGAATGATCGGTGACGTGGCTCTGGCAATGGGCTACGAAAAGCTTGAGAGCGAAGTCACTTATGCTGGTTTTGACATCAAGCAATACCGCCAGTTAGGAGTCTGCGGTACTTCTGACTTACCAATCCGCTATGTTGGTATTTATGAACGTCAGGACAATTGCACCAATCAAAATGTAGAAATCTATATGCGTGGCCAGGCATTAGAACTTGACCCTGGTACCACTAAAAATGGTGACAGAACTGAAATCACCATGACTTATAACCACACCTACTACCGCATGGAAGTGGATGGTGTAGTCGAAGTTGAGCTTGATTTAATTAATGGCATTGAACGTTTTGGTGATAGCGACATCGCTCAGGAAATTCGTGAACTACTCGGCCTATAGGTCAGGTAATCCCCCTCCCCCCCTAAAAAATCCCAAACAGGAAAAATTTCATGACAACTGAAGAACAAAGCCAATCGCTAGAAACCGTTATTGATCCAAATATTAAACTCGTCAAATTCGATGTAGGTTTCATTCGTGGTCAAGAAATGATTAAGGAAATCACTCTCCGCAAACCCAAGACTCATGCATTAAGAGGACTATCACTTGTCAACTTACTCAATCTTGATATTGACACGATCGCAAAAGTTGCAAGTCGTGTCACACAACCCGTAATGAGTCCGCAGGATGTTTATGAACTTGAACCTTCCGATATAACAAAACTTGGGACTGAACTGATTGGTTTTTTCGCGAGTACGAACGACGACTCCCCGAGTTCATAGATGATGTGATCGCAGACTTGGCTCTCGTGTTTCACTGGAAGCCAAGTGACTGTGATGACTTTGAGCTTGAAGAACTAATGCAATGGCGAGAACGTGCCCATAAACGCTGGGAAAGTAACGATAAATGAGTAAGTTAGCCTTAAAAACAGTGCTTGAAATCATCGATAAAGCATCTAAGCCGATTCGAGACATTCAAAAAAATAGTAAAGGGCTTTCTGGTCAATTTAAGGATCAACAAGCTGCTTTGAAAAAGTTGAATCAAACACAAGCGGATATTACTTCTTTTAAACGTTTAAACGATGCATTGGGTAAAACTCGCAGTGAAATGCAACGAGCTAAGGAGCGAGCTACACAACTCGCTCAAGCACATGCTGCAATGCCGAAACCGACACGTGCAATGACAAAAGAACTTGACCGTGCTCGGCTTGCAGTCAACCAATTGAAGCAAGAAGAAAGGGATCAGGTTGTACATTTACAGCGCTTACGTCAATCGCTTTCTCAAACTGGGATCAGTACAAAGAATCTCTCGAAAGATGAACAGCAGTTAAGAATCAAAATTGATTCGGCGACCGTCGCTTTACGCAAAAAGAAAGAAATGCTAGATCGTATCTCCCAATCTCAAAAAAAAGTAAATGATCTGCAGCGACACTCTTCAGAACTCCAAGGAAAATTCTCTCAAGGGGCAATGCAAGTTGCAGGTGCTGGCATGTCTGCTTATGCAGGTGCTCGTTTTATTGCACCAGGTACAAACCTTGACTCTAATATGAGTCGAGTTCAGGCATTAACACGACTTGATAAAAATTCACCTGAGTTGAAAGCACTTCGAGAACAAGCACAAAAGCTTGGTTCTGAAACCTCATTCACTGCAGCTGATGCAGCATCAGGCCAAGCATTCCTTGCGATGGCTGGATTTACCCCTGAAAGTATCAAAGCCGCGATGCCTGGTATGTTAAGTCTCGCTGCTGCTGGCAGCCTTGATCTAGGTTCAACAGCAGATATTGCTTCAAATATTTTGACTGGCATGAAGATGAAGGCCGATCAAATGGGACAATTGGGCGATGTTATGTCCGCAACCATGACGAGATCCAATACCGATATCAGTATGATGGGTGAAACCATGAAATATGTGGCTCCTGTCGCTTCTGGACTGGGTGTAGATATCGAGACGTTGGCAGCAGCCACAGGTAAACTTGGTGATGCAGGCTTACAAGGTTCAATGGCAGGTACCGCATTACGATCGATCCTAGGTCGGTTAGCAGCTCCCCCCAAGGCAGCAGCAAAAGCACTTGATCAGCTCAGTATAAGCACCAAAGATGCAAAAGGTAATTTAAGAGATTTGCCAACCATACTGACTGAGCTAGAACAAAAAACCTCGAACATGGGCAACGCACAACGTGCTGAGTTCTTTAAGGCTATAGCAGGTGAAGAGGCATTTAGTGGACTTCAAGTCCTCGTGGAACAAGCAGGTAATGGCGCACTTCAAGAGTTAGTCAAAATCAATAAGGCCGCTAGTGGAGAGGCAAAAAAACTAGCAGAAACGATGAATGATAACGTTGCTGGTGACTGGACAAAACTTACCAGTGGTTTTGATGGTTTACGAACCACTATTTCCGATTCCATTAAAGATGATTTACGAGATCTTTTACAAACAATGACCTCTGTTATCGGCAAATTTAATGAGTTCTCAAAAAGCAATCCTGTGCTTGTCTCAACGATGGCCAAGATAATTGTTGCGGTGCTGGCAATCATTGCTGCAATGGGCGTACTAACCATGACAATGGTGACCATCCTCGCCCCATTAGCAATATTGAAAGTTTCTATGGCAACATTAGGCTTGAAAGCTTTCAGCCTAATCAATGTGTTTACGCGGATTGGTGGGCTACTCAAATATTTATTTGTTGTTGCAAGAGCACATCCTATTATTCTGCTAATCACAACATTGGCTATCTTGGCATATACCGTCTATAAAAATTGGGAACCCATCAAACAGTTTTTCGGTAATGTTTGGGAGAGTATCAAATCATTTTTCAGTAGTGGTATCGCAAACATAACCTCAACCATCATTAACTGGTCACCTCTCGGCTTATTTTACAAAGCCTTTGCAGGCGTAATGAATTATTTTGGG
The DNA here is from genome assembly GCF_022549455.1 of Acinetobacter sp. NIPH 1852. Taxonomy (NCBI): domain Bacteria; kingdom Pseudomonadati; phylum Pseudomonadota; class Gammaproteobacteria; order Moraxellales; family Moraxellaceae; genus Acinetobacter; species Acinetobacter sp. NIPH 1852. Next base: position 61,768 of record NZ_JAKZGG010000001.1, on the reverse strand, counting down.
TTTCAACTGCCGAGTACATTTACTGGTTTCGGGCAAATGCTTATGCAGGGTTTAGCCAATGGTATCGGCAGTGCTATGGGTGCTGTCGTTGCAAAAGCTAAAGAAGTCGCATCAACAATTACAAATACAGTTAAGGGGGCGTTTGGCATTCACTCCCCTAGCCGCGTCTTTGCTGAATTGGGTGCATATAACATGCATGGTTTAGCAATGGGAATAGATCAAAATGCAAAGCTCCCAAGTCTAGCCATAAGCAATATTAGTAAGGATTTACTTGGTTCATTCGATACAAGTGGCATTCGATTTGATTCACGTCCACCAATTTCGTCACGTCTATCAGGTGCTGCAGCTGCAGGAAATTCTCAACCAATGCAATTGACCATCAACGTCTACCCTTCTGCAGGTATGGATGAAAGATCATTAGCCCAACAGGTCGCTGCTGAAGTCGCAAAATTCCAACGTGTATCAAGTAGTAACCCTCGTTCATACAACGATATTGATTGAGTAAATCACCATGCTTATGTGCTTAGGACAATTCCCCTTTACCACTGACACGCTCACCTTCACCGAGATCCAACGCCAACGTTCTTGGCAATATGCCGATAATGCTGTGGCTAAAGGTCGTAAACAGCGTCAATTTATTGGTGCAGGTGATGATATCGTCACGCTTCCTGGTCTTATTTATCAGGAGTATGGCTTTGGAAATCGCTATTCGATCGATGAGCTTGCAGCAATGGCTGATACTGGACAAGGCTTTGTTCTAGTCGATGGCAGTGGATATTTGTATGGGGTCTATACCATCGATAGTATTGACGAAACTAAACAAATTTTATTATTCAATGGCGTACCCAGAAAAGTAGACTTCACAATCAAACTTTCTCGCGTTGATGATGAACGTATTGAACAACAGACGGAAGCGGAGTCTTAATCATGATAAAGACTCCCATTTGTATTTTGACTGCAGATAGCAAGCCTTTAAACGATCAAATCCTCAAACGCATCCTAAGCGTGACTGTAACCGATAATAGAGCCAATGAAGCTGATCAATTGGACATTGTTCTCGATGACAGCGATGGCGTTTTAGAGCTGCCACGTCGTGGCGTAAAAATTAATTGTCAGCTTGGCTTTGTTGGCGAAGGAGTTCACGATAAAGGTGATTTTATTGTGGATGAAACCGAATGGTCGGGCACACCTGATGCCATTACGATCAAAGCCTCCAGTGCTAACTTTAAAAGTAATATCAAAGAAGCTAAATCAAAATCCTATCATCGTAAAAAATTCGGCGAAGTTGCTTCAGGTATTGCGACTAATCATAAATTAGAATTAGTGATGATCGATGAGCTAAAAAATATCGATCTCAACCATGTTGATCAAACCAATGAATCAGACTTAAATTTGCTAGTACGACTGTCAAAACAAAATGGTGCTGAAATGGCAGTCAAAAAAGATCGTTTATTAATATTCAAAGCAGGTACCGCAAAAACTGCCTCAGGCAAGGCTTTACCATCTCTCCTACTTACACGTAGAGATGGTGATCAGTTTAGATACTCTGAACAAGATAGGGAATCAGATCACACAGGCGTATCAGCAAGCTATCAGGACACAAGCAAAGCTAAACGTGAAACGGCTACAGCAGGCACGAAAGGCAAAGTAAAAAAACTGAAGGGAACCTTCGCAAACAAAGAAGAGGCTGAACGAGCATCCAAAGCAAAAATGGATGAAATCAAACGCCAGAAGGCAAAATTTAGTATCAATACAGCTTTCGGTATTCCTTCTATTTCCACTGAGTCTCCAATACAACTGGAGGGATTTAAACCGCAGGTGGACAAACTTAAATGGATAGTAGAAAAAGCCACTCATAGTTATTCTACAGGTGGTTTGACAATGCAGCTCGAACTTGAAGCAGCCCTATGAAAACAATTTACTTATTTTTATTAATCCACACACTATATGGCTGTACAGCCCATAATATTCACAACAATATTCAAATTAGTATCTGCCTACAATGTGTTCAACAACATTAAAAAAGCCACCTTCTGGTGGCTTATATATTTAACGAGTTAGGCTAGGCAACGACTAACTCGATCTCCCTACCAAGCGCATGAAATGCGGCCTCTATATTTTCCAATTTAGTTGAATGATCTAATGACCATAATCGATTTACTTGCGCTTGTTGCCAATGCAATCTACGACCTAACTCAGCTCTAGTGATTTTTTGCTTTAACATTTCGTTGTATAAAGCAACTTTGACAGCAACTTGAGCAGGTAAACGAACTATAAATTCACCCTCTTGTGCTTCAGATGGTAAAGGAATTGTCTTTTTCCCATCCATATAATAAATCATTAAAGCAGTTTCAATTCCGTCCAAGGCTTCTTGCTTTGCCTCGTCCAAAGAATATCCGACACTGTTAAGCTCTGGTAGATCGCGGCTAGACACAACGAACGCATCACCTTCTGGCACGATTCGTACTGCGTATTCCATCTCAAAGACCTCTTAATATTATTGTACCCTATCAGCGTTAAGCACTACTGATCATATAAAGATAATTGAAGCTAACTTTGCTACTTAAGGATCTGGGGGCTTAAAGCCCCAAGTCCTTTTTGATTTTCAAACGGGTTCCATTGGGTATCTCTTTACTGCCATGATCGGGGAAAACACTACGTTTATCATTTAACTGGATAATCCAGTGGGAACCCTTACCGCGACGAACAAAAACAACACCTTGTTCAATGAGCCACCGTTTAAACTCGCTGTAGCTCATGCTAGCTCCTTGTTTAAACAATAAACCAATAATATAACAAGTTTGTTATATATTCAATATAAAATATATCAAATTTGTTATATTTATTCCTTGCTATCGTTGTGAAAGAGAGCGAACATGCTCTTATCAAAACAAACATATCAACTTGATAAATAGGGATTTTTATATGACAAACGAACATTTAGAAGCTTACCAGATCCAAGTAAATCAACTAAAAACTAAACTTGACCACTTAAATGAACAGATTGAAAAATTAACTGAAGAACAAAACCCAACATTAGCCCATGAAATTTGCTTAAACCATATAAGTGAACAAATGAATCAAATCATTAAGTTTTTAAGCCCACTATAAGCAAACAGCCACCGCGAGGTGGCTTTTTTAATCGGCAAAAAAAACCACCGTATGGGGACGGTGGGGAAATAGGAACTAACTTTCTTGGCATAAAACTACTATACATCGTACCAAAGTAAATTGGAAATAAAAAAAACCAGTGCGACAACACTGGTTTTTCCGAATAAATTAGTGCGCCAACACTATTTCATCCTAGCAAGAGAGGTATGTACAAACTCAACCAACAAAGTTAAGGAGAAATAACCTTTTCTTATATTAACAAACATTGATTCCTTTTCAAGTTTTTGACTGTTTTCGATTTGCAGTTTTTACAATATCTAAAGCCCAATAAACTTAACTTCTAAATTAGGATTGAAATGTGTCGTTGCCCACGCAGCATCGCTTTTTTCGCCCTTAATTCGATAAAGAATAAATGTCCGCTCATATTCATTTTTATCCAAATTTTTAATTTCATAAGCAAGTTGTTCAAGCTGCTCTTTAGATAAACGTTCAGGCAATTCAACATTAACACTACGCTTAATTGTTCTCATTTTTTCATCTGAAATAATGTCATAATCGAATTTAATATTGTTAGATACTAAGTTTTCAGAATTGACCTCTGCTTTTACATTATTAGCATTCTGTACATTGCTACTTGGTTCAGGTGAGGTGACTACAGTGATAAAGGTCAATACAACAATTGCCAGAAGACCACCACCGAGAAGCTCTGATCTTTTCATAATTTCATCAGGTTTTTTAGGATTCTTTAACCATTTAGGATTAATCAATCCAATACACATAACCAAAGATACAATAAACAGCAATAATGCAGCTAAGACGCTAATAAACCCCATTAGAAACCCACAAACAATAGTTAAAACAAGAATGTACATTAAATTATATTCTTTGACACTATGCATTAGCTCAATGTGATCCAATCCATAGAGTCAATCTAAGCCTATGCATTAGGCCAAATTGATACGATCTTTCCTTATATAAATAAAATAAGCATTAGAATTAAAAAAGAATGACATAACCAAACATTAGCAAAACGATTGCAAATTCCTTAATCAATCAATTACAGAACATTAACGAGCTTGATAATCCGTTGCATTAGCCCAATGCAATACATTGATAATCTTGCATTAGCAAAACATTAGCGAGCTTCATAATTACGGCATTACATAACGCATTGACTTAATTATTGTTTAGTCAATAGGCGAATTCCGCAATTATCCTTTAAAAGATATTGCATTAAAAAAAAGATACCGTTATATTTCAAAAATCACAGCAAAATCTGTGAGCGGGCGTGGAAACCTGTTTTATCATCAAAGAGCGCAGAGGAATGTCGCTATTAGCGGCTTTTTTTTTGCAAACTGTTTAGTCAGTCGTTATGGCAGTCTATTCAGGGCAGTCGTAAGGCTGGCCGTTACTCTTTGAGCGGTATTTCCACCCCTGTTTAGGCTGCCACCATTCCGTGGAAAGAATGGCGGTAAGTGTTAAAACTTATCAAAGAGAACGACTATGAACACACGTATTTATAGTGCAGACACACGCACGTCTAGCACACCTATTGAACACACCCCTGTCCTTGATTTACCTGCATATCTCGCATCTAAAAAGAAAGCCCACACCCGAAAAAAAATCTTAGATACACTCGCATTTCTAGCAATCCTAATCATCGCTTACATCCTGATAAATCTAGGCGGTGCAGCATGATATTTATCTATACGGAACTAGGCACAGAACGAATGTGCAGTACTTGTGGCGAGTACTACCCCTTTGATTGCGAATTCTTCAATAAGAATGGCTTTCGGAACGGAAAACAGCAATGGACTGCAAAGTGTAAAGCTTGCTATGCCGAACTTTATCGGGGGGCTGTCGCATGAAGCTACTCCTACAGCACAACGAATATCCCCTCATTGCCTCGCCAGAAATGGCAAAGGTACTGGGGATCACCGCAGCAACCTTCCTTCAAAAGCTATATTTCTTGATCAATGAAACGCGCAAGCGCAAAACCAAGAAAAATTTAACAACCTACAAAGGTCGGAAATGGTGGTTTCATACTTACGAAGAATGGAAAGAAACCCTAGGTATGTTCAGCGTTTCAACGATTAAAAGGGCCGTTGCAAAATTACGTGCCCTTGGCTTGATTCAGATAGCAAAGTTATCGGATGTGAAGTCAGATCGGGTCAACTACTACACCATCGACTATAAGAAATTAAAGTCAATTTTTTGTATTAACATCCCGATCAATGACACACCTGCACCAACGCCTCAAGCTACTTCGCACCAGGATAAAATTGTCGGTACCCAAGAACCACAAAATCCTCCTGCAACACAAGAACAATTAAAGACCATGCCAGACAAGCAAAGGCAGCTCTATAACCAGTTACGCACCTTAAAACTGGATATCTCCCCCTCTGAGCCACTGTTAGAAATATGGGTCCACCATGCCCGTATGATTACTGCCTATGTTGCGTCAGCTCCATCCCGACTCGACATAACGAAATGGCATTGGCACACCCCTGCACAAATACTTCCAAGCCATTTATTAGATTGAGGAATAACGATGAAAATAGAAAATATAATTGTCAGACTTCAAAATCCACAAACAAATAAACGTCAGCTTTTTATTAGTGCAAGAAAACTGCATAGGCTATTAGACAGTAATGTTTCATATAAGACATTTCTGGAAACAAATGTATTATGGTCTCGACTTAGAGAAAATATCGACTACCACTTCAATAAACAGTTCGATACATTTAATTTAAGCATTTGTGCCGTTCAAGCCATTTTAATTATGGAAAATACAGAACAAAGTTGGATTTTATTTAATGAGATGACCGACCTAATAAATGATGGTTTCTCTAGTATTTTAATTAAAAGGGGATAGAAATGTATCTTATAAATGAAGATGCTTATTATGAATTAAATCGATTAAAAAATAAGGTGGCATTTATCCGCAAGTTAAGCGATGCAGGGACCGAGTCACTCGAATACGATGTCGTTAGCAAGGAACAAATATCCACCATTTTTAACGAATTAGATGATCAAATCCAAGAAATTCTAAAAGGTGTAGCGACTAATCCTCCGAAGCCATTAATTGAATCATCTGAATAATCTTCGCTAATTTCTGTTCACTGGCCTCATTTAAAAGCCTGAGTATTTCCAAATGCTCAGGCTTTATATTTTGTAGCTCGCTATTCTTACGAATGCCAAAAACTACATACATCATATCGAAACCATTTTCCTCCAAACATTGGAGCGCTCTTAAATCAAATGGCTCTCCCCGTTTTTCAAAACGAATCCAACTCTGATCCTGCATTTCAATAATGATAGCCGCATCTTTTTGCGTAAGTTTTAATCGTTTTCTTTCTTCTTTTAAACGATTTCCCCGATTTAAATCAGAAAAGTTACTATTCATAGTAGTTACCTGTTGAAATATACGACACATCGTAGTAATTTGTAATTGTGAAAATCACGCATTGCACGATTTTCACAAAAACATTCCAAGTTTAGCTTTTTATAGAGTCAATGCAATGAGTACAAACCCAACAAAGCAAATCGTTTACCGCCTAGATGAAGAAGATTTTAAAAATCTACGCATTAAAGCAGCACATGAAGATCTAACTCCTAACCAGTACGCTAAAAAACACACATTAGAACTTCTTAGAAAGGACGAAAAAAAGCCAAAGGAATCATAAAGCGCACCATTTCGGCTCATCACAGAATAAGAAGCCGATCTTGTAATTATTTGATGAACTATTGAAACAGTATGTAAATAAAGAAAATTCCAGTGAGTGGTGTCGGGAGCAACAGATCACTTGGTTAATTCTCTAGGGGAATAAAATGAGTAAATCGATAGGATTCTACTGTCCGCATTGCGACCGTAGGATGCATGTGACGAGTCGAAAAAGACCCTCACCGCTACTTCATAACATTATTGTGAGCTGCGTAAATCCCGACTGCCTCGCAAGCTTTGCAGCCGATCTTGAAATTACACGTACCATCCACAACAGCCTTATCCCTAAACCTGATTTATCACTGACAAAACAAAAATGGGAGAACGAAATAGAAATGCAGCTCTTCGCTTTAGAACTGCAACCAGAAATAGATCAATTCCAAAAATGTTATGTCGAAGGAGCTATCAATGCTCTTTTTTGGACAAGAAAAATTGACCTTGCTCAAGCACAAACCTATCGCAATCGTCTCCTACAAATGAAATTGATCTGAGTAATATATGGATATTTTGCAACGTCGAATAGACGAAAGACTAAACCAACTTTTCAAATTCAAAAAAGTAGGCGACTGGTACCGTAGCGGTGTATGTCCTAAATGTAATCAAAAGGAACTATACACCCATGCTATTACCCCAAAGGTGGTGAAGTGTGGTCGTATTAATAAATGTACCTATGAAGAACATGTCAGAGATATCTGTGAAGAATTATTCAAAGACTGGTCTGAGGACTTCCCAAAAACCCCACAAAACCCAAACGCCTCCGCAGATGCCTATATGCAACATGCGAGAGGCTTTGATATCACTTCATTCAAAAGTTTATATACGCAAGAATTATATCGGGACAGAGAGAACCACAAGTTAGTAACGGCTACAGTCCGCTTTGAACTTGCACCAAAAGTATATTGGGAAAGATTTATAGATCGTCCTGAACGCTTCGGTCGCATGAAAGCGAACTTTATTGGTCAATGGAAAGGGCTATCGTGGACGGTCCACAACTTAGATGAACTTTGCAATGCTGGCAGTATCTGGCTCACAGAGGGCATTTTTAACAGCATCGCATTATCTCAATCGGATCTGATCAGTATCAGTACTATGAATAGTGCTAACTATCCAAACAAGATCCTGCAACAAATCGCTACGCGCTGCGAGGAGCTTGAAAAAGATCGACCTCGCCTCGTTTGGGCTTTAGATAATGACAAGGCAGGTAAAAAGTATTTACCCAAACAAATCGAACAATCGATCGAAGATGGTTGGTTATGTACTGCTGCATTGCCTATTGCTGGTAAAGACTGGAATGACCTATTCCAAAGCAATCAACTGACCAAGAAACACCAGGATAAATATATCCATTACGGCAAGTTGCAAATTGCTAAAACTGCAGAAGAAGCAGGCTTGCTCATTTATAGCTTTTATAACATCGCAAAGTTTTACTTTAATCATGCATTCCGTACTTACTGGTGGGAACTTGATTACAAGAAGTTTAATGCGGTTTTAGAAGCAACGGATCAAGAACAAGGTTCTATCCTTTCTGAAGAAGAAAAAAAGCACAGGGCACTTAAAAACAGTTCTTCAGTCGTGGAGATCTGTAACGCTCAACTTAAACCACTTTATTTCCAGCGCAATGAAATTACCGATGAGAGTTGGTATTACGTGCATATTCAGTCCCCTTTTAACGAAGTCAAAGCAACGTTTACACCTGAACATATTTCATCACGTAGCAAGTTTAAGCCACGTGTACTAGGCGTTTTATCAGGTGCTTTATGGACAGGTTCAGATCAGCAACTGGAACTCTTTGTAAAACGTGAATTTGAAAATCTACGTGAAGTTAAAACGATCGACTTTGTTGGTTATAGCAAAGAACACGATGTCTACATATTTGACCAATTTGCTGTGCAAAAAGGTCAAGTTATCCCCAAAAACGAACATGACTATTTCAAGACAAATAAAAAAGAGATCAAAACCTTGGCATCCACACCAGTAATTCATTTGAATCCCAAACAGGACTTTAAACCGACATGGTGGCGTGACTATTACGACCTAAATGGAGAAACAGGTTTAATCATTTTAGCGTGGTGGACGGGATCATATTTCGCAGAACAGATCCGCGCCATGCATTCATCATATCCATTCTTTGAATTTGTCGGACAAGCAGGTTCAGGGAAATCAACCCTAATTGAAATGCTTTGGAAATTTAGCGGACGTGAATCATACGAAGGCTTTGACCCAAACAAGAGTACCAGTGTTGCGATTTATCGTAACTTTGCCCAAACCTCAAACATGCCAATCGTCTTGATTGAAGGCGATCGTAACGACCAACAATCAGCACAAAAAGCCAAATTCTCATGGGACGAACTCAAAGATGCATTTAACGGTCGTGCAATTCGCTCTAAGGGCTTAAAAACCGCAGGTAACGAAACATACGAGCCACCTTTTAGAGCTGCTGTCTTAATCAGCCAGAACACACCTATTCAAGCATCTGAAGCGATTCTATCTCGTACTCTGCACATATCGGTCGATATTAAGGGCCATAGTTTAGAGAAGAAAAATATCGCGACAAGGCTATCGCAAATGCCTTTAGACGAAGCATGTACTTACATGACTTTTTGCCTGAAGAATGAAAATAAAATTTTGGAAATCTACAGCAATAATCTTAAAAAGATCGAAGCTGAATTCCATGCCAAAGGTATTACCCACGTTCGTATAGCACTTTGTCATGCTCAAGTTTCAGCAATGATTGATGCTTTGGCAGAACACGTTTTTAAAAATCAGATCAGTGCTACTGAGATCCAGAATGCCAAAACAATGCTTGAAAATATGGCACGACGTCGTGTCGATGAGATCGGCATGGATCATATGTTTGTACAACAGTTCTGGGATGCATATGAATATCTCAACAGCATCCGTACTTCACATTTCCACCTTAATCATTACGACCCAACGGAGGCTCATATCGCAATTAACCTAAACGAGGTTTACAAAGTTGCAGCGCGGAACTTCCAAGCTCTGCCAGACGTAAACGAAATGCGGAACTTATTACGCACCAGCAAACGCTACAAGTTTGTAGAAGCCAACAAGCCTGTCAGATCAAATAAATTTCCAGCCGATGATGCGAAAAACCTAGGTGATCACACCAACGTAAATCCACTCCAGAGCGAGCGAATTATTAAATGCTGGATCTTCACAAATCCAAACCAAGTCAAACAACCAGGAACAAAAAAATGACTACCGTCGAACCGCGAAATATCAATGAGGCCATAGGTCAAGTGGAGAGCTGCATTTGCTCTTTGAATTATCAAAACAATCGTTCTACACGCAAAGAAGCCAAGGACGTTTTACAGATAATCAAAAAAAACCTGCCGTGGGAGGAGTACTCGAACCTCAAGGAACGAGTGATTTTATTACAAAGTCTTATTTTTCAACTCGGTTAAAAATTTTAAAGGAACTTAAAAATGCACAATTATCCAATCTACATATTAAACGTTGAGATCTCGCCTACCGAGACCCTGAAACTCGAACTTAATGAAGAACAATCAATGTTTTATTTGGGGCGACTGCCACAACATTGTAGCCGAAATAATCTATTCAATGTCCTTGAGCTAGTCAAAAAGAATCGTCCGTATCATGAAATCGATTTTTTTGAAAAAATCGTCCTACAGACAAAAAATGAATATTACAAAATGAGTTTTCAAGCGATCCCTGCTGAACCTAAGGCAGACCAGTCAAATGAAACAAAGGAATTATTCAAAGACATCCGCATCACTCCAGAGCGTGACCGCTTTCTTGTTCTTGTCTGCTATGAAGGAACTATCGTTTCACCGTCTCATTTTTGTGGAAAGCATTTTCATGTATTAGGTGGAAATGGTGTACGTCAAAGTACTATTTATAAATGGGCATATCTAGATGATGTGTACAAACAATTAGGCTTAACGCCAATGGACCCAGAGCTCTCAAAGCAGATCCATGCACAAGCCAAAGCTGAAAGTGAAACTGAAAAAAGAGCTGAACCAAGCATAAAAATCTTAGAGGTAATAGTCGAGGTACTAAAAGAAGTCACCAAAGACGGTTCAAACGAACCAAAGCGACCTTTTCACTAATTCTAAATATTTAACTCACATACAGAAGCGGCCACTCCTGTATGTGACACACAACCACTGGAGAGCAATTATGCACGAAAATTCTAACTTAAATTATGTGGCAAACCTAATTATTGAAACATTTGCACAAAATGGTATGGATGCACCTTACATCGCCGATAAAACTTATCAATTTCTTGACCACAAAAGCAAATTCGAATCTTTACATTGGGCATGTAATTTTCTTGATCGAAAGAACTTGGCGACGTTTGCCGAAAAACTAGGTGTCACTGTGGAATTACTACATGTAACAGGCAAAGTTTTATCAAAAATTTAATAAATCAAGAGGATAAATCCAATGAATCATGATGACGAATTAGTTAAGTGCTGCCGTTGTAGAAATAAACATTTGGTCAAAGATCGATTGCGTAAACCAAGTAAAAGTATTTCAGGATTAACTGATTTGGTGTGCCCACGTTGTGAAGCACAAAGTTATTACAGAGTTAGTGAGGATAATAAAAATGCCTAAATTCAACTGTGAATGTGGTGGTCTAATCCTCCCAGACTATGATGCTTTAACCGTTGGCCATCAGGTCAACTTCTCCATTCAAGAACGTAAAAACGGCTATGGCCATAAAATTATTGTGGACCATAAGCATTACACCGGAGAGATTATTGCGATCGATCAGGATCGAATCACTGTTAAAACCCGGGTAAGAACATTTGACTTGTATCGATATGACTTAACACCTGTAGATGCCCCAAGAGTGGCTGATTATTTACGTGTAGGGAAATGTTTATGCCAAATCCCAAAGATCGCTTAAGTACCCCTAAAATTAAATACCACACACATTCTAATGACCTCACAAAAGGTCTGTACTGGAAATGTGAATTACAGGTTTTAACAACGATGTACGAAGATAATTTTCCAGCTTGCCGAATAGCAGAAGTACTTAACAGAGATGAAGCTCAGGTACGTATCAAAATTAAAAAGTTAGAAAAGGATGGATTGATATGAACAATTACAGCTTAACCAAAGCCACCATCTTACTAAGCAGTTCATCACTTTTTGGTGCTGTTTATTTTCTAACTGAAGCAATTAAATAGGGATCTATTCAATGGAACTTAATGCAGAAAAGTTACTAGAAAAAGTATTCCTTAAAATGATGAAGGCGATTGAATCGAAGCCAATTATTCCGATCGAGCATCAACTCTGGTGCTTAGAAGATATTGCTCTATATTTTGATTATTCGGCAGACTATGTAAAACGCCACATAATTACGAATAAATATTTTCCACCAAGCAGAGATCTACCAACCAAAGACGATCATACCGTCCAACGTTGGAGAGCCAAAGACGTAATAGATTACGCGATGGCGTTCGATAAAGCAGTCGTAAACTATTCATAAAAATAATGCCACCGTAAGGTGGCTTTATTTTTATGCTATCTGTTGAAACTCACAGGATTGATTCAACTCATCCACGATTTCATTATTTGTAGGGTTGTAATACACCAGGGCAAATTTTGGGTCCTTCCATCCAAATATTTTACATAGCGTTAAAGCATTCTTAATCCTCTTGGCCATCAATGAAGCTGCTTCATGTCTTGAATCATGGAAAGTGATATCTGCATTTTCCAAACCTGCCTGCTTTCTTGCCTTTCTGAATAAAGCATCACGCGAAGAATCCGTCACAGTGAAAACTTTGGGACACGCTTTGCGATCAATCTTCATGGCCAAAGACCAAAGATGAACCGCAAAATTATCTAATGGCACTCTCCGCGAAGATCCATTCTTAGTGTCAGGCAATAATATTTGTTGTTTGGCCAATAGTACTTCACGAGGCAATCTGTTTACGATCTCACCCGATCGCATACCAGTGGCCATCGCAATGAGCCAAATTAATCCCACTTCCTGCATTTTTGTTACTGGTACCGTACCAGGTACATATTTTAATGCTGCCAACATTCGCTCAACTTCATCTAGTTCGATACGACGTTCTCGGTTTTTGGGTTTAGGTGGCAATTTTACTTCAGCTACAGGATTATTTTTAATCCACTTCTTTTCAATGCACCAGGCGAAAAACGATGACAATGTTGAGAAGTCACGTCGCACAGAACTCGCCTTCAGTGGCTTGATTGATCGATTCATGGCTTCATCACGGTATGTCGCCAAATAATCTGATTGATATCGTTCTAGTGGCCAATCAACTTTAGGCAAAGTACTTTGAAAATATTTAATGCGCTGCGTTTCTTTTTTCCATGTTTTTTTAAATCGTGACACCTCTGTCGAATATCGAGATAAAGCCTCATGCACAGTCAATACAATATTTCTCTTTAACGCTTCCTCTGTAGAGTGATTCAGAAAGATATCGCGCTCACGCTCAGCTGCCCACCTTAGCACGTCAGCTTTATTTTTCCTTACTTTACTGCACCGCACATCCAATACACGCAAATCAGCTCGCCATGAGCCATTCGCCTGCTGATAAACAGACAAACTCATTTTATGCACCAAGTTCCTAATTTCCAAAAATAAACCCACAAAAAAAAGTGTGGAAAATGTGTGGAAATATATACCTTAAAAACCCCAAAAATACCGTAAAAAAACATAAACGCCAGAAACGACAAAGCCCCAAGTCCTTGATTAATAAGAACTTGGGGCTTTGAAATATCTGTCTAAGCTATCGAATGGTCCCGAGGGTCGGACTCGAACCGACACGTCATCTCTGACAGCGGATTTTGAGTCCGCCGCGTCTACCAATTTCACCACCTCGGGAAGAGTGCGATGCTTTGTGTTGCGTATCATAACCTGTTTGATTTTATTGTCAAACCCCATCTCGCACTTATTGCTCACTTTTAAATCACTCAGATATTTTTCTAGCTATAAACATCAAACTCAGCGAAAAAACACAAAAAAGACTATACTACGCCCAATTTTTTGCAATGTTTTAGATGTATGCAACTCTCCGACTTTTCTTTTGATCTTCCAGATGAACTTATCGCTCGCTACCCACTAGAAAGCCGTAGCGCATCACGCCTACTGCATATTGATGCAGCAGGTCAGTATCACGACCATGCTTTTACCGATATTTTAGATTTATTGGAAGATGGCGATTTACTGGTTCTGAATGATACCAAAGTCATGAAAGCACGATTAAAAGGAAAACGTGCCACTGGCGGTGCTATCGAAGTTTTGGTTGAACGAATGTTGGATACACATACAGCACATTGCCATATCAAATCGAGCAACTCACCTAAAGCAGGCGCAGAACTGTATATTGGTGAAGATGCAGTTCCTGTGACGGTACAAGGTCGCCATGAAAATCTATTTGTGGTGAAATTTTCGCAACCGATTTTGTCGGTGCTCGATCAATACGGTCAGTTACCGATTCCGCCTTATTTCAATCGTGAAGCTGAAGAGATTGATACTGAACGTTATCAAACAGTTTTTCATGATCCTGAAAAAATCGCCAGTGTCGCTGCTCCGACTGCAAGCTTACATTTCGACCAAGATTTGTTAGCAAAATTGGCAGAAAAAGGCATTCAAAAAACTTTTGTCACTTTGCATGTTGGTGCAGGAACCTTCATGCCAGTTCGCACCACAGACATTAGTAACCATATTATGCACAGTGAATGGTGTGATGTGCCGCAAGCGACGATTGATTTAATTTTAGCAACCAAAGCACGAGGCAATAAAGTGATTGCCGTTGGCACAACCGCGACACGTGCCTTAGAAAGTGCAGCGCAAGCAAATGGTGGTAAGATTGCAGCTTGGACAGGTGACACTCAAATCTTTATCTACCCAGGTTATCAGTTCTGCATGGTGGATCGTTTGATTACTAATTTCCATTTACCTGAGTCCACGCTATTGATGCTCGTTTCAGCACTATCAAATCGGGATAATATTTTGGCGGCATATCAGCACGCAGTTGAACAACGCTATCGCTTCTTTAGCTATGGCGATGCGATGTTGATTGATCAACTCGCATAAATATCACTCATAGGCTAAATCATGGTTTAGCCTATTTTTTCAGAATGATTATCTAAAAAACTATGCCATTCATATCCAATAAAATTAAAAAAACTTTTAAAAATCAATCTACTCACAATCAGTCGACCTTAAAAAATATTGAGGCCATTCGCCAATTGCTAGAGAAACAACCCTCACCAAAACTTTTAATTAATACCTTAAAACTCTGGGATGGCGAGCAAAACCTGTATATCAAGAATTACCTATACTGGACAATGTGCACGCTGAGTCTGATTTTTTTATTGGCAGGCCTTTTGTTCTCTGCCTACTATCTAATTGTTTGTGTTGTTCTGTTTAGTATTGGTGTGCGTTATCGTATTTCGACAACTGAATTAGACAGCCTAAAAGAACAATTAAGAATCTATGTTCTGGAACAGACCTATCAGGTTAAGTTTCATGCTGATAGCACCCCCTTAAATCCTGCTTTACTGGATCATCCCTTATTTCAATTAGGTAATAAAGACAATACTGTTAAAATATTGCTAGATGGGCAATTAGTGATTAAACAAAAAACATATGATTATTCTGTTTTTAACTATCACTACACCTATCAAACAAGGACAACCG
This sequence comes from Acinetobacter sp. NIPH 1852, assembly GCF_022549455.1. Lineage (NCBI taxonomy): Bacteria > Pseudomonadati > Pseudomonadota > Gammaproteobacteria > Moraxellales > Moraxellaceae > Acinetobacter > Acinetobacter sp. NIPH 1852. Next base: position 46,268 of record NZ_JAKZGG010000001.1, on the reverse strand, counting down.
ATGAACAAGGCAAAGAGTTCTTTGAAACGACCCATTGTGATCTGTGGGGCGTATTCATGGACAATTTTCCATTCAAAGGCATCAGTATCTCAGCTCGCTATAAACATCAATGTCATCTAGGTATCGAGTGGAAATCTAGTGATATTCTCTTTAATAAAAAGCATCAGCAAACTGGCGTAAATGAATATGAGCTTGTTAAGTTTTTAACGCCAGAAAGAGTATTGTCATTGGAAAAAATGATGCAGACTTTTTATGGAGATATTTATGTACACCCACAAACTAGTGTGATGTGCTGGCTATTCAATGAATCCCCTTTAGCGGAGAATAATTATTTATTTCAGGCAATCACAGTTAATAAACTTGCTGAAACACTCGAACAACTTAAAATGCCAAAACTTCAACGTTTACAAGAAGCACTCACCAGTTTGCTCAAGACTCTCTAATTCCATCCATACTGATTAAAATAGCCCACAAGGCACTTCTTAGTTTCTGAAATTTAAAGCATAATCTATACCTCATCAATCTAATATAATGAATTGATCATCGCCATGCCGATCGACACTGTACAACAAGCACTCCATATAAGACGCAAAAAAAACGCTCAAGTTTTTCGCAATATTGCTCGGCTTTGGGATATTGGAAATAAATCAACAACCGATCAAGAACTGCTCGACAAACTACATCCTTGGGGTGAAGCGCATAGCTTGCATTTCTTTAATATACTACCCCTACTCCTTGCGATTGTCAGTGCATGCTGTTTGGTCTTCGGCTATTTTATTCATCCACACATTCAGTTTATCTGGAGCTTTTTAGGCGCATTTCTTTCTGGATTTTTAGCCTATTTGCTTTATGAACCGAAACAGCCCTTGATACAAGTAACAGAATATCTAGAACAACGCTTGATGACCCTACGTTATCATTTAAACTTCCAGCAACTCCCCGCATATCTTCCGATTCAGGCGCAACCAACACTGGTGATCAGTCGACTTAAACAATTTTTCCCATTGTTTCATCGTGGCACGGAATCTAATGACATTACGCAATACGCCTCCACAACATGGCATGATGGTGTCACGGAACATCAGGTGCTGATCTTCCAATATCATTATGTCAGTGAACTACCAATTCTAAGAAATGGGGATAAGAATCAACAGATCAGTAAAGAAATACATAAAGACTTATGGGGCGCATTTATTTTTCAAATGCCTGCTTTAGGAATTGCTGTCAGTAACCAACGTTCTCGTTTTTTTGAACCTTATGCTCATGCGTGGGAAAGTAGTGATATCTCAGTCAATCGTAATCTTAAAATTTTTGGGCGAAGCCAACATGAACTCGCTAAAAGCATTAGCCCAAGTATGACCTTAAAATTACATGATTTTTTTCAACATTTTAAAGGCGATTTAATCTATCATCATCAAGAGCAAATTCTTTGTTATGTTGGTGAACAAAACCTATTACAAACAACGAGTAAGCGCGATCAAATCAATGATATTCCAGCACTACGTGGTCATCTTCGTACCATGACCATGCCTCAATATCAAAGATTTCAAGAAATGATGCTCAATTTAATTAAATAACTCATCCTAGCCCTGATCCACAACTAAAACGGCATAAGGGATGAGGAACGATAAAAGTTCGACTAGGTAAATAATAAAGGGGAATGGCAATGACAGGTTTACTCATTTTCTTGGGGATTTTTGTTGTACTCATCGGTTGGGGAATTCATATCCGCAACACGATCGTGCGATATTTCAATGCCACCAAACGTGCTTGGGCAGAGGTTGCCAATTTTGAGCGCCAGAAAGTCAAAACACTGGAAGCACTCGAAGATACGCTAAGTAAGTACACAGTCTTTGAGAAATCGACCTTAGAGCAAGTAACTGCATTACGTCAGCAGATCATGAATCTCAATATCAATGATACCGATATTGCCAAGTTACAACACATCGAAAAATTAAATAGCGATTTGATGCGTAGTTTAAATGTTGTGGTTGAAAACTATCCTGAGCTGAAAGCAGATACGCTGTATAGCAAGATGATGGATGATATTCAAGAACAGAATGAAAATGTCGGTGCTGCGATTACCATCTTTAACCGCAATGTCGAATTGTTTAATAATCACATTCAAGTTTTTCCAAACAATTTGGTCAACACCATCACCTTATCAAAGAAAGCAATTCGTCCTTTTCGTGACCCTGTGATTGACCGTAATTTTGACTATAAACCGAATTTTTAACGCCAGCTACATTTAGTAGTAGAACTATGCGCCATAATCAAGGAAAATAGCCGTTTTTGATCAGCGAACTGTTTTTTCGCCTCCTAGTGCGACTTCAACGTTGCACTTCGATCTTGCTCGGGTTATGACATGAAATTTGAAAAATTAGGCCAGTCGGGACGCGCCCGTCGTGGTCGACTCACTCTAGAACATGGTGTGGTTGAAACGCCAGTGTTCATGCCTGTCGGTACTTATGGTACGGTCAAAGGCATGTTGCCTCGTGATCTTGAAGAAATTCAAGCACAGATTATCTTAGGCAATACCTTCCATTTATATTTACGCCCCGGCTTAGAAGTGATTAAAGAGCATGGTGGTCTACATGAGTTTATCAAGTGGGATAAACCAATTTTGACCGACTCAGGCGGCTTCCAAGTGTTTAGCTTGGGTGCGATGCGTAAAATTAAAGAAGAAGGCGTGACGTTCCGTTCTCCAATTGACGGCTCAAAAGTCTTCTTATCTCCTGAAATTTCCATGGAAATTCAACAAGTCCTCAATTCAGATATCGTTATGATCTTTGATGAGTGCACGCCCTACCCTGCAACCCATGAAGAAGCGCAAAAATCTTTACAGCTTTCTTTACGTTGGGCCAAGCGTTGTAAAACCCACCATCATGATGAACTCAAGAATAAAAATGCCCTATTCGGCATTATTCAAGGTGGGATGTACGAAGATCTACGTGATGAATCACTCACTGGCTTGTTAGACATTGGTTTTGATGGCTATGCGATTGGTGGTTTATCTGTCGGCGAGCCAAAAGATGAAATGATCAAGGTGCTTGATTATTTACCTAATAAAATGCCAGAGGACAAACCACGTTACCTCATGGGTGTTGGTAAGCCTGAAGACATCGTGGAAGCAGTTCGTCGCGGTGTTGATATGTTTGACTGCGTGATGCCGACACGTAATGCACGTAATGGGCATTATTTTGTCACTGATGGTTTAGTCAGAATTCGTAATAGTCGATATCGTCATGATCAAGGTCCTTTAGACCCACATTGTGATTGTTACACTTGTAAAAACTTTAGTCGTGCCTATTTATATCATTTAGAGAAGTGTGGAGAAATGTTGGCATCGATGCTCGGCACAATTCATAACCTCCGTTACTACCAACGCCTGACGCAAGGGATGCGTGATGCGCTGGAAAACGATACATTTGATGCCTATGTACAGGACTTTTATGCACGTCGTGGATTAGAAGTTCCACCTTGTCCAAATTAATTCATCTGGATTTGCACGCAAAGCCAAGACAAGGTACATTGCAAAACGAATTGGAACTTATTGTCAATTTTTTGACCTTTTTTAAACTTTAGGAAATCAAAATGAGCTTTTTCATTTCTACTGCCCACGCTGCTGATGCTGCTCAACAAGGACCAAGCTTAATGGCTAACATATTGATGATCGCTGTATTTGTTGCGATCTTTTATTTCTTAATCTGGCGTCCTCAAGCAAAACGTGCCAAAGAGCATCGTAGCTTGGTTGATAGTCTTGGTGTTGGCAGTGAAATCGTATTTGCTGGCGGCTTAATGGGCAAAATCATTCGCTTAGATGGTGACTTTGCAACCGTTGAACTGAGCCGTGGTGTAGAAGTTAAAATTCAACGTGCAAGTGTTATTTCAGTGTTACCTGAAGGCACACTCAATAACCTTTAATCATAAAATAGTCGTGCCTCAGCACGACTTTTTCATTTAAGAAGAAAGCGAATGCGTTACCCTGCATGGAAATATTTACTGATCATCGTAGTATTTGTGATCAGTACGTTATATGCACTTCCTAGCCTGTATCCTGATGAACCTGCTGTCCAAATTTCGGGCGCAAAAGCAGGTACTCAGATTGATCAGAGTGTCGTGCAAAAAGCTGAGCAGATTTTAAAAACTGCCAATATTAGCAGTCACGATAATAGTTTCTCTAATAATGCAGCTTTATTACGTTTAGACTCATCAGAAGAACAGTTGAAGGCGAAAGCGATCCTGAGCCGTGATTTAGGCGAAGACTACGTGATTGCGCTCAATCTTGCGCCAACAACACCAGAATGGTTGCAAAAGATTGGGGCTAAACCGATGAAACTCGGTTTAGACTTACGTGGTGGTGTACATTTCTTGCTCGAAGTCGACATGGATAAAGCCATTAGTCAGCGTATGGAAACATCTGCGACTGATCTACGTCGTCAATTTCGTGACAATAAAATTAAATTCAATAATCTCGCTTTAAGTAACAACACCATTACCGTTCAGTTTGCAGAGAATGCAGACCGTGATGCTGCGGCTGATTTCTTACGTCGTAACGGTAACGAATTTACACAGCAGTCGGTTGCTACAGCAACAGGTGCAACCTTAAGACTGAGCTACACTGATGCACGTCGTCAAGAAATTCAATCTTATGCAGTGAACCAAAACTTAACCACCTTACGTAACCGTATTAATGAATTGGGTGTTGCTGAGGCATTGGTACAAACCCAAGGCAGCAATCGTATCGTGGTGGAGTTACCAGGGATACAAGATACTGCTGAAGCAAAGCGTGTTTTAGGTCGTACTGCGAACTTAGAATTCCGCTTAGTTGCCGATAGCAATGATCAATATATTGATCCTTACACGCGTCAATATAATGGGCAACCTGTTCCTCCAGGAACAGAAGTGTTTGCTTTTGAATCAATGGATAGTGGTCGCCACTTATTGCTCAATCGTAGTCGTATTTTGACTGGTGAACGCGTTCAAAATGCAAGCTCAGGCTTTAGCCAAGATTCTGGCGGCGCAGAAGTAAATATTACCTTGGATAGCGCTGGCGGCAAACTCATGGCTGACGGCACACGTAATGCTGTTGGTAAACGTATGGCAGTTTTGTTTATCGAAAATAAACAACGAATCAGTTATGTCACCGATCCTGAGACGGGTGCACAAACCGAGGTGCGCACGCCATACACTGAATCTGTCGTCATCAATGCAGCCACGATTCAAGCGGTATTAGGTTCACAATTCCGTATTACTGGCTTAGATTCACCACAAGAAGCAGCTGAACTTGCACTGATGCTTCGTGCAGGTGCTTTGGCTGCACCGATGTATTTCGTTGAAGAGCGTGTGGTTGGTCCTAGTCTCGGTAAAGAGAACATTGAGAAAGGGGTTCAGTCGACCATTATCGGCTTTATCTTAGTCGCAATTTGGATGGTGGTTTTCTTCCGTTTATTTGGTTTCATCGCAAACTTTGCACTCGTCTTAAACTTAGCAATGATTTTGACTGTGATGTCGTGGTTAGGTGCATCTCTCACCCTTCCAGGGATCGCAGGTATCGTCATTACCATTGGTATGGCGGTTGATGCCAACGTTCTGATTTGTGAGCGTATCCGAGAAGAAATACGGTGGGGTGCCTCACCCAAACAAGCAATTGTTGAAGGTTATAATCGAGCCTATAACACGATTTTCGACTCCAACTTAACCACTTTCCTCGTTGCATTTATCCTCTTTGCAATTGGTACAGGTCCGATCAAAGGCTTCGCTGTGACGCTGATGATTGGTATTGTTTGTTCGATGTTTACTGCGATTACAGTCACACGTGCAATTGTGCAACTCATTTATGGCAAACGCCGTAATTTGACCAAGTTGAGTATTTAAGGAGATTGATATGACTAATCTGACTCAACGAGATTCAAAGCAATACGGTCGTCCCGATGATTTAAAAATCATCCCATTTATGAAGATTGCCAAACCTGCGGCAATTATCTCGATCTTACTGACGATTGCCAGTCTGTTCTTTATTGCAACCAAAGGTCTAAATCTCGGTTTGGACTTTACCGGTGGTGTTTCTGCTGAGTTGAATTATGAACAAGCCGTTCAACCGTCGCAGATTGTACAAGCACTAAGTCAAGCTGGATTTAAAGATGCAGTTGTTCAGACCCTAGGCAGTAATACAGACCTGATTGTTCGTATGCCTGTACAGGATGATTTAGAGGTTGAAGATCTCAGCAACAGCATTACCAAAGCAGTTCAGCTACCGAATAATACGGTTAACGTTCATAAAGTAGATGCGGTCGGTGGTGCGGTTGGTAACGAACTCTATGTTCGTTCTGCTGGTGCGGTTGCACTTGCGCTGATCCTGATGTTGATCTATGTCACCATTCGTTTCGAGTTTAAGCTTGCGATGGGTGCTGTGATGTCGTTATTCCACGATATTGTCATCATTCTAGGTGCATTTGCATTGTTCCAATGGCCATTTGACTTGACCGTCTTGGCAGCATTGTTAGCGATTATCGGTTTCTCGCTCAACGATAACATCGTGGTATCGGATCGTATTCGTGAAAACTTCCGTAAGATCCGTGACACCAGTTCGCAAGAGATCATTGATATTGCCTTAACCGAAACCCTACGTCGTACTCTCCACACTTCTGCAACGTTATTGCTGGTTGTGGTGGCGATGTTCTTCTTGGGTGGTGATGGTTTACATTGGTTCTCAGCGGCGATGATTGTCGGTGTGTTTGTCGGTACTTATTCATCTATTTATATCGGTACTGCCTACGCATTATGGCGTGGTCTAAATCGTCAAGATTTTATCGTACAAGTGAAGCCTGAATTTGAAGAAGATGAGATTCCTTAAATCTCTCCCCTCTTTTTGATTCAAAGAAAATGCCAGTGTAATCACTGGCATTTTTTTGAGTATACGATTTGGACATCTATGAAAAGCCAACTAAAAGTTGCACAAAATTAATGCTGAATCATTTGGATCTGCGGAAACTGAAACCCTCGACAAGACTGCTCTGCTCGCCATGCAACTGTCACTACGACACGATTTAAGATGAAATTCTGATAGGCAAAAGTGCCGATCAGTGGATGTGTACACATTCCACCATGATTTGATGGATGAACTTGCGTATTTAAGCTATTTAAATCTAATCGAATGCCTAGGCCAGAAGCTTTTAAAATCGCTTCTTTTGTAGTCCAGACCTTAAACCAATATTCCTGATCTTGTTCGTATTGCTGCCATATTTGGTATTCTTCAGGATGAAAAGCATGTTGCGCCAAAGCATCAAAACGCACCTTGCGATCTAACTCTTCGACATCGACCCCAATATCTTTTACTCGTTCGCTCATGGCCAAAGCATAGTATTGTTGACTATGAGAGTGATTAAAGTGCAGCGAATGTGAGTTTAAAAAAGGTTTGCCCTGTTCATGTTTGGAAATGTTTAAATCTTCAATTTCGCACGCTAACTTTTTTGCGAGCAGTCGGTTGCGATAAGCTTGAATCTGATCTTTTTTATAATGGTTAAACGAACGCAAATCAGCAAAGTCAGCTTTATCCTGTTCTAGAAGCTGAGCCAATGCCTGAACATGTATTTCGATTTCACGTGGCATAGTTAATAGCCTCTCGTATAAAAAAGCCCAAAACAAAGTTTGGGCTTATCATTTTATCGTTAATTAACGCTTCATTTTTTTCTCAGCTTTTTTGAACTTCTGTACATAACGGCGTTTACGTGCAGCAACACGCTCATCGACCATAGATTTACGACCTTCAAATGGATTGTCTGAAGTTTTGAAATCAACACGAACAGGAGTTCCTTCCAACTTGTACACTTTACGGAACACATTTTCGAGATAGCGACGATAGTCCGCAGGGGTTTTATCCACCTTATTACCGTGAACAACGATCGTTGGTGGGTTTTGTCCACCCATATGCGCATAACGCATTTTAATTCGCTTACCACCAATCATTGGCGGTTGATGCGCTTCTGTTGCATCATTCAAAATCTGGGTGAGTTTTGCAGGTGAAACTTTCAAATGTGACGATTCATAAGCACGATGGATGGTTGGATACATTTCCCCCACACCAGTACCATGCAATGCAGAGATTAAATGTACTTTTGCCCAAGGAATAAAATCAAAGCGACGATCGACATCCAACTTACATTGTTTACGGTCATATTCGGTCATGTTGTCCCATTTATTAATGGCAATCAACATGGCACGTCCAGCTTCAAGTGCATAACCAATCAGATGCAAATCTTGTTCGACCACACCTTCACGCGCATCCAGAACCACAACAATGACATGTGCATCTTTAATCGCTTGTAGCGTTTTCACGATTGAGAACTTCTCAATCATTTCATCGACTTTACCTTTACGACGTACACCCGCAGTGTCAATCAAGGTGTATTTACGCCCATCACGCTCAAACGGAATATAGATAGAATCACGTGTTGTACCGGGTTCATCAAATGCAACCACACGATCTTCGCCGAGCAAACGGTTGACCAAAGTCGATTTACCTACATTTGGACGACCAATAATGGCTAAGCGTAAACCTGTAGCTTTATCATGTGCTTCATCGCTTTCATCTTCAGGAACATCAACCAAGACATCCTCAAGCATTTGCTGCACGCCACGTCCGTGACTGGCAGCCACTTGTAAGGGTTCACCCATACCAAGCTTATAAAACTCAACCAAAGCCGCTTCAGCGTGAACACCATCCACTTTGTTGGCAACGAGGTAGATTTTTTTACCTAAAGTACGTAATTCACGTGCGATTTGTTCGTCCGAAGCCAATAGACCTGCACGGGCATCGACTACAAAAACGATAATGTCAGCTTCATTGATTGCAGTTTTTGACTGCTCTGCCATGTACGAGTCAATACCGCCTTCATTTTCACCGATACCACCTGTATCGACGACAATAAATGATTTATTTTGAAAAACCGCATCACCATATTTGCGGTCACGAGTTAAACCAGCGAAGTCAGCAACCAAAGCATCACGACTTTTTGTGATTTGGTTAAATAGCGTTGATTTTCCGACGTTTGGACGACCAATGAGCGCAATAACGGGTTTCATAAATTACCTTAATCTGAGTTAGATTTTTAAAATCATCATAACGGTGTCTTGCTGAGTTCTCATCCAACACTTGGATAAGCCTTCAGCTGGACTTACTTTGGTTTTGCCCTGAGAAGCGTTTGAAGCTTCGTAAAGGCAAAGGCAGTTATCCATACTCCACAAGACTCAATTCTCATACCATACTCGCAGCACAGCTACTCGTCTTACACTCAGACAAAGCGTTGCTTTGTTTATCTTCGCTCAGGTTGCGGATGATCCTAACGAGTATCATATTTGGATTGAAAAAATTTATGCTGAAATTTAGATTCTATAAAAAATGCAGGGCATGGTATTTTGCCATGCCCTATTTTTTAATTTTACCACAAGCTTGGATAAAATTAACGATTCTGCCAAATGCTTAATGCACCTTTTTGAGTAGCGACGTAAAGTTGGTTGTCGATGACACGTAATGTGCGGACATCTCCACGTGTTTTAGCACGTCCAACTAGACGACCAGTTGCAGGCTCAATCAGATGTAAAACACCATCCAAATCACCAACCACCAGATTTTGACCCAACATCACAGGATTACTTAACTTACGATTTAATAAGCTTTCATTCTGCCACACCAACTCACCCGTACTGAGATCATAGGCATTCAACTTACCATCAACAGTTGAAACGAAGACTTTATCTTCAGATACTTCTGGACGGTTGGTACTACTCGCGTCTTCACTCCACACCACACGTTGTGTCGCTAAATCAGTAACCGTTACTTGCCCTTGAAAGCTCGTGGTCACTAAATACTGACCCGCAACCACTGGATCGCCATTGATATCAATCAAACGTTGAATATCGGAACGACCTTCGCTAATGGCAACACGACGTTGAAACTGCGGTATACCGCTAATCACATCAATTGCATAGATATATGCATTCGCTGAAGCAATCAGTACCGTGCGTTCACCTAAAGGAACAGGTGCAGCTTGACCACGTAAACTAAACTGAATATTAGGCAGCTTATAGGCCCAAACCTGTTGTCCTGAAACTGCATCGTGTGCAAATACAGTCCCATCATTTGCCAGTGTAATCACCCGCCCCAACTGTATCGAGGATGGAGATAAAATCGCACCAGACAACTGTGTTGCCCACTTTTGCTCACCTGTAGCTTGGTCTAAAGCAAACAATTGCCCTTTACGATTACCAATGACAACAATCCCTTCACCCGCTTCGACACCAGCAGTTAGCTCTTGTTTGGTTATCTTACTTTTCCAAAGACGCTGTTTGCCTTGATAAGCTGAAACTTGTCCATCAGGATCAGGCGTAAAAATCACACCATTGTCCGTATCCAACTGCAAACGTAATGACTCAGCAGCATTGGTAGAGGAAACACTTTGTGAAAAAACAAGGTTTAAACTCTGTTCTTGCGTGATTTTTGGCAATGGGTTTGGTTTCACTGGCTTAACTTTATTACTCGAACATCCAACGAATAAAGCTGAGGCAATGGCGATTGCCAATGGTAGTTTTAGTTTATTCTGCATTAAGACTCATCCACATTGGTATCTAAGATCGGGCGCTCAATTTCAGGATCATCTACTAAAACGCCAACACTTTCGAGTTTAATTTGTAAAAGCTGACGCTCTTTTTTGCGTTCGATCAAACTATCCCATGCACTTTGATAGGCTTTACGTGCTGATTCAGTATCTTTCTTCGCAACAAAAATATCACCGCGAAGTTCGTCTACTGTCGCTTTAAACGTAGGCTCAGTCACATTGGCCAGTGTTTTTAAGGCTTCGTCATACTTTTTCTGAGCGAGTTGTGCATCGGCTAAACGTAGTTTAACAATTTGTACTAAACCAGCATCTTTGACTGCTGAGTTTTCGACTTTCTTCAATGCTTTTTCAGCCGCCGCATAGTCATCTTTATCATAAGCCAACTTAGCTAACAGGAATTGGGTCTGGATTGCATGTACCGAATTTGCATCTTCTTTCACAATTTTATCTGCTGATTCAGATATCGTCGCAAAAGCATTAGGCTGACCTGCCAGCACATTGGCTTCATCCATCAATTTTTGTACTTTCGCCGTTTGACTCTGCGCTTCAGCAAGCGTTTTCTTTTGCCAGTATTCCCATCCGAAAAAGGCAATCAAGGCAATGAGAATTCCGCTAATGATTGCAGAACCATATTTTTTGGCAAACGACTTAAATTGGTCGAATTGTTCATCATCACTTAAACTCATGTGATTGTCCTTTTCCTAAATATTTTATTGTTTAAATTTCTCGATAAAAAATGAGGTCAGCTCTGCTATGGCAACTTGTGACTGCTCTGCAGTTGCAAGCTCTTTTACCAAAAGCTGCTGTGATTCCCACTCGCGCTCACCCAATATCACCGCATAGATCGCACCCGACTGATCCGCCTTTTTCATTTGGCTTTTCATACTGCCTTGAGAACCTGTTTTAAGGCGAATTGGACTATTTGCAGCTTCGAGTTGATCACGAATTTGCTCAGCCAATAACAATGCTTTGGCTTGATAAGCAGGCTCAGCCAATAAGAACACTTCACAGTCGCGTACAACCTTCTCTTGTTCTACTTGCTCAAGCAACAGCAACAAACGCTCCATTCCCATCGCGAAACCGACAGCAGGTACAGATTGATCTGCTTTACCTTTTAACTGCCCAACCAAACCATCGTAACGACCACCCGCACAGACTGTTCCTTGTGACCCCAACATCGTTGTCGTCCACTCGAAAACTGTCTTGTTGTAGTAATCTAAGCCACGCACCAATTTTTGGTTAATCACAAATTCAATGCCAGCATCGGTTAAGTATTGCTTTAATTGTTCAAAGTGATTGATGGTGTCTTCTTTCAAGAAATCATGCAATTTAGGCGCGTTTTCTAGAATCTTTTGCGTTGATTCACTCTTAGAGTCCAAAATACGCAATGGATTGGTGCTGAGACGACGTTGAGAATCTTCGTCTAATGCCTCTTTATGCTGATTTAAAAACTCAACCAAAGCTGCGCGATACTCTGCTCGTTCGTCTGTTTCACCCAAAGTATTGAGCTCTAAACGGACTTTGTCTGCGACACCCATACGCTTCCACAGACGTGCAGTCATTAAAATGAGTTCAGCATCGATATCAGGCGTTGCTACACCAAAGGTTTCCACACCGAACTGGTGGAACTGGCGATAACGGCCTTTTTGCGGTTTTTCATAGCGGAACATTGGGCCAACATACCAAACACGTGGTGTTGCACCACGCAATAAGTTATGTTCCAACATGGCGCGTACACAGCCCGCTGTGCCTTCAGGACGCAAAGTTAGTGATTCTGGCGGTGTTCCTTTGTCAAAAAAGGTATACATTTCTTTTTCAACAATATCGGTTGCATCACCAATGGCACGCTTAAATAAACCTGTTTGCTCTACGATAGGCAGACGAATTTGTTGATAGCCGTAAGCATCCATTAAAGATGCAAGTTGTTGTTCCAGACTTCTCCAAGCCGCAGTTTGCGTTGGAAGGGTGTCATTAAAACCTTTGATCGCGACGATTGAACTCATGACCTACTCAAAAACTTGTACGAATAATTTCTTTAGATTTGGCTTCTTCAATCTCTTGAACACGCTGACGAACCATGGTCTCTATTTCATCAACCAACTGATTGGTGTCAATTAAATGACTTTTTTCACCATTTCGATAGACCAGTGAACGCGGTGACGCACCAACAATACCAATATCGGCTTCTTTGGCTTCACCTGGACCATTCACTTTACATCCGATCACAGATAAATCCATCGGTGTACGAATATCTTCTAAACGTTCTTCTAATGCTTGCATCACTTGAATCACGTTGAATTCTTGACGTGAACAACTTGGGCAAGCAATAAAGTTAATTCCATTTGAGCGCAAACCCAATGATTTTAAAATATCAAAACCAATTTTGATTTCATCTTCGGGTTCAGCAGCCAGCGAAATTCGCATGGTATCGCCAATACCTTCCATCAGTAATCCGCCAAGCGCAATCGCTGATTTCACTGTACCTGTACGATAAATTCCTGCTTCAGTGACACCTAAATGCAATGGATTATCAATCTGTTGTGACAACAAACGATAGGCATCCATGGTTAAAAACACATTGGATGCTTTGACACTAATTTTAAACTCATGAAAGTTTAAACGATCGAGGATATCAATATGACGCATCGCAGATTCAAGTAAAGCTTGACCTGTTGGTTCGCCATATTTCGCTTGTAAATCTTTTTCTAACGAACCCGCATTGACCCCAATACGAATTGAAATATCATGATGTTTGGCAGCAGCAACGACTTCACGTACTTTTTGATCAGAGCCAATATTACCAGGGTTAATCCGCAAGCAATCAGCACCATAATCCGCCACAGCCAATGCAATACGATGATCAAAGTGAATATCTGCCACTAAGGGCACAGAAACACGTTTACGAATTGCACCGAACGCCTCTGCTGCTTCCATCGAGGGCACAGAAACACGCATAATGTCAGCACCTGCTTCTGCACAACGCTCAATTTGCGCGACAGTCGCATCCACATCACAGGTTTCAGTATTGGTCATACTCTGAACACTAATCGGGGCATCACCACCGACATACACCGATCCCACACGAATTTTACGTGTTGGGCGGCGCTTAATTGGGTTCACGATCATCGTATAGCTCTACCTTTTCAACATTAGCGAGACAAACGGAATTCAGCTTTACCATTTACAGTATAAGGACGTAAGGAAATCTGTTCTTGATTTAAGCTGAGTGATACAGCAGTTGCATCATCCAAACGGATTTGGAATGGCGATTCACCAGTCAACGTAAGCGTCGATGCTTGACGACCAGTTGCCAAAACTTTAGCGGTTGAATCCACAATATGCACGGATGTTGGTCGGCTAAAATTCAATACAAGCTGATCACCTGATGTTATAACTGTATTCGCCATTGGAAGAATTTCAATATTTGAATTGGTGATCTTTGGCACATCGATATCATCTTTGCTGCTTGTTGACCAATTTTGCACAGCCGTAACTGCTAACCAACCCAATAAACCAACAATCACCAGAATCGCAATACGCTTTAACCATTGACGATTACGGACACTGTTTGAGCCTGAAAGCTTCCCCATGATTTTGATTGGTGAGTTATTCAAAGCATGGCTTGCTTTTAACCCAGTATCATTGACATAGATTTCATCAAAACGATGGATTATGGCACTGGCATCTGCATTTAAGTATTTTGCGTAAGCGCGATAATAACCTTTGATGAAGGTTGCTTCAGGCAACGAGGTATAATCGTCTTTTTCTAATGCCGTCAAGGTTTTGACGGGCATATTCATTTCACGCGCTATCTCTTCCAGTTCTTTCTTTTGTGCAATACGAATTTGACGCAAATACTCACCAGGTCGTTGAATATTTCCCAAAGTTGACGAAGGAGAGTTTGAGCCAGTTGGCTGATGTGAATTTGGATTTATTTCCATACGGCCTCAGTACTGTACTGTAATTGCAAATAACGTTGATATTCTAGACTTTCTGGAAACAAAGCACGCAATTGATTGACTAACACTTGCATTCCCAATTGATCCGCATTCGCTCGAGCTATGCGTATACCCAGCCAAAGCGCACGTGCACCTTGGTTTTTTTGTCCCACATTACGAACATATTGTTCATATAGTTGTGACGCGTCTCTATTGTTTTGTTGCAAATAGAAAATTTCCGACAACTCTAACATTGAAATGGTTGCATTTCGATTTGCTTGTAGTGCCTGTTTGAATGATTTTTCAGCATTCGCAACATCATCTGTGATTAGATAGATCCGCCCTAAATTTTCCAACGCCTGAGAGCGTTGATCATAACCTAAGGTTGCACCCGCACGGGCGAACTGCTCAATCGCTTCATTATAGCGCTGCATTTGATACAAATATGTACCGTAATTATTACGAGCTTGTGCATTATTCGGTTCAGCAGAAATTGCGCGCTTAAAATAAGCGTCCGCTTTTTCCATATTCAGTTTACTGCCCTCTTGTTGCAGTAAAATGCCCATCATCATATTGGCATTTGCATCACGGGAATTGATTTTTAAGGCTTGGTCGAGTGAACGTTTAGCAGCATCGAGATCACCGTTACGAATATATTCCGCTGCTAACTGGCTACGAACCTGCACGGCCTTTTCAGGGTTTTTGGTCGATGATGTGGTTTGGCAAGCTGTTAAACCCCACACAGCAAGTACAACTGTTGTCGCTATAATCGTTTTTAGTCGAGTTGTATTCAACGCTTTATCCCCAAGTATTATCCTTGTGTGCGCAAAATTTCTTGTCGTTGCGCCACTTTCTTTTTCCACTGTTCGGCGCGACGAGTACGGTCAGCAACTTGTCCCACCAATTGTCCACACGCTGCATCGATATCATCACCACGTGTCTGACGAATCGTACACACAAATCCTGCATCAGACAAAGTTTTTTGGAAAGCAATGATGCGATTACGACTAGAACGTCCATAAGGCGCATGCGGAAATGGATTAAATGGAATTAAGTTAATTTTACTCGGTAAATTTTTTAACAACTTCACCAGTTGTTGTGCATGCTCTGGATGATCATTGACCCCTTCAAGCATGACATACTCAATAGTCACATGCTTACGTGCACTTTCATTGCCATCTTTGGCCAAATATCGCTGACACGCAGCAATCAATTGTTCTAATGGGTATTTTTTATTAATTGGCACCAGTTCATTGCGCAACTCATCATTCGGCGCATGCAATGAGATCGCCAATGCCACATCAATATCTTGTATTAACTGATCAATTTTAGGAACAACACCAGAAGTTGATAAAGTCACACGTCGTTTAGACATGCCATAAGCAAAATCATCCAACATCAAGCGCATTGAGCTGAGGACTGCATCATAATTTAATAATGGTTCACCCATGCCCATCATCACCACATTGGTCACAGTACGTTCCCGTTCTGCCACAGGCACTTCTTCCATATAAGAATAATTTGCCATCCAAAGCTGACCAATGATTTCCGCAGGGGTTAAATCACGTTGGAAACCTTGTTTACCTGTCGAACAAAATGAACAATCTAATGCACAGCCCACTTGAGAAGAAATACATAAGGTCTTACGAGAGCCTGTTTTATCTTCCGCAGGAATCAAGACTGTTTCAACGAGCGATCCTTCACCCTCTCCTACTCGGAACACCCACTTACGTGTCCCATCTTTTGAATAGTTACGATGAACCACTTCAGGCGCTTTAATTTCACAAATTTTTTCGAGTTTTTCACGCAATTTACCTGAGATATTGGTCATCTCAGCAAAATCAGTCACGAAAAATTGATGAATCCACTTCATGATCTGACCGGCACGAAACTTTTTTTCGCCCATGTCTTCGAAGAATTTTTCGAGTTCAACTCGCGACATGCCAAGTAAATTTACTTTATTGTCGGCAGCTTGAACGACAGGCGTAGTGAATGACTGTTGTTTTTCATCTGAATTTTCTGATGAAACGACGACTGCAGAACTCATGTGAATTTACCTAAACAATATCAGCGCTAGAAAACACTGTGCGTTATTTGCACAATACAATCTATAAAAAATAAAAAACCAGATAAGTAGTATACCACTTATCTGGCTTGAATACTTTGGATTAACGAGTGCGTGGGCAGATCTCGTTATCAGCAAAGAAGTAAGCGATTTCACGCTCAGCAGAAGCAACTGAGTCAGAACCGTGTGCAGCATTTTCATCGATGCTTACAGCGAAATCAGCGCGGATTGTACCTGGCGCCGCTTCTTTAGGGTTTGTTGCACCTAAAATTTCACGGTGAGCAAGAACAGCATTTTCACCTTCAAGAACAGAAACAACCACTGGACCAGAAGTCATGAAAGCAACTAAGTCACCAAAGAAACCACGTTCTTTGTGCTCAGCATAAAAACCTTCAGCATCAGTTTGAGAAAGCTGTTTCATTTTAGTTGCAACAATTTTCAAACCTGCCTTTTCGAAACGAGCAAAGATGTCGCCGATGTGGTTTTTAGCTACTGCATCTGGTTTTACGATAGATAATGTACGTTCAATCGCCATGATTGGCTCCTATTATGGTCTAAACATTAAAAAATTTGCCGCATTATACCGATGTCATCATGAATAATCAGCTTGAATCTGTAAAAGTTCAACGATTTCGGATGAATTTCTAACGAACCTCATCCAGCCATGCCATCTGAATCGCTTCAAGCAAACCTTCTGTTGATTTCGTTGGGTCATCACTAAAGTCAGGCAAAGCACACACCCACGCATGAAGATCGGTAAAACGGATCCATTGCGGATCCACCTCTGGATGTGCTTCGACCAATTCAATCGCGATATCCATGGTATCTGTCCAACGTAAGCCCATATAACAACCTAAGTAAATAAATATAATTAGAGCTACTTTAACAAATCATCAGATTTAAGCGGTAGTATTCTGTTGCTAAATTCGCTCGCAAGCGCTTATAAAAGGATATTAAAGCTTGGCGCGAGTAAAATGATAGCACTGGCAACCGACGCACCAATCATCGCTCCCACAATCACATCACTTGGGTAATGCAGCCCTAGAACCATCCGAGACAATGCAACAAGCAGGGTAAATGGCAGCATCAGTATCAGTAAAATCGGCTGAATATAACCCAATGTAATCGTTAGCATGACCGCATGTAAGGTATGCCCCGATGGAAAGCTGAAATGATCCAATGGTCGCTCACCCAAGACAATGACTTGATGGACTTGATAAGGTCTCGGACGCGTCGTTTTATGTTTTAAAAATTTATAAATTGCAGTACCAAGCAAACCCGCTGCAATCAAATACAGAATTTTCAGACCGTAAGCCAAGCCTTGCATCGCCCAGACAGACAACAACATGACATACCAAAATGGACCATCACCCAAACGACTAATCGTTTTAAAAAATAAGGCAATGCGTTGTGACTGGGAGAGATGGTTAAGGTATAAACACCCTTTTAAATCAAGATCTAACATTTTTATTTTTGCATTTTGAAAATTCATAATCTTCTCCTATTTGAGAATACTTTAGGTAGAGCGCATAGGTGACTCCTTCGCTACCTGATAAAGTGCTTGTTCTAATTGTTGTACAGGAAATTGCCAACTCGATTGTTGTACACTTTCACTGGCGAGTAAGCCCATTTGTCGCAACTGCGGAAGTGCAGGTAAATGGCAAATGGATTGAATTAAATCGGCTGTGTTCCCTAGTGGACTCAACCATCCCGTAATGTCCTGTTTGACGTGCTGATGTGCGCAAACGTAATCATAAGCCACGACAGCTAAGCCACTGGCAATCGCTTCGAGTACGACATTGCCAAAGGTATCGGCTTGGCTTGCAAAGGCAAAAACATCCGCACTTGCATATGCAGCCGACAATTCACGACCACTGAGGCTGCCCATAAAAATCACATCTTGCGAGGTGGTTAATTTACTTAAGCGCACGCGATCAGGGCCATCACCGACGATCACAAACTTAAAATTTGCGCCTTGCTGTGCCTGTAGCGCATGGAAACTTTTAATCAATACGTCTACTTCTTTTTCTGGCGACAAGCGCCCCACATACAACATCACCCGCGTATCAGCATCAGCACCCCATTGTTGGCGTAATTGTGCTGAACGATGTTTTGGTGAGAATTTTGTAGTATCCACACCGCGTCCAACCACCACCAAGGGACAGGTCACACCGAAGCCACGTAAGGCTTGCTCGGTATATTGACTTGGCACACAAGTCACATCAGTGCTGTTATGAAACCATGTTAAATAGCGTTGAATCGGCTTTACTAAAAAAGCCAAGTCAAAGAAGCGACTAAAGTCATGAAAAGCTGAATGAAAGCCACTTGATACCGCGATTTTTTTAGATTTAGCGGCTTGTAAAGCGGTCAATCCTAAAGGCCCCTCAGTCACGATATGCACCACATCTGGTGCAAATTTTTCAAAGGCTTTTGAAACCTTTAAATATTGTGGCCAACCAAATTGGACGCTTGGGTACTTTGGGATGGGTTGTGCAAGAACAAAACATTCCTGATCAGGATGAAATTCTGTACACACGCCTTTCTGTGTCGGACGAACCAATAAAATCTTATGACCTAGACGTTGCAAACCTTGGCACAACTGCATCATCGACAAAGCCACACCATTGATTTCTGGTGGCCATGTTTCAGTCACGATTGCAATTCTTAAACGAGGACGAACTAAATCTTGAAGTTCAGATAATTCATTTTGTTGATCTTTAAGTTGTTTCCTTTTAAAGTAAAATTTTATACTTTCGGGAAACTGATCTTGCTTTAATAGAGATGTCGCGTATGTACTTTGCATATCGCCATCCATTTGTGTCGTTATTTTCATGCTTTAAGCTTATAAAATTTTTTTGACACTTTAATGATCAATAGATGACAGTTTTTTGACAGTGTTAAAATAAAAAAGCCCTCTCCCAAACTGAGACAGAGCTTAAAAATACTCAATACTTTATTAGTTCAATGGATTATCCACTGCAAAAAGTTGCTCATCCTCCAAACGGTAAGCAATCAATTGCTGCCCCCAAACACAACCGCCGTCAACACTCTGAATTTTTGGACTTACGGTTTTGCCGTGTAAAGCCGCCCAATGCCCGAAAAGAATGTGGTGTGTTTGCGCAGTCTGACTTTCAAAATCAAACCAAGGCTGAAACCCTTCTGGCATCGGCGCGTCTAAACCATCTTTAAAACTAAACTCAAGACGCCCATCTACATCAGTCAAACGCATACGGGTTAAATAATTGGTAATACAGCGCAGACGCGCCATATCGGTTAAGTCCTCAGACCAAACATCCGGTTGTGTACCAAACATTTCTGCCAAAAAATGATCCAGCACACTTAAATCATCATGACCAACAACGTCTTGCACTTCACGCGCATAGCGTTCAGTTTGCTGAGCATTCCACAACAAAGGAACACCTGCATGCGTCAAAATCGTGTGTTGATTTGGCAATAAACACAAAGGTTGTTTACGCAGCCAGTCAATCAATTCATCACCATCAATCGCATCAATGATATCTTGCGTACCATCTTTGTCTTTGATTTTTTTAAAACCGCGTGCGCAAGCAATTAAGGTCAAATCATGATTGCCTAAAACAGTTGCAGCAGCACCCCGATCAGCGAGCTTTTTAACAAAGCGCAATGCGCCAACCGAGTTTTCACCACGCGCAACTAAATCACCAGCAAACCACAAAAAGTCTTGATCAGGATCAAAGCGAATTTGTTTCAATAATGCTTTGAGTGCCTCGAAACAACCTTGCACATCACCAATGACATAGTTATAACGCTTTGACATTAAGACACCATTTGATCAGATAACGCGACGAACTGAGCCAAGCTTAACGTTTCTGGACGCGCCATCGGATCAACACCTGCTTTTTCAAAACCATCCTCAGCTAACATTCCTTTCAGACTATTACGCAACGTTTTACGACGTTGCGTAAAAACATGTCCAACCAATCGTGCTAAAGCTTTTTCATTATTTGCCACAATCGGCTTGGTTTCATACGGCTCTAAACGGAATACGGCAGAAGTTACTTTTGGCGGTGGATTAAATGATCCTGGTGGCACTTCAAATAAAAATGTCGGTTTGCAAAAATACTGAATCATCACCGACAAACGACCATATTCTTTGGTATTTGGCACAGCGGTAATACGATCCACAACCTCTTTTTGCAACATAAAATGCATATCTTTGACTTTGCTACCAAACTCCAAGAGATGGAACAATAAAGGCGTTGAGATGTTATATGGCAAATTCCCCACGACACGAAGTGGACGACCCTTTTGAAACAATTGAGTGAAATCGTATTTCAATGCATCCGCTTCAATAATCGTCAAACGCTCAGGGTGTGGTACACGCGCAGGTAAGCCTGCTGCCAAGTCGCGATCTAGCTCCACGACAGTCAGAGCATCACATTCACCGATGAGAGGCGAGGTCAATGCAGCCAAACCAGGACCAATTTCGACAATATTTTCGCCCGTACGCGGATTTACAGAGCGTACAATTTTGGCAATTACACGTTGATCATGTAAAAAGTTCTGACCAAAACGTTTTCGAGCCTGATGCCCTTCATCTTTAGGGTTTAGGGCATTAATTTGATACATATATTTATACTCAATATTTCAAACTTAATTCTCCCCTCGTTGATATAGAGGGTAAGAAGTGACTAAAACTTCGCAAGGGAGGTTCGAGCTAAATCAAGGGCTAAATCGACTGCTACATGCAAACTCGATGATTTTGCTTGCCCAGTGCCTGCAAGAGAAAGAGCTGTACCATGATCGACTGAGGTTCGAATAAATGGTAAGCCTAAAGTAATATTTACCGCTTCACCAAAGCCCTGTGATTTTAACACAGGTAAACCTTGATCGTGATACATTGCCAAAACAGCATCTGCATCTTTAAGGTTTTCAGGGGTGAATAAAGTGTCTGCGGGCAAACTCAAACTCATATCGATGCCTTGTATACGATAGCTTTCCAGCACAGGATTGATGACTTCAATCTCCTCTCGTCCCAAATAACCATCCTCACCCGCATGAGGGTTTAATCCACACACTAAAATTCGCGGCGCTGCAATTTTAAATTTTGTTTTTAAATCATGAATCAGAATATCAATCACTTGATGCAAGCGTTCTTTGGTAATTGCATCTGGGACATCCCGTAAAGGTAAATGCGTGGTAGCTAAGGCAACGCGTAATGTTTTGGTCGCGAGCATCATCACGACGCGATCAACACCTGAAAACTCTTGGTAATATTCAGTATGACCACTAAAGCCAATACCTGCATCATTAATAATAGACTTCTGCACGGGTGCTGTCGCAACGCCCACACTCGCACCTGCCATTGCATAATCTGCGGAACGGCGCAATTGTTCCAATACATAGGCAGCATGTGCTGGATTTAATTGTCCCAATTCAACTGGCTCAGTCAAAGGCACATGCTCAACAAAGAGCTGTCCTGTTTCACTCGATTGACGCTGCCCTTGATATGGGATTAATTCAACAGAAATTTTCAACTGATCAGCGCGCTGCTGCAACATGTCCCTATCCGCGAGGACCACAATCGGACGCTCATCCACTCGCTCTGCCAAAGCTAAACAAATATCAGGTCCAATGCCTGCTGGTTCACCAGAAGTGACATATAAAGGAAGCATACTTACCGCCAATCATTGATGATTTCTACTTAGTGTAACCAAAATCTAAAATCAGCTATAGCGTTTCCTTTTTATAATTCCCACACATTATTCGCTGCTGGTATTTTTAGGTAAATTTTGCGGCACTAAATTCGAAGGCGAAAAATGTGGGGTTCGGGTCCAAGGGTTAATTTTTGATGGTGTTTTTTTCTCTATTTGCACAACCTCAGTTAAATCCGCCTTTTTCTCAGTCACAAGAACCGCGCTACTTGGCTTCTCGACCAGCGGATTGGGCGTGATCTCTTTCTTTTCAACGATCTGAACGTGCTGGACAGGTGATGCTTCTTTTTTATCTATTGGCGGCGTAACGGCGATCACAGAAGTTGGAGGTGAATAAGCCGTTGTCGGCATCCCTTGCTTCACTATGGTTTGCGTTGTTGGTTGAGACTGAGTTGGTGGTGCGACCACGCCTGTAGAGGATGATTGAAGATGCGTCTGATCCACAGGAATCTCGATTGCTTTCATTTCAGCAGTGACTGCCATCGCAGGGTCAACATAGCCATTGCCACGACTTTCCAAAACCTCAAGCTTGCGACTGGTTCCCTCTCTAGGCTGAAATTCTGAATAATTGGTGACGCTGCCCTGATCTACCCATTTATAAAGCCGTCGCGCATTTGTCTGTGCTGAACAAACGCAGATTAATATTGTAACTACAATCATTTTTGTAGAAGACGACAACTCCATCAAATTCCCCAAAAGAAGAGGTTAATACTTCTATTTATTTCAATTAATTAATATAAAATCATAGGGCAAAGCCACATTTGTCACAAGGCAAATAATAGAGCTTAAAATTAAAGTCCGGTTATTGACCAAATCAGTCACATTGCAGCAAATTCTAGTATCTTAAGTGAATTATTGTTGTGCGTGTTTATAAATTCATGTAAAATTCCGTCTCCTTTTGTTTGGACAGATTCCACCGTCCAAACCAACTATAATAGGTAGTGGTTTAATGAAAACTCTCAGCGCTAAGCCTGCTGAAGTTCAACATGACTGGTATGTTGTTGATGCTTCTGGCAAAACTTTAGGTCGCCTTGCGACTGAAATCGCTCGTCGTTTACGCGGTAAGCATAAAACGTCTTATACTCCTCACGTTGACACTGGTGATTACATCGTTATTATCAATGCTGAGCAAATTCAAGTGACTGGTAAAAAAGCACTTGATAAAAAATATTATCGCCATACTGGTTTCCCTGGTGGTATCCGTGAGACTAACTTCGAGAAGTTAATTGCTCACAAACCTGAAGCAGTTTTAGAAAAAGCTGTTAAAGGTATGTTACCAAAAGGTCCTCTTGGTTATGCAATGATCAAAAAAATGAAAGTGTACGCTGGTACTGAGCATCCTCATACTGCTCAACAGCCACAAGTTTTGGACATCTAAGGGATACAGCACATGGCTACTAATTATGGTACAGGTCGCCGTAAGACCGCAACTGCACGTGTTTTCTTGTCAGCTGGTACAGGCAAACTCGTAATTAACAATCGTACTCTAGAGCAATATTTCGGTCGTGAAACTGCTCGTATGGTTGTGCGTCAGCCTTTAGAGCTTTTAGAAGTAACTGAAAAATTTGACCTTTATATCACCGTTAAAGGCGGTGGTATGGGTGGTCAAGCTGGCGCGATCCGTCACGGTATTACTCGTGCATTGATCGCTGCTGATGAAGATCTAAAACCTGCTCTTCGTCAAGCTGGTTTCGTTACTCGTGATGCTCGTGAAGTTGAACGTAAGAAACTTGGTTTACGTAAAGCACGTAAGCGTCCTCAATTCTCTAAACGTTAATCGTTTTTCGAATTGGACAAAAAACCTCGGATTTCTCCGAGGTTTTTTTATTTATAGTCACGATGATATTTCATGGATGCTTTTTCTGCGGTTTTTTAGTATGCTGAACCGTTTATATCTCTAGCTTTGTAATATGTCGTCGGTTGAGAATACCCCAGTTCAGGGCATTACCCTTTATAGTCATGCAGATGATTTCCGTTCACACTGGATTCGCTTGTTATTAGCAGAAAAGCAAATCAAATATCATCTAATCATAACCGACCATGAAGATGAAGATTTAGCAGATCTAAATCCATACAATCAACTCCCGATGCTGATCGAACAGAATCTAAAATTATTTTCACCAAATGTAATTGCTGAATATTTAGATGATCGCTACCGTCAAAACAAATTATATGCTGATGCCCCAATGACGAGAGCCGAGCAGCGCCAATATATCTGGCGTTTTGAACAAGACTGGTTCAAGCTCGCTGATCAGATGTTGAGACATAGCGATACACTCGACCCAAAGCAAAAGCAAAAAGCACAAAAAGAACTTAGAGATACCCTTATTTCCCTAACACCGCT
This sequence comes from Acinetobacter sp. NIPH 1852, assembly GCF_022549455.1. Taxonomy (NCBI): domain Bacteria; kingdom Pseudomonadati; phylum Pseudomonadota; class Gammaproteobacteria; order Moraxellales; family Moraxellaceae; genus Acinetobacter; species Acinetobacter sp. NIPH 1852. The sequence continues at coordinate 21,612 of NZ_JAKZGG010000001.1, read as the reverse complement.
GTTCCAACATTACCCCTTTTTTATGTCTGAAACATTTTCTATCTTAGATTGTATGCTCGCGCCGATTTTTCTGAGATTAAAAAGTATGGGGATTGAGCTGCCTGCACAGCACTGCCGACCTATTTTCTTGTATTGTCATCGTATCTTTAGCCGTCCATCGTTCACTAAATCAATGACAGCCCAAGAAAAAAACAGCTACAATGAATTGATTTCTACGATTTAATAAGTTTTTCAATTATGTCTGAGCAAATAACTTTTACACCGACACGCCCATATCTTGCTCGTGCCATTTATGAATGGATTTGCGATAATCAACTGACGCCTTATTTACTGGTCGATGCAACACAGCCACATACTGATGTTCCGCTGCAATTTGTCAAAGATGGTCAAATTGTTTTGAATCTTGCACCACATGCGGTTCATCAGCTAAATATCAGCAATGAAATGATTTGTTTTTCTGCTCGATTTGGCGGCGTAGCAAAAGAAATCTATGTGCCCATTCAGGCCGTATTGGGTATCTATGCAAAAGAAAATGGACAAGGTTTATTTTTCGACCCTTCTGAATATACTGATATTGAAGTCACCACAACAGCTCAAATAGATGAACCAAAGCAAAAAACTGAACCAAGTAAAAAGAAACCTTCTCTTAGAATTCTAGATTAAACGAGGATATCCCTGATGGCATTTGACTTAGTTCAATATTTTTCTGAACAAATTAAAATTCAAAAACCACAACTTTTTAATCAATATTCTCAAAAAGAAAAGCAACTTCATATTGACGAGATCAATGCGCTTGCGCTTGGTCGATTGATTAGCCTTTGGAAACAGAATCATCAAAAGCTGTATCAGGAGGTTCAAAACTCTGATCCACTTTATATCCAAGAAATCACACGACACCTGACCACCTCAGCGCACAACCAATCAACGCTCAGTGCCTCAGAATTAGAAACCAGTCTCACTGAGGTGTTATCGTTACAATTCGCCGAATTAAAACAATTAGACCAAACAGGAAGTTTTGGTTTAGCAGGTTTAACAGAGTTACTGTTGGGTCAAATTGAGCACTTATCTGGACAAGCCGAAGACTGGGTGTGGTCAACCAATCAGTTAACCGAATTATTAGGCTCTAAGCCCGTTGAACAAGAAGAAATCTCTCTTGAAGCAACCATGCAAGAATTTAATCAATTGGTTCATCAAGCACAACCGAATGCGCATGAAGATACCGTATTGGAAGCTACTCCTCCGCTCACACCGACTTGGTCCTATATCGCTGCTCCGCTGGTGGCGTTGATTATTCTGATGATTTTATATTGTGCTTACAGCCAATTGGTTTATGTTTAAACACCTTCTCTCAGATAGAGAAAGCAGAATAACTTTCTCTATCCCTTCCCAAACTTACACACACTTTAGTTTATTTAATTATTAGTTTAAGAATTCTAATTAAAACACTTTTACATTTATTTACAATACAAAAAACCAAGAAAACCCCATCATTATTGTGAATAAAATCACATTTAAAACAAAATATAATCCTTAATTAATATTATAATTCGTTTACTTGACAAAAATTGTCAATTCCTAACATTTCTATTATTTAAATTAGGCTAAAGCATGATTGATTTAATAAAATACTCTCCTATAATGAAATTAAGTACTTTTGAAAACCAATTAAAACAAAAGTAACTTATATAAACTTATAAACAAGAATGTATCAGTAGAGATAATATCATGGCTAAAATTTCATTAGAAAGCTTATCAAACATTGATGGTTTCGTTGCAGCAGCATTAGTAGACACAGAAAGTGGCTTAGCGCTCGCAACTCAAGGTGGGGGCACAATTGATTTAGAGCTTGCAGCTGCAGGTAATACTGAGGTTATACGAGCAAAACGCCGTGTTGCTAACTCATTGAAACTAAACGATGATATTGAAGACATTTTAATTACACTAGGTAAGGCTTATCACTTAATCCGTCCATTGGAAAGCAATGGAAATCTATTCCTTTATGTTGTACTAGACCGCAGTAAATCCAACCTTGCAATGGCTCGTCATGAACTGAAAACGTTTGAGAAAGAGTTAGACTTTGCTTAATTAGCAATAGCAAAACATTTAATATATTAGACTTCCTATATCTATTTTTATTTTAGTTAAAATTAAAAATAATATAAGAGGTCTAATATTAGTCTCTCTAAAAAGACTAATTTTGCTCAGTCCAATATTTTACCATTATTAAAGTGATACTATGAATGGGCATTGCATTAATATCGCGATTTCAGGTATAAGTTTAAAAGTTTCAGATGAGTTAAAATTAGAACTTAGAAAAACAATACCTAATGAGTTTGGCATTAATTGGATTAATATTGCCGATCCAAATATAGACTTATTATTAATAAATGAAAACTTTTTCGATACCGAAGGTATCCAACGCATCTTAGAACAAAAACAACTCCCTTGTTTAAAGATATCAAAGGGACAAGGTTCTTGTCACATAGAAGAACACAACACACTTTTTCTACCCTTCCAACACACTGATGCACTCAAGAACTGGATTCATCTTCGCCTTTTAAGTTATTTGTCTGATCAACGAATGCAACAACCAAAAGTGGAACTGGTCTCGACACACAATGCCATCAATCAAAAGTTTTTAACAGAGATGTTAAATCCAGAAAATGCTCGTCTGCATCTTTTTGATGATCACGGGACTTTAGCGATTATTGATACACGCAGCCAAATTGCTTGGCTAGAACCGACACGTACCCATACACAAACTAACCATAGTTTTAATTATGAATTTGCCACAACGTCCGATTTCACCAAAGTGTCGCGTAAAGTGGAATACAACTTACAAGACTGGTTATGGAATCTTTTTTGGCATTCTGTCGAATTTCAGCGCCTCGCCCCTAGCGAAAGTGAGTATTACAAACTCGATTTTTGGCCACAGCCTGCTCAGCACAATGATCGTAAAACCATCCTACAACTTTCAGCATGTTTTATCCAAGGTGCTCAACTTGGTCAGGTTGCCACACAATTAAAATTACCGATTCAAACAGTTCAACAATTTATTTCTGCTTGCATCGTTTCGAGCAACGGCGGCATCGTCTCGGCTTCAGAAAGCCATTATTTACAAACAGAGACCGCCGAACAAACGACTGAGCAACACGGTTTTTTAAATAAATTTTTCGGCAAAATTAGACGCCGTTTTGGTCTTTAAGGAATGACATGATACTTCAACAATATAAAATTGTTTTCGCAGGAAGTATGGGTTCAGGGAAAACTGAAGCGATCAAATCTCTCTCGGAAATTCCAGTACTTGCCACGGAAGCATTCAATACGGATACCCAAGCGCATAATAAAGTAGAAACGACTGTAGGGATTGATTACGGCGAAATCACACTTGATGATGGCGTAAAAATCGGTCTTTATGGCACGCCAGGGCAAACACGTTTTGACTTTATTTGGCCTGTCATTTGCCAAGGTGCACTGGGTGTGGTGCTACTGGTCGATCACAATAGTAAAGTTCCACTGGAAGAACTTGAAGGCTATTTAGATCGATTTAAAGACTATACGCAAAACATCTCGATTGGTGTTACACACGTAGATGAAAACAAAGGACAGCCCACGTCAATCTATCGAGATTGGTTAATCCAAAACAACTATCAATACCCACTATTTTTTATAGATGCCCGTAAACAAGAACATATCCTGCTCATGATTGAATCACTGATTGCCACACTAGAAGTCAATTTAAAAGCGACCAATTAATCACTTTATAAAAGAGAAGAATTATGCTCAGTATTCCCAGCCAACAACGTACCGCGCCAAAAGAACTTATTCAGTTTGCGAAAGCGCAAGCCAATGATATTTTGATCAATATTCGAGGCATTGACTACATTATGCTTTGCTCTACCGATGGTTTTGAGCTTGCTTCGATTTATAAAAAAAATCCATATAACAGTAGCAAACTGGCAGCGGTAAGCAGCTCAATACTGGCGATGGTCAGTGCTTTTCTCAATGAGATCCAACTCACAGGATGTCAAAGTATTACCTTAGATGCAGAAAATGGCAAAGCGATACTGACGGCGATTCCCTCTCCCCATCACCCAATGGTCATGGTGACGTTAAGCAATAAAGATGTTCTTCTAGGGCAATTGCTATATAGCCTCAAACAAGCCAGTGCAGCCATCAGCGCAGCAGATCAAGCTTAATCCTCTCATTTACTTTACTCAATCTGTCAGGGGGCAACCTCCCTGTCAGATTTTTTTATTTGTATAAAAAATCTATCAATAGATAATAAATTTTCATATTCGAACCTACACCTCCCATCAAGTTTATCGTAGCAATCAAAAAACATTAGCGAATGACTATTTCAAAATCATCTATATAGATGATTTTTCCTGAATCAGACGAACGGTTTAAAAATTACATGATTTAGCAACAAAATTTTATTATGATAATTTGCGAACAAATAACAACACTAATTTTCAAAAATGAAAACCAACAAGATTGCTTGATTGAAGCGATTCATCAACGCAATGCACTATCAACAAGGAGAAACATTAAATGGGGCTGAAAAATATTAAATTCAGTGTAGCAACAACACTACTGATGGGTACTTTTGCCATGCAAGATACACTGGCAGATTCTTATGTGTTCATTACCAATACCACACCTGAAACTGTATCAATACAAGTCAACCATACTGGTAGTCAAACATTAGAACAAGGAAACCAGTGGGCACAAGAAGCAACACAACTTGCGCCTTATGAAACCAAGCGTGTGCTGCGCATGAATCGTTATTCAGGATTAAAATCTGGACAGACTTATAATTTTGATACGGTTGTTTCAAGTGGAAGCTCGCAAGTAACATTCAAACAATCGATGACGGGGACTTGGTCTGGAAGTACCATCAAGCACGGCATCCAAACGGCATCTACTACATCACCTTGGTATACTGATCGCAATGTTCATCGCATCAATACTACTTATGCAGGCTTATCGGCACAGGCTGCGGTTAAAGCCGTATATACAGGCGGTTACGATGATTTTCATTACACCATCCATCAAAACACTGTCCAAGAACCGATCTCAAGCAGTGCAGATGAATTAAAAGTACTGTCCTATAACATTTACGCACTGCCCATGGTTGCAAGTAAAATTAGTGAGCGTTTAGCAGAACTTCCAAATCATTTAAATGGTTATGATGTGATTTTAATGCAAGAAGCATTTGCATCTTCTCGTACAGGGATGTTGAATCAACTGGCACAACAATATCCATATCAAACACATATCCCAGTCGGTTCAGGTTATAACTTATTTGATAGTGGGCTCGTGATCGTCAGTCGTTATCCTATTGTGAAAACAGCACAACAGATTTATCCAGATTGTACAGGAACAGATTGTTTTGCGGATAAAGGCGTGTTGTATGCGGAAATTATCAAAAATGGTAAAGCCTATCATGTGACCTCAACGCATACCGCATCGTTTGATACCACCGAAGCACGTGCGTTACGCCAAGTTCAATTCCAGCAAATTCGTCAGTTAATCAACCAACAAAATATCCCGAGTTTTGATGCTGTATTGATGGGCGGAGACTTTAATGTCAACAAGCTGTTATGGCCGCAAGATTATCAAGACATGCTTACCAACCTAAATGCGACAGCACCCGTCAGCACAGGTTATACCGAATCTACATTTGATCCTCGTATTAATAAACTCGCTGGCGCAGCAGGTTCAGGTGGCACAACGGTTGAATACTTGGATTATGTGGTTTCTTCAAATACGCATCGCCAACCGATTCAATCGCGTAATGATGTTCGTATTTTACGTTCTACCGCAGACCCACTATTTATGACATGGGATCTTTCTGACCATTTCCCTGTAATGGGACATTTTAACTACAATCCATAAAACGGAATACTGTGGATGAATAAAAGACTATTACTGACAATCGTTATTGTTTTACTGGTCTTGGTCGGAATTGTAGTCTGGAAGAGCAGCGCCTCTTCCGCTGCAATCCAGCAAAGCCAAACCATGCCATTCTCTGATGATTCAACAACGCATTCGACAGATGGAACTATGCAGAATAAAACCACAGATGAGCTTTTTCAAGAATCCTTATTGAGACAATTACAAGTGCTTCAGAAGCAACCTGGAAATATCACTCAATTTTTGAATGACTTTAAAGCGAATTGTCATGTACAAGACTGTAATGCGGCTTTAGCAAAAGCATTGGCAGATTATCCTGACCAAGAATTTGCGCATTTGGTTGAAAATTTATTAAAACGTATGCCGCAATATGAACAGCACATGCAAATTACAGTGCTTTCAACCTCCTTATCTCCGCAAGAACGTTTCAATGCTTTATGGAAATTAAGAGAACAAATGCTGGGAAAAGCTGAAGCGATGCTTGGTTTTGGACAAGAGCGTAATTATGCGGATTACAAATTTGCTTATGCAGAGATTAAGCAAAATAGAGATCTGAATGCAGAACAACGTTTAAAAGCTTTCGAGGAATTGCAACGTCGATATCCAGATGCAACTCAACAACAAAGCAAAATTGGACTGTATGAACAATCCATTGAATTACTCAATCAAAACCACAACAATTCTGCCGAGACTGAACGTTTAAAACAGATCTTGCAGCAACGTTATCTCACGGAACAGGAACGACAAGACATTCAACGTCGAGATCAACGTGAAATACAACAACAGCAACAAGTGAATCAATACCAGCAAGCATTACAACAATTACAACAAGACATGCAACCTTTGAAAAATCAGCTCTCAGAGGCCGAGTGGCAGCAACAGTATCAACAGCGACTAGAAACATTAAGATCAAGCATGTTCCCATAAAATAAGTACCATCCCACTAATCGGGGTGGTCACTATTTCACCGCTGGGATTTTTTACTTATACTGATTCATAGACAGACATTCACCTTGCACAATCACGCTTAATTTTTTATGGAAATCAAAGGAATGACTTATCCAAATTATCAACAAGATCTCAATATTGCACTTGAATCGGAAATATTGGGTGAATTGATTTTTCTCAATGCAGCTAAGTACACGCGTTCTGTTGACCAACAACACAAATGGCAAATATTGGCGCAACTGGAAACCCAAACACTGCAAAAACTCCAACTGTTTTTAAAAGAACAAGGCCAAACGGCTTCAATTCGACCTCATGTCAAACTACAGGCCAAAGCATCGGGTATTGCAATGGCAAAGCTCCCTTGGAAACTTGCCATGCGCTTACTCAAACAAGGCACAAAACCATTTATGGCGACCTTTGAACGCATGAATCAACATGCTGGAGCCGATACCCAAGATTTTCTAAAATATTTACTTGCACATGAACAAGCTTTAGCAGAATTTGCGACACAGGAATTAAAAGGAAATAATACAAGCTCATTAGCACCTGTATTCGCCTTATTAAAAAGCTAGGTCGATTGACCTAGCTTTTTATTCAATATGGATTAGGCAATCGAAACATTTAACAGTAATTGCCGTTTTTTCACTTGTTGTCCGACTTGGCCAATTAACTCATCAACAACCCCATCAACATCAGACTTGATTTGTTGCTGAATCTTCATTGCTTCCAACACCAATAAGGTCTGCCCTTTGCTCACCGTATCACCGACATTGACCAAAAGATTAACGATTGCACCATCCATAGGTGCACGGATTTTGCCATCACCAATAACCTCTGCGGCTTCAGGCGCTGCATAGGTGCTATTTTCAATCACAATGTTGCCATTGCCTGCATCTAAATACAGTTGATTCTGATCCAAAACATAATTCAGCTTACGGCGTATACCATTGGCTTGATAGACAATTGTCCCGTCAACAATATCGATCAAATCAACCGTAGCATGTTGGTCGCATAGTTGAACCGTGACTTGATGATGATTTGACTGAACATGCAACAATAGTTGCTGATCGGCATATTTCAATCTTAATGGGAACGGAACTGAAACGCCGGTTTGCCACGCTTGATTGGACTGATTTTGTTGAGTAAATAATGCGGCAGCAACAGCCAAAGTTTCAACCTCTAACACTTGCTGATGCAGACTCACATCATCCTGAAAGTGCTGCTGGATAAACGCGGTATTGGTATCCCCAGCGACAATAATCGGATGACGTAACAAATTAGACAGGAATTGTTTATTACTATTCACGCCCAAAAGCACGCAATCATCGACGGCTCTCGCCAGTAGACGAACTGCATCCTGACGTGTTTTGCCATAGGCAATCACTTTAGCCACCATCGGGTCATAGAATGGGCTAATTTCACCTTGCTCCAACATGCCATGATCAATACGAACATTCGGCAACTCCGCAGGTTGCCAACGTAACACTTTGCCTGTTTGCGGTAAAAAATCCTGACGCGGATCTTCAGCATACAAACGTACTTCGATCGCATGACCATTTAAAGTCAATTCATGTTGCTGTAATGGTAAAGTTTCACCATTGGCGACTCGTAATTGCCATTCAACCAAATCAAGCCCAGTAATCATTTCTGTCACGGGGTGTTCAACTTGCAAACGCGTGTTCATTTCCAAGAAATAAAACTCGCCTGATTGATCAAGTAGAAACTCTACCGTACCCGCACCGATGTAATCACAAGCTTTGGCCGCAGCAACCGCAGCCTCACCCATTTTTTGGCGTAATTCAGGGGTCATGACTGGACAAGGTGCTTCCTCAACCACCTTCTGATGACGGCGTTGAATCGAACAATCACGTTCGAACAAATACACATAATGACCATGCGTATCCCCAAACACTTGTATCTCAACATGGCGAGGTGCGATGACCGCTTTTTCAATAATCAGCTCGCCTGAACCAAAGGCATTTTCAGCTTCAGAACGTGCCGTTTTCAAAGCTTCCAACACGTCTGCAGATTGGTGTACCAAACGCATACCGCGCCCGCCACCGCCAGCAGATGCTTTCACCATCAATGGGAAACCAATTTTTTCTGCTTGTTCAGCCAAGTAATCAATATCCTGCTGATCGCCTTCATAGCCCGGTACACACAGTACACCAGCCTCAATCATGGCAATTTTGGATAAACGCTTGCTACCCATCAAATGAATAGCTGCGGCATTCGGACCAATAAAGGTAATACCATGATCACTGCAGGCTTGTGCAAAGTCAGTATTTTCTGACAAAAAACCATATCCTGGATGGACCGCATCAGCACCTGTCTTTTGGCACGCTTCAATAATATTGGCAATCGACAGATAAGATTCTGAAACTTTAGATGCACCGATATACACAGCTTCGTCTGCAACCTGGACATGTCGGGCATTGGCATCAGCATCGGAATATACAGCAACGGTTTGATAGCCCATTGCTTTGGCCGTTTCCATCACCCGCACTGCAATTTCGCCACGGTTGGCCACTAATACTTTTGAAAATTTCATTATTTAAATCCCCCAAGCTCCCTTTTTTCAGTAGGGCTATCAAGTTCTCATAAAACCTCCCTCTAAATCTCCCTCCTAAAAGGAGGGAGACTTTCACGAATCCAATGGCTTATTTGATTTCGTAGTGTTCCCTCTCCTTTTAGGAGAGGGCTAGGGTGAGGTTAAATTTGATATCCCTACTATTTCAAAGAAAGATTTATTCCACCCAATTTGGCAAACGTTTTTGAATAAATGCCATTGTGCCCTCTTGGCCTTCTGTACCACCGACCGCTTGTGCAAACTGCTGTGCAGCATCATCCAAAAGTTCAGTCAAAGGTTCATTTAACGTGCGATGTAATAAGGCTTTGGTTGCACGAGAGGCCAATGGTGCAGCACGCTTAATCAGTTGGATCGTTTCAGCAAGCTGTTGTTCTAGCTCGGTATCATCCTGTGCGACTTCATGCACCACACCAAACTTCAATGCAGCCTCACCATTAAAACGTAAACCCAACAATGCCAAACGACGCGCTTGAGTCAGACCAATACGTTTCACCACAAAAGGCGCGATTTGCGCAGGTAAAATGCCCAGCCCTGTTTCAGGCAAACCAAATTGGGCATCGTTACGGCTAATCGCAATATCAGAGACACAAGCCAAACCAAAACCACCGCCCAATACTGCACCCTCAAGCACGACCACCACAGTTTGCGGTGCTTGATCCACCTGTTCAATCATGGCACCAAAACGACGATTAAAATCAACATAAGGCTGTAAACTACCAGCATTGGCAGCTTCTGCACGAAGTGCCGCCATATCTTTGATGTCACCTCCTGCACAGAAGTGACCGCCTTTACCGCGCAGAATCACGGCGCGAATCGAAGCATCATCGGCAATATGCGCAAACACCTGTTGAATGGCATTGACCATATTTAAACTCATGGCATTACGACTCTCAGGACGATTCAGCCAAAAAGTTAAAATACCGCCTTGTTGTTCAAGTTGAATGCTGTCATCGGTATCTAAACTCGCAAGTGAAGCTGAAAGTGTCATCTTTCTTCTCCTAGTTCTTCTGTTTCTTCGGCAAGATATCCATCAGCTTACAAATGATCCCCAGCATAATCTCATCCGCACCACCACCAATCGAGCCTAAACGCCCATCACGGAACAATTGCGATGCTGGGTTATCCCACATGAAACCATTCCCCCCCCAATATTGCAGGCAGCTATCTGCCACTTCACGACTTAAACGCCCTGCTTTGAGTTTTGCCATTGATGCCAACATGGTGACATTTTCCCCTGCAATATGTTGTTCACAGGCTTGATTCGTCAGTGCTCGCAATGCTTCAACTTCAGTCATCAGCTCTGCAAAACGAAAATGCACATATTGATTATTAATCAATGGCTGACCAAATGTCGTCCGCTCTTTCGCATAATCAATGGTTTGCTGAATCACTTTTTCCATACCACCGACCGCATTGGCACATGCCCACATACGCTCTTCTTGGAACTGCATCATTTGCATCATAAAGCCCATGCCTTCCGCACCAACGAGATTACGTTGCGGTACGCGCACATTGTCAAAATAAACTTGGGCGGTTGTGGTCGAACGCATTCCCAACTTATTCAGTGGCTCTGAAAAACTAATTCCTGCGGTCTTGGCAGGTACAATGATCATCGATTTATTGACATGTGGTTTGTCATCAGATGTGTTGGCAAGTAGACAAAAGAAATCCGCTTGGAGCGAGTTGGTAATCCACATTTTGCTACCATTGATCACATAGTCGTCGCCATCTTTTTTGGCTGTGGTTTTAATCGCGGCAACATCAGAACCCGCATGTACTTCTGAAACAGCAATCGCAGCGACATACTCACCCAAAATGGCTGGATTGAGAAATTCATCTCGAAGTTCTTTACTACCAAAGCGAGCAAGCGCAGGCGTTGCCATATCAGTTTGCACACCAATCGCAAGCGGTACACCGCCACATGCTGCACGACCTAACTCTTCTGCCACCACAAGGTTATAAGAATAATCTAAGCCCAAACCGCCATTTTCTTCAGGTTTACAGATGCCTAATAAACCCAAATTCCCCATTTTTTTAAACACATCATGAATTGGAAAACGTCCTGCTTCCTCCCACTCTGGAATAAATGGATTCAATTCATTTTCTACAAACTGGCGTGTAGTGCGACGTAAGGCATCATGCTCTGCGGTAAATTTCATTGTTTTTTTCCTTAAATTTAATATTCATTAATCCCTCCTGACTTGCGGAACGTTGTCCTCAGGGGAGATTTCTTAAAATCTCGACACACCAAATCGGGTTGGATTCAACTCACGTTGTTGTGCTTCATATATGGTTTGCAATAGAAAGATCAGGACCTTACGCGTATCTCTTGGATCGATAATGCCATCATCATGCAGCATTGCAGTGTTGAATAAGGCAGTCGACTGCTGCTCAAGTTTCATGGCAGTACTTTGCTCAAGAAAATCCAACATTTGCGGATTTGGTTCCATGCCAGAAGCTTTTTGCTTACCCTCAGCAACGATACGCAACACCTTGCCGGCCTGTGCTGATCCCATGACCGCGACATGTGAGTTTGGCCACGCAAAAATAAAGCTCGGTGAAAGACTTCGTCCGCACATTGCATAGTTACCTGCACCATAAGAGCCAGCAACAATGATCGAAATTTTAGGCACAGTGGCATTGGCAACGGCCTGAATCAACTTGGAACCATGCTTAATGATGCCGTTCTGTTCCGCATCTGTTCCCACCATAAAACCTGTAGTGTTATGCAAAAATAAAAGCGGACGTTGGGTCTGCTCACAGAGATGGATAAATTGTGCCGCTTTAACTGCACCTTGTGGTGTAATTGGACCATTATTGGTAATGATACCAATATGTACCCCACCCATTTTTGCCCAGCCACATACCGTTAAAGCATCGTATTCCTGTTTAAACTCCAGAAAATCAGAATCATCAATAATGCGAGCCACGATTTCTTTCATATCGAAAGGTTGTTTTGGGTCTTGCGGGATGATACCTAATAGCTCTTCTGCTGAATAACGAGGTTCTTTGTATTCTTGATTGAGACGTGTGGTTTGTTCTTTCCAGTTCAAATGCTCAAAAATTTCTCGTGCCAAACGAATACCATCGGCATCATTTTCAGCAAGATATTCCGCTACCCCTGAAACTTGGGTATGCATTTCTGCACCACCCAGTTCTTCAGCTGTTGCCACTTCACCTGTTGCAGCCAGCAACAAAGGTGGACCTGCCAACAACATTTCAGTTTGCTTGCGCACCGCGATCACATAGTCAGATAGACCTGGTTGATATGCCCCGCCTGCGGTTGCATTGCCATGTACGACTGCGACTTGCGGAATGCCTGTTGCAGATAATCGAGCTTGATTGGCAAAAGTCATTCCGCCATAGGTAAATACTTCTGCGGCATAATTTAAGTTTGCCCCACCACTTTCAGTCAAGGTCACCATCGGTAACTTTTGTTCAAGCGCAATTTTTTGCAAACGCAAGGTTTTCTGAACACCCATCGGCGACATAGTACCGCCTTTGATGGCACTATTACTGGCAGACACTAAAGCGCGGACACCGCTCACAAAGCCAATCCCAGCAATGATGCCACCACCAGCTTCAGAACCATCTTTATCATCATGCATGTTGTAGCCGACTAAGCCACACAGCTCGACAAATGGTGAATCAGCATCCAGCAATAAACGTATACGTTCATGCGGCAAGATTTTGCCTTTCTTGTCAAACTTCGGTTTTGCAGCATAGGATTTATCAATGCTTTTTTGCTGTACAGCACGAACGTCTGCAAGCTGACTTAATAACGCTTCACGGTTTTGCTCGTATTGCTCACTACCTACAGCGATTTCAGATTGAAGAATAGTCATCATTTATTCTCCATCTGTATTTTTAAAAATATCTGGAATAAATGCACGGTGGAAACCATTAAATGCTTCATTGTTGGTGGCATCCGCCAATGGGTACATGCGCGTACCTTGTGAAGCTGCACCGTCAATACGTAAAGTCACGCCTGAAACAAAAGCCGCTGCATCAGAAAGTAAATAACAAATCGCTGAAGAAATTTCAGATTCCGTCCCCATACGTTTTAAAGGAACGTTGCTTGCCAAACTTGGAATAATGACTTTGGCAAAGTCACCGCTGTAGTTATCCATACCAGAGGAAATAATCCAACCTGGTGCAACTGCATTAACACGTACGCCTGATTTACCCCATTCCACCGAAGCCGTTTTGGTTAGGTTATCTACCCCTGAACGAGCCGCTCCTGAATGCCCCATACCCGGCATACCGCCCCACATATCTGCGGTCATGTTGACGATACTGCCACCATGCTTTGCCATCCATTGATTATAAGCTTCACGCATTAAATAGAATGTAGAGTGCAGATTGTTACGGACCACAGCATCAAAGCCATTGGCAGAAATATTTTCGAGTGCAGAAGGAAACTGACCACCAGCGTTATTTACTAAACCATCGAGCTTGCCAAATTTTTCAATGACTTCAGCAATCATACTTTTGACTTGTTCTTCATCACGGTTATCGCAAACGATGAAATGGACTTTGCCACCGTCCTCTATGATTTCTTGGCTAACTTTTTCCAGCTTTTCAATTTTGCGCCCTGTGATCACGACTTGCGCACCCAAAGATGCCAGCTCGTGTGCCGTACAGCGGCCAATACCAGAACCACCGCCTGTAACGATAATCACTTTATCGGCAAATGCATCGGTTCTAAAAATTGATTGATAACTCATTTTGCTCTACATCCTTTACTTTATTTTTCTAACAACTTTGCTGGGATTTTCACTGGCATATCCAATAATTGCTGCGCAAATGCCTTGCCTTGTGGATCAATACGTAAACTGGCAATTCCGCCGCCACCTAGCGCATTTTCCAACATAAAATTCAATGCATTCATCGCAGGTAACTCATAACGAATCACCTTGGATTTTTCAGGATCTAAAACATGCTGCATATATTCAGCAACACTGCCCTCAGTCAATGCAGCCCGAATCCAAGGTAAATATTCCGCTTTACGTGCAATCACACCAATATTGCTATGGTTACCTTTATCACCGCTACGTGCATGAGCAACATCAATTAAAGGCACCTCAATCTCATCGCCTTGATAGGTTGCGACCTCACCAACTGAATGGGAAACAAAATCTTGTGTTACTGAACCTGTTGGAATCTGCACAGGATGACGCTGTCCTGCAAAATCCACCTCAACCTTGATTTGATCTTTATCAATCAGGAAAGAGAATAATTTGACCACTGCCGATGCTTTAGGACGCCCACCTACAATGCCTGCTAAAGCAGGTGCCATGCCTGTTGATGCTTGAGCAATCTCAGATGCAAAGAACATACAGGCTTCTTTAAACATATGCTTAACTGCAATCTTCACCACGACTTCACGACTATCTTTGACTTTAGCGTGTGCGCCATAAGTACTTTCAATCCCTAGAATTTCGACAGATTTTTCACTAAATGGTGGTACTGAACGCAATGCGAGGACACGTTCACATTTATTGATGATCGCATCCGCAATCACTTGCGCTTTCTCAGGAGCTTCGCGTCCAGCAATAAGGAAACTAACCAAGACACGATAACCATCCGCATAGGTCGCACTGACTTTATATTGTGGTGTAGGCGCTCGTCCTGTCGCACCAGTCACTTTTACGCGATGCTCGCCGACTTGCTCTAAATGAGCTTGGCTAAAATCTGTGGTCACATCAGGTAAATAGTAAGCTTGAGGATCGCCAATCTCATAAACAATCTGTTCGGCAACCGTAGCGGTCGACACTAAACCACCTGTGCCCTGTGGTTTAGTCACAATGAATGAAGCATCGGCACTGACTTCAACAATTGGAAATCCCATGTTGTCAAAGCCTTCAACCAAACGCCAATCGGTAAAATTACCGCCTGTACATTGCGCACCGCATTCAATTACATGTCCAGCTAAACAGCCTTGTGCAAGCTTGTCATAATCATCCAACGACCATTTGTACTCATGTAGCAAAGGAGCCAGAACAACAGCCGAATCCACCACACGCCCTGTAATCACGATATCCGCGCCTAAGTCCAAAGCATCACGAATCGCAACTGCACCTAGATAAGCATTACTACTAGCGACATGAGCTGGCAAAGGCTCGCCATTAAACATTTCTTTCACATTTTGTTTTAATAATTCAGCATGTTTTGGCAACACATCATCACCAAGTATCACCGCAACTTTTAGATCTAAGCCTTTCTCATCAATAATTTTTTGTAAGGCATCACGACATGCCAATGGATTGACGCCACCTGCATTGCTGATGACTTTAATTTTTTTCTCAGCAATTTTATTGATTAAAGGAGACATCACCCGACTAACAAAATCCAATGCATAACCATGACTTGGATCATTCATCATCGCTTTTGCCATAATCGACATGGTGATTTCAGACAGATAATCAAAGACTAAATAGTTAATATCACTAAGGTGCACCAATTGGAAAGCAGCGGTATTGGTATCTCCCCAAAAGCCTGAAGCACAGCCAATTTTTACTACTTTCTGGTCATCCTGTTTGACGCTTGTCATGAGCTTTCTCATTGTTATTTCAGAAACACCTTAACATTACCAAGCAAGTGCTTGGTTTGTAAAGTGCATAATGATATGCTGTATTGGCAAAAAAGGACTTTTATAAGCAAATGCTTGTTATAAAAAGATAAGACAATTCATGAAATGAATTTTGTTACAATACACTTAGATTTAACGGGATAACGGACTGGCATGATCGCAACTTCAATTGAGCAAATACCCAAAATTGTTTGTTTTGATGACAGCCCTCGTGGACGTTTGCTGCTTGGTGCCGCTTATTTGTTTTATAAACAAGGTTATGACAAAACTACCGTCCGCCAACTCGGTGAATTTATTGGTATTCAATCGGGCAGCCTATTCCATCACTTCAAAAGCAAAGACGAAATTTTAGCGACAGTGATGGAGCAAACCATCATTTATAACTTTGCTCGTCTAAAAGAAGCGGCTGAACGCTCAAATGATCCAGAACAACAATTACGTGATTTAATCAAAGCTGAGTTGATTTCAATTACAGGTGATACAGGTGCTGCAATGGCAGTATTGGTACATGAATGGTTCGCTTTATCTAAAGAAAAACAAGATTATCTTTTGAAAATGCGGAATGAGTATGAGCAAGTTTGGCTCGATGTCATCGAAAAATTACGCACTCAAGGCAAGGTCAAACATGATGCTTTTATCTGGCGACGTTTGGTTGGTGGTTCTATTTCTTGGACAGTGACGTGGTACAGACCAGAAGGCAAAGTAAAGATTGATGAGTTGACGGAAATGGTTTGGGAAATGGCTTTGAAATGAGTTATAAAGCTAGTGTTTTATTTTAAATTTAATAAAAAATGAGGTAAAAATGGAAATACCAATAGCTGATGATATTATTGTTGCCATTTCAAAATTAATTGATGATTCACAGGTTACATCAAGAGAACCAACACATTCCGATTTAGATTTTTATATAAAAAAGGCAAGTTTATTAGAAGGAGACCCCAAACATTTAGGACAAACGGTTGGTAAAGCTAAAAGATTAAGAGCCACTTTAAGTTGGGCGTTAGAATATAAACCTAGAAATGGAAGCAAACTGATTCATTCAATTCTTAGTCTTATTAAAGCATCTGGGGGATTTAGAGAAAACTCTCAAAATTTTGTAGGGAAAGAAGAAATCAAAAATATGATAAATATTCTAGACTTTCACGGAATAATTTTATCTGAACATGGAGATTTACATACTAAAACTCTAGAAAATCTATCAGGAAAAAATCTTACTCTCGCATTAAAATCATAT
Organism: Acinetobacter sp. NIPH 1852; assembly: GCF_022549455.1. Lineage (NCBI taxonomy): Bacteria > Pseudomonadati > Pseudomonadota > Gammaproteobacteria > Moraxellales > Moraxellaceae > Acinetobacter > Acinetobacter sp. NIPH 1852. The sequence goes on along the minus strand of NZ_JAKZGG010000001.1, from coordinate 4,329 downwards.
GCAAATCGAGCAAAGCAAGGTTCCGAAGATGCAGCATTACTCTCAGGAACAGGGAAAGATTTATTAGAGGCTACAGCAAAACATATCATACAAACGAAATTCGGTAGTCATACTGCAAACGCAAACTTTCCTACTCTTATGGGACAGGCTTATGCTGCATTAGAAATGACTACTCCTGAAACACCCAAACAAGCTGGTGAATCGGCAATTAAGGACTATGAAAGAGCTCTATTCAAACTAGCGACCAGTATTAATATTATACGCAATAAAGAAGGTACTGGCCACGGTAGAATTTATACTTCCAACCTGAATAATTATGAGTCTCATAATATCATCCAAGCAGTAGGTATCATTACTGAATTCTTATTAAATCGTCTAGAAGAAAATTAATTTAATAGGCAACTTTGACGTTGCCTATTTTTACAGTTAATATCCCAATTGCTTACTAATCAAATCTTTCATAATTTCTTCCGCACCACCACCAATCATATTTACCTTCACTTCACGATAAATCCGTTCAGATTTCATGCCACGCATAAAGCCCATTCCACCTAGAGTCTGCACCGCAGCATCTGCACAAAATTGCATGGTACGAGTTGCTACGTTCTTCAGCATCGAGATTTGAGCGACTAGCTCTGCACCTTGCTGCTCTCCCTGTCCCATTCGGTAAGCAGTATCTTCCAACAATGCTCGTGTCGCAGTCAGTTGCGTTGCCATATCCACCAACTTATGGCGAACGACTTGATGGTCAACTAAACGCTTACCAAAAGTCTGACGCTGTTTTGCCCAATCCAAAGCCTCTTCATAGCAGACCAAAGCATAACCATAGGCAATCGCCCCCAACCAAAAACGCTCCATATTAAAGTTATTCATAATCACTTTAAAACCAGCATTTTCTTCGCCCAATAAATGATTGACTGGCACTTTCACATTGTCGAAATGTAAGTGAGCAGTATCCGATGCCCACCACCCCATTTTCTTTAATGGCGTTTTGCTAATGCCTACGCTATGAGCATCCACCAATAACATCGAAATGCCTTTTGCACCTTTCGCATCAGGATCAGTACGCACTGCAACCGTATAATAATCGGCTCGCATTCCCGAAGTAATAAAGGTTTTTTCCCCATTGAGAATGTAATAATCACCCTCACGAACAGCTTTGGTTTTTAACGCTGCTACATCTGAACCACCACTTGGTTCAGTAATTGCCAAAGCAGAGATTTTCTCCCCTGCAATAATTTGCGGCATCACCTCATCTCTGATCTGTTGTTTGGCAAAATGATGAATCGGTGGTGTGCCAATACTATGAATCATCAGCGAAATATGTACGCCTCCCGAAGCCGCTTTTGCCATTTCAATCGCTGCTAACAAGACATGAAAAGCATCTGCCTCTGGAATCCCACCATGTTCCGCATCAAAGCCCAAACCGAGTAATCCAACACTCGCCGCTTTTTGATACAGCTCACGAGGGAATGTTTCCGCTTCATCCCATTCAGTCACAAATGGCGAAATTTCTTTTTCTACGAACCTTTTGACACTATCCGCAAAAGCACGATGTTCTTCCGTATAGTAAATTGGGTTTAAAGATAAACCATCCATGTTATTATTTTCCTTGAACAAGTTACTCTTAAATTAATCGTCCGGCATTAATATCCAAGCTGACGACTGGCTAGATCTTTCATAATTTCTTCTGCTCCGCCACCAATCATATTCACTTTAACTTCACGGTAAATACGTTCAGATTTCATCCCACGCATAAAGCCCATGCCACCTAAAGTTTGCACCGCAGCATCGGCACAAAATTGCATAGTTTGCGTAGCAACATTCTTGAGCATACAAATTTGTGCGATCAACTCATTGCCTTGTAATTCGGGTTTGCCTAGACGATAAGCCGTATCTTCCAATAAAGCACGTGTTGAGGTTAAACGAGTCGCCATATCGACCAATTTATGGCGAACAACTTGATGGTCAATGAGTCGTTTACCAAAAGTCTGACGCTGTTTTGCCCAATCTAAAGCTTCCTCATAACACACCAAGGCAAAGCCATAACTACTGGCTGCAAGGAAAAAGCGCTCCATATTAAAATTATTCATAATCACAAAAAAGCCCATATTCTCTGCACCCAACAAATTCGTTGCAGGAACTCGAACATTGTCAAAATGTAAATGTGCCGTATCCGAAGCCCACCACCCCATCTTATCTAGTTTAGTCTTGGTAATGCCTGCACTATGAGCATCGATCAGCAGCATTGAAATCCCATTTGCACCCTTGGCATCTGGATCGGTACGTACCGCGACCGTATAGTAATCAGCTCGCATTCCAGAAGTAATAAAAGTCTTTTCGCCACTGACGACATAATAATCACCGTCACGAACGGCTTTAGTTTTTAATGCTGCCACATCCGATCCACCACCAGGTTCAGTAATCGCCAAGGCAGAGATTTTTTCACCCGACAAAATCTGTGGCAATACCTCAGCTTTCACCGCTTCATTAGCAAAATGCTGAATCGGTGGCGTACCAATGGTATGAGATAATAACGAAGCAGTTAACCCTCCTGATGCGCACTTTGCGAGTTCAATAGAAGCTAATAAGGTATAAAAGGCATCTGTATCCGCAACCCCACCATATTGCTCATCAAAACCAACACCTAGCAAACCAATGTCCGCAGCTTTCTTATAGAGCTCACGAGGAAAAGTTTCTGCTTCATCCCACTCATTAATAAATGGACTGATCTCTTTTTCCACAAAACGCTTTATGCTCTCTGCAAATGCAAGATGTTGTTCGGTGTAATACATCGGATTAAGTTGCATATTGTGCTTCCTAGCAATTATTGATCATCGTTTTCGAATATTTATATGAGCACTAAGGTATCAAAATCACCAAAACCAAGCAAGCGCTTGGCACAATTAAAAGATAAAAATACCCCCACCTAAAACTTTAAATTTCTTTATAGGAGGCATTTCACATTAAGCTTATTTAGATTTTTAATAGACCACGAAATCCGCGAGTTGCATAATAAGATTGTGCTCCGTTATGGTAGGTAAATACTCGACCATAGCGGCTATCACAAAAAATAGCACCACCCAATGCACGAATATCATCTGGTGTTTTCACCCAACTAGAGGTTTTTAAATCAAAATTTTCAATCGATTGTAGTTGTTTATATTGCTCTTCCGTCAATAATTCAATCCCTATCATTTCAGCAATATCGATAGCATTACTTTCAGGCTTGTGCTCTTTTCGAGACTCTAAAGCTTTGCGGTCATAACATAAGCTTCTACGCCCCTTCGGAGCTTCTACTGCAAAATCACAAAATACAATCTCTTTTGATTTAGTGTCCAAGATGACTACATCAGGCTCTCCACCTGTATCTTCCATTTGATTGAGTGACCATAACTTTTCTGGTTGTTGCTTTAATCTATTTTCTACTTCTACCCAATCGACTCCTTGATGGCGATGCATGTTTTGTTCAAAACGTTTTTTTAAGATTATCAATAAAGCAACTGTGTGCTCAGCATCTAATTGTTTTTTCTTGGTCATTTTCATTCTCTAAATGATTTATTAATGTTAGATAGATTTGCTAATAAATTATAACCGAAAATGACTTAACTCCAAAAATACTGGCATTGCTTACATTTATTTCCATGTTTATAAAAAAATAATGGAAAACCAATTAACAAGAAAACGATATAAGCTGGTTTCTTCCCTTTGATATAAGCTTCGATATTTTTACTGCCACAGTTTGGACAACATTCTTCATTTACACCAAATTTTTGCTCTAGCTCAGCACTAAAATCTTTTGCAAGAATCACTTTTGCTTCATCTGCATAAACCTCAGGTACTAACAACCGAACGCCACCCAAGGCATTAGAGTAAAGCCAATTCATATTAATCATATGCTCATTTTCAATTTGAGCAGGAATCTCAGCCGCCTCTAAATGCGTTTTTGCAATTTGTGCTTCATAAGGAAAAGAAAATGTTTGTACCACTATCCAAACCATATTGAAAACATCTTAAATAATTAAAAGTATATAACAAAAAAAACCTCCCAACATAAGTTGGGAGGTTTTGTATTTAAAAGCTGGCGATGACTTACTCTCACATGGCAAGTGCCACACTACCATCAGCGCGAAGAGGTTTCACTTCTGAGTTCGGGAAGGGATCAGGTGGTTCACTCTTGCTATTGTCGCCAGCAAACTGTTGTGGTGTTTTGGGGTCTTAATCACGTTGTGAATTAAATTTCACAGTGTGTGCCTTACTTACGAACCAAAGAGTTATTAACGGATTAGCTTCATTGGGTCTGAATTGTAACTAGTTTTTCAACTAAAT